>JABDLY010000018.1 GCA_013001755.1 Sphingomonadaceae bacterium
ACCATTGGAACGATCGCCAGCCGGGCGGCAGCATCGTGCGCGGTCTCCTCGGCGGCCTCCCACAGCCCGTCATGCGCGGGCAGCGCGCCATAATGCGACCCGAGCGAACGCAAGCGGCGGTCGAGCAGCGCGAAATGCATCGCCTCCTCGGCCCCGACACGCATCCAGTCGTCGACAAACTCGCGCGGAAATTCGCCGCCGAACCGCCCGATCAAATCGAAGGCGAGATCGATCGCGGCAAATTCGATATGCGCCAGCGCATGGAGCATCGCGATGCGGCCGCGCTCGGTTCCGCCGCGCCCGCGCCGCGGCATTTGCGATGGCGCGAGAAGCTCGGGCAAATCGGGCCGGGCCGGGCGACCGGGCATCGCAACATCGAAACGATGATCGAGCCGCCCCAACCGCCAGTTTCTCGCCGCGCACCGCGCCGCGAAAACCTTGTCACGCGGTTCGGCGGCAAGCAGGACAGCGCGCACCGCCGCGCCGACGCTCTCGTCCATGATCAGTCGAGCGCCTTTACTGCCTCGAGCACATCCTCGGCATGACCGGCGACCTTCACCTTGGGCCAGACCCTGGCGACTTTGCCGTCTGCATCGATCAGGAAGGTCGCGCGCTGGATACCCATATATTTGCGGCCATACATATTCTTCTCGACCCAGACGCCGAACGCCTCGGTTACCGAGCCATCGGCATCGGTCGCCAGATCGACCTTGAGGTCGTGCTTCTCCGCAAATTTCACATGTTTTTTCGGCGGATCTTTGGAGATGCCGATCACCTGCGCGCCCGCTTTTTTGAAATCGCCGGCAAGATCGGTGAACTGGATCGCTTCCTTGGTGCAGCCCGGCGTATCGTCCTTGGGATAAAAATAAACGACAAGCGGCTTGCCGAAATAGCTGCTCAGCTTCGCCTCGCTCTCGTCGGGCAACTGCAGCGTCACATCAGGTGCCTTCTGGCCTGTTTCAATCATCAAAATCTCCTAATCGTCGGACGACATCCGCGCCCAATGGTCGGCGACGCATTGCCGCGCCGCGTCGTAATCGGCAAGCAGTGCATCCCAATTTTCCTTCCGGCAGGCTTTGGCGACAAGCGGTTGGCTTCCCGCCGGCACATCGGTCGAAGCAGGCGAGACGAGACGCAACGTCACCAGCATACGGGTTAGCAGAGCGTGCGCGTCGCGCATCGGAGGGGGCAGCAAGCCTGCTCCGATCAGCGCCTCGATCGCCGCAGGGAGGTGCGGATCGAAGCCTCGGCCTTCGATCAGCTGGGTAACATGCACGCAGAATTCCAGATCGACGAGACCGCCGCTGACAAGCTTGACGTCGAGCATCCCGGCGGGCGGTTTATGCTCGGCTATCTCAGAACGCATCCTGCGTGCATCGGCAACGACCATCGCGCTTTCGCGCGGGCGCCTTAGCGTTTCTTCGATCATGCGCGCCAATTCGGCCTTCGCAGCGTCCGATCCATAAACCGGGCGCGCGCGGGCGAGCGCCATATGTTCCCATGTCCACGCCTTGTCGGCATGATAGCGCGCGAAGCTGTCGAACGAGACGGCGAGCAGCCCCTGCTCGCCCGACGGCCGCAGCCTTGTATCGATCTCATAGAGCGGCCCGGCGGCCGTGGGCACACTGAGCGCTGCGGTAACGCGTTGCGCGAGCCGCTGATAGTAATTGGTCGCGCCGAGCGCGCGGCGGCCAACCGATTGCGCGCCGTGATCGCCGGTGAAGAGATAGACGAGATCGAGATCGGACGCATGGGTCAACGCTTCGCCGCCCAATCGCCCGAGCGCGAGAATGACCAGCTCGCTGCCTGCAATGCGGCCATGCTGTGTCTCGAATTCGGCGATGGCCGCGTCGGTCAGGACGTTGAGCGCCGCTTCGGCAACGCGCGAATATCCCGCCGCTACGTCGAGCGGATCGCTAGCGCCTTCGATAATTTGCGTGCCAAGCGCAAATCTTTCCTCGCCGACCAGCTGGCGCATCCGGTCAAGCCGCTGCTGATAGTCGTCGGAACGGCTTCGCTGGCGGAAGATATCGATCAGTTCACCGGTCGGTTCAGGCAGGTCGAGCGCGGTCGCGTCGATAAGGCTGTCGAACAGCTCTGCCCGCCGCGCCAGTTCGTCGGCAAGCGCCGGCGCGTGGCTGAGGATGTCGGCGAGCATTTGCACAAGCCCCGGCCGCGCCTCGAGAAGCCGGAAAAAGTTGACCGCACTGGGCAGGCTGGAAAGCAGGGCATCAAAGCGGTTGGTTGCGCCGATTGGATCGGGCGCCGCACCAAATCGCTCAACGAGCACCGGCAAAATCGCCTCGAGCGCCGCGCGTGCGGCAACCGAGCGCGTCGTTGGCAGCTTGCCCGCCCGCCAGCGCTCTATGCGCCTGCGAGGGTCAGCAGATTCGGCAAAACCGGCTGCCCCCAGATGATGTTCAAGCGCGTCTCGTTCCTTTGGAATGCGCTGGCCGCGATCCGAGACGAGTTCATCGTAGATCGTCCCGACATATTCGACCGGTTCCATAAGCAGCGCGAGCAGCTCGTCGCCATCGTCGACGCCGTGCAGCCGCGCCACATTATCGAGCGCTTCGCGGCGGGCAGGAAGGATATGCGTCTGCTGATCCTCGACCATCTGCAGCCGGTGTTCGATCGTTCGAAACAGCCGGTAGGCATTCGCCAGCTCCTCTCCGACGGCGCGATCGATATGTCCGGCGCCGGAGAGCGCCGCCAGCGCATCGAGCGTCGCCGGCGCGCGGAGCTCGGGCTCGCGCCCGCCATGGATCAGCTGATGTATCTGTGCGAAAAACTCGATTTCCCGTATGCCCCCGCGTCCGCGTTTGAGATCGAAGCCCGGTCCGAAAACCTGCCGGTCGCCGTAATGATCGCGAATGCGATGCGAGATCGATTGAATCTCGTTGATCGTCCCGAAATCGAGCGCCCGGCGCCAGACAAATGGCTCGATCGTTTTGAGGAATCGTTCGCCCAATGCGGTGTCGCCGGCGACGATGCGCGCGCGAATGAAGGCGGCGCGCTCCCATGGTTCGGCATTGCTTTCGTAATAGGCGATCGCCGGGTTCACCGGCAGCACGATCGGGGTGATCTCCGGCGAGGGACGCAGCCGCAAATCGACGCGAAAGACATAGCCGTCTCCAGTCCGCTCCTGGAGCGCATCAACAACCTCGCGTCCCATGCGGACAGCCTGTTTTTCCGCGTCGCGGCCTTGGGCAACGGGCAACGTTTCCGGGTCCATCAGGAACAACAGATCGACATCGGACGAGTAGTTCAGCTCACGGCTGCCATGTTTGCCCAGCGCAAGGATCACAAAACCCCGACCGGCGTCCGCACCTTCGCAATGCCGCTCAAAGGCGATTTCGAGCGCTTCGCGCACCGCATGATCGGCGAAATCGGAAAGCCGTCTTACTGTCGTTTCGAAGTCGGAAAGACCGGACAGATCGCCCAATGCCGTGAGAAGTGCCACGGCCTCGCGCTGGTTCCGCATACGAACCCGACGGTCTTGACCGTCATGCTCGAACTGGTTCGCGGTCTCCCAGGCAGCCGCCAAACCGTCGCTTCGCAAAATTTCGGAAAAAGTGTGCTGATTCTGCATCAGCCGCGTCAGGAAGGGCGAAAACCGCTCTGCGCGGTCGATTGCACCAGCCAGCCGATCGCCGTCGATACCTTTACCCATGGCGAGAGGCCGAAGAGCACCGGTAAAATCCGGCCGGCATGAAACTTTGTTCCATGTTTGTGCATTTTCCGATCATGGCTGCGCCGAACCTACCTTTCGCGAACTACAACAGGCAACCGCCGGAACGCAGGATCAATGTCGGCAACGGCAGACGCAGCGCGATCGGAGATATTCTCAAGACGGCATTTAGCGATGACGATGATGAACGCGAGACCACGCGTGAACTCGAAGAGTTGCTCGATATGATAAACTAGTCAGCGCCGGTCATCGGTTGCTGAGATCGTCGACCTCGTTCATAATTTCCTGCAGCGCCGTCTGGTCGTTATCACCATCGGTTTCGCTTCGCGGTTGCAGCTTGCCCTCTTCCATCAACTGTTCGAGCGCCGCCCGGCCTCTGGCAACCCGGCTCTTGATGGTTCCGACGGCGCAACCGCAAATCTCGGCGGCTTCGTCATAGGCGAAGCCGCCGGCGCCGACCAATATCAGCGCTTCGCGCTGCGGTTCGGGCAGCTCCATCAGGGCGCGTTGCATATCGCCAAGCTCGACATGCCTGTCCTGGTTTGCCGGCGCGGCCAGCAGCTTGTCGGCCGTATGATCGTCCCAATCGCCCTTGAAACGTGCGCGCCGCATTTGCGAGAGAAACAGGTTGCGAAGGATGATGAACGTCCAGGCGCGCATATTGGTGCCCGCCTGAAAACGTTCGCGCGCAGCCCAGGCTTTCAACAGCGTTTCCTGGACGAGATCGTCCGCCGTGTCGCGATTGCCCGACAACGACCGGCCAAAGGCGCGCAGATGCGGGATCACCTCGGCGAGCTCCGCCTTGAAGTCGGCATCGGAAAGAGGCTGGGGATTGTCCGTCACTTTTTCCGGCTCTGTCAGCGGCTTACGCTGTTCGGCCATATCCGTCATCCCCCGACATCACCCACCGAGCCGGCAATGAGCGCCGACCCGTCGATATATGCGTATCCGGTTGACCAGCGACCCCCCGACGCAATTCGGTCAATTGCTCCAGAACAAATATAAGACCGCGAAGATACCGACAATCAATATCAACGACATTGCCAGGATGACCCGCGTCATATGCGGCGTTGCGCCTGCGCGGGCTTCGGTCTTGGTCAGATGTTCTTGTTCGTCTTCGCTCATGAAGCCCTCTTGCAATGTAGCGCCGCCATTTGGCAAGTCTTTGATTTAGGCCGGAACCGTTGTATCGTTGAAAAAAAGAGCCTGAGAGATCGCGGCCTTCACCGTTTCATGCTGGAACGGTTTGGTGATGAGAAAGGCCGGTTCGGGCCGTTCGCCGGTAAGCAGGCGCTCCGGAAAGGCCGTAATGAAGATGACCGGCACGGTTATCGTTCCGAGAATTTCCTGCACGGCATCGATACCCGAACTGTCATCGGCGAGCTGGATATCGGCGAGCACGAGTCCGGGCATGGTGGCTGCCGCCTGTGCGACGGCCTCGTCGCGCGTTACCGCGATACCCGTCACGCCATGGCCGAGATCGCGAACGATGCCTTCAAGATCCATGGCGATGATCGGTTCGTCCTCGATAATCAGCACTTGGGTTTTGAGCTGCGCCTCGATCTCGGTGCGCGCCTCGTCGACAAGTGCATCGACATCGCTGTTCTCGATACCGAGAAGATAGGCAGCATCGGCACGCGAAAAGCCTTCCATCTCGACAAGCAGCAACGCCTGGCGTGATTTCTTCTCGATCATCGCAAGACGGGCGTTGGCGATCGCCTCGCGTTCCTCGCCTTCCCCGGCATCGACGGAGATTACGCCATCCGCCGACGCCCAATTGTCGAGAAATATCTTATAAAGACCCAGCCGCTCGTCGACGCCGGCGGGGAACATCTCGGGCGATGCCACAAGCCGTTCGAGCGCCGACCGGACGCTGCTGTCGCCGTGATCTTGGCTTCCCGTTAGCGCTCTGGCGAAACGGCGCAACAGCGGCAAATGCGGCGCCAGTCGTTCTCCCAAGGGCCTCATAATGTCATTCTCCATGCAAGATTGCAGTTTCTTTGGGGGGAGCAAAAAACGAAAGCAATATCAACGCGCATTTAAAAAGGAAATGCCGCTTTTCGGTTGCGATGTGCTACGCTATGCCGCTGCGTCGATATCACGGCCCGACACTCCCACGCAGTGACTGGCCACAATCAACACCGACTAAACGGTTGCGCCGCAAAGCGAGTTGCGGCTAGAACGTGAAAGCAGGGTCGGGCAATCAAGGGGCGGATGATTTGGCTGTGCATGGTGATAAGCCCAAAGGACCCGGCGACCGAAAGGCAAATGGCGAAGACGGCGGAGAGTCCGGTAAACCGGCATCCGACAAGCTCGACATCGGCGCGGCGTTGCGCACCGTCTACGACGATGCTGCCGGCGAAGATGTACCACCCGAAATGCTCGATCTCCTCGGCAAGCTCAACTAGCATGCCCATCGCGCCGTGCGGCGCGCGCCCTTGATGACGAACAGCAACAGCAATTTCTTCCGATTTGCACAGCTCTCCACGGGGTTGAAGATGCTGTTCATTCTAGGGCTGGCGCTGCTGCCGCTTGGTCTGATCATGCTGCTGTCGTCGCTCGATACGGCGGAGGCGGCTCGGCAGGGCCGCATCGACGAGGCCACGTTAATCGCCGATTCGAGCGCAAGAAAACTCGGGGCGGCGATCGATAACACGGCGACCGGCCTGCGCGCAGCGACAACCGCTACGGCGATCGACGAAGTGGATGGCGACCGCTGCACACTTACGCTCAGGGCACTCGCCTCGCTGGAAGATTATCAGGTTCATCTGGCTATTTTCAACCGGCGCGGCGCGCTGCTTTGCGCAACGCCGGCCTTCGCTCCACGATTTTCACCACCGCCTCGCGATCGCGCCCTGAAACGGATCACGCTCGACGCGGATGTCGGATCTCTCCGCATCGTGATCGCCGGCGCCAACGGCAATGCGTTCGGCGTGGCGGAATTTCCGCCCGAAACAATCGCCGCCATCACCGTCCCTACGGACCAGCCAAATAATTTCGAAATTCGTTTGGGTCAGCGTGGCGAGTGGCAGATCATTCATGGCTGGGACGAAGGCAGAGCACCGAAAGACCCGCATGTGATCAGCCGCACAATCGCCGATGACCAGATCCGCGTCGACGCCGCCTTCGCAATCGCACCGATGCGGCTCCCGGAAATGCTGTCGATCGGATTGCCTTTGCTCATGTGGCTGGCCGCAGCCCTGCTTGGCTGGTTTCTCGTCAACCGCATATTATTGCGCCCGCTCTCGCGCCTGCAATCGGCGGTGGCGCGCTACGGCATCGACGGAGCGGATTTTGTCCTGCCGGAGACCGGCACGATAGCACGGGAAATCCGCGAACTCGGCTCGGCATTCGGGAAAACCGTCGACGCATTGGCTGCCAACCGGCGCGAGCTGGAGGCCGGCCTTGCCGAACAACAACGGCTAACTCGAGAAGTGCATCACAGGGTAAAGAACAATCTCCAGGTCATAGCGAGCCTGCTCAACCTTCATGCCCGCGAAGCGATTTCTGACGATGCTTCCGCCGCTTATGCGGGGATACAACGCCGCGTCGGCGCACTCGCGGTGGTCCAGCGTAATCTTTTCGCGGAAACCGATCATCGCGAAGGCGTGATCTTACGCCCGATCATCGCCGAGCTCGCTTCAGGGCTCCATCAGGGCGCTCCGGTCCACAGCAATCTTTCGCTAGCGCTCGATATCGCAGATTTGCGCGTGACACAGGATATCGCGGCGCCGGTTGCCTTTCTGATCACCGAAATTGTCGAACTGGCGCTGTCGGCCGGTGAGGAAGCGTCGATAGAGATATCGCTGATTCACCAGGAGGGCGCGAAGGCGCTACTCAGCCTGGTATCGGAATCGCTGCGTTTTGAAGAAAAGCCTGCACATTTCGAGCGATATGCCCGCGTCCTGGAGGGCCTGTCGCGTCAGTTACGCTCGAAGCTCGATCTGGACGGTGAAACCGGCACTTATACAATTACAATACCCGTTATCGAGTAATTGAACATATTGATAATATTGAATATTATATTTTTTTTGCGAATTTTCTCATTTTATGGGGAACCGAATGCGGCGAAGGGCGTTTTGCAGTCGGATAGTGACCATTTGCCCCCCCGCTCTCGCTATCCGAAAAACATGGGCCCGGACGCGCTTACCTCCCCCCGGAAGCGCTTCCGGGCTCAATTTTTTCTGGGTCGCTGCGGCTCGCTGCATGGAACATAGCGCGCGACAGATCATTTATCCGGTGTTGCCGCATTTGCGCGGTCGTAACCGGAGTATTTGAACAATGAAAAAGCTAATTGTTGTCGCGTCAGTCTTCATTGGCCTGCCGCTCGCCGCCTGCAACACGATTAAAGGTGTGGGCGAAGACGTCGAGAGCGTCGGCGAAACCGTTGCGGATGAAGCGCGCTAGCCCCGGCCACGAATCGTTTCACAGGCCGGCGGTGCCTACTCCCTTTTTTTGTGCCGCCGGTCGGTGAACCAGATTATTACCAATGTCAGTTCGAAGAGCAGGCATAAAGGAATGCCGAGCATCAGCTGCGTGATCGGATCGGGCGGCGTAAAAACGGCGGCTATGACGAATGCGCCGACGATGATGTATTTGCGCGCCTTGATCAGCTGCGCCCGATCGACAATTCCGGCTTTATTGAGCAGCAGGATCAGCACCGGCAGCAGGAAGGCCAGCCCGAAAATGATGATAAACCGCATCACCAGCGACAAATAGCTGCTGATTGCGGGCAATGCCTCCTGATCCAGGCCCGCGACATCGCCTTGATAGCCAAGGAAAAACCGGAAGGCCGTCGGCATGACGACATAATAGGCGAGCGCTGCGCCGAGCGTGAACAACACAGGCGTTGCGAGCAAGAAAGGCAGAAACGCGCCCTTCTCATTCTTGTACAGTCCGGGCGCGACGAACATCCATATCTGGTTGGCGATCAACGGAAAGGCGATGACGAATGCGCCGAAGATCGCAACTTTGATCTCGACGAAAAACGCCTCGTAGAGCTGCGTGAAAATCAACCGCCCCTCGCCTTCGCCAAAGGCATCGGTCAGCGGGCGAACCAGAAACGAGAAAATCTCGGTCGCGAAATAGAAACAGACGCCAAAGGCCAGCGCAAAGCCCAGAACGCACCATAAAAGCCGGTTGCGCAGTTCGACCAGGTGATCGAGCAGCGGCGCCGAGCTTTCGTCGAGTTCGTCCTCGACGCTCTCGTCTTCTTCACGCTTATCAAGCTCTGTCCCGGCGCTCACTTTTTCGTCTCCGCCGCGCCATCATTTTTTTCTGAAGGAGTATCGAAGAGGCCAGGCTCCTCGTAGCGCGGCTTGTTTTGCGTCCCGCTTTCAGCAGCCGGCGAAGCTTCATTCGATTCCGGTGCTGCTCCCGCCTCAGCCGCAACATCTTCGGCCGCGACCGAATCCGGATCCGGTTCTGCCTGCGGATGTTCTTTCATGATCGCCGCGTTCTTTTCGGCCCAGGCCTTTTCCTGTTCGCCGATCTCCGCCTCGCGAATTATCGCATCGATCCCGCCGCGGAAATGCTGCGTCATCCCCCTTAGCTGACCGATCCATTTGCCTGCCGTCCGCATGGCAAGCGGCAGGTCCTTTGGCCCGATGACGATCAGGGCCACCATCGCCACAAGCAGGAGTTCGGCTGCACCAATATCGAACATAGATGCCCAGTCAGGTCACAGACCGCACGCCACGGCGTTCCAGCCGCTGCACCGCGATCCTGAGGGAAACGGACTAGCTGGCGCTGTCTTCGCGCGTCGCTTCGACCGTCGTTTCGGACGGCGGCGGCGCCGGTTGCGCGATGCGGGCGGGTTCGGACGGCGATGAACGCGTGTCCTTCCCCTCATCCTCGTCCTCGCGCAAGCCGCGTTTGAAGCTGGTGATACCCTTCGCAAGGTCACCCATCATGTCGGAAATGCGCCCACGCCCGAAAAACAGAACGATGAGCAGTACAATAATAGCAATTTGCCACGGACCTAAAGCCATGAATTTTCTCCTTATCCGCGGCCTAGTTAGTCATCACCCTCAGCCGTTTCCAGCTCGAGAGCTTCGAACGCGGCATCGACAGGATCGAGCAGCCCGGCAGCTTTGAGATCATCAAGGCCGGGTAGGTCGCGCTTATTCTGTAAACCGAAATGTTCGAGAAATACAGGGGTTGTTGCGTATATTAACGGTCTTCCCGGCGTTTCGCGCCGGCCGGCCGGGCGCACCCATCCGGCTTCCATCAATACATCGAGCGTTCCCTTGGAGATCTGCACCCCGCGTATCGCCTCAATCTCGGCACGGCTGACGGGTTCGTGATAGGCGATAATCGCCAGCGTTTCGGTCGCCGCACGCGATAATTTACGAGGGCTTTCGCGCTCGCGGCGCAGGATATGCGCAAGATCCGGCGCGGTCTCGAAATGCCAATGCTTGCCGCGTTCGACGAGCATGAAGCCGCGGCCGGCATAATGTCCGGCGAGGATTTCGAGCACTGCTTTGACATCGATATCTTCGCCCACCGTCTGCGTCAGGTCGTTGACTGTCAGGCCGTCCTCCGAGGCAAACAGCGCCGCCTCGACCGCGCGGACATCTTCGCCGGGCGCTTCGCTCATGCCGCGCGGACCATCAGCTCGGCAAAGTCCTCTTCCTGCCGGATCAGCGCCTTGCCCTGCCGCGCCAGTTCGAGCGCCGCGACGAAACTCGATGCGAGCGCCGAACGGCGATAGCCGCTATCCTCGGTCTCGGGCAGGAAACTCTGCAACGTGCCCCATTCGGGAATGCCGCCGATCATCCGCTCGAGCCGCACCAGCGCGTCCTCAAGCGTCATCACCGGGCGATGCGCGACGACATGGACGGCAGGCTCCGTGCGCGCACGTATCTGGCCATAAGCCGAGATCAGATCGTAAATTTCGGCCGTCCACTGCATCTTGCGAACGACACGCAATCCTTCGGGCGCGCCGCGCAGGAAGACATCGCGGCCGATGCGGTTGCGCGCCATCAGACGGGCGCCGGCCTCGCGCATCGCGTTGAGCCGCTGGAGGCGCAGCTGGAGACGAAGCGCCAGCTCTTCGGGGCTTGGGTCTTCCTGCTCGTCTCTCGGCAGCAGCAGGCAGCTTTTGAGATACGCCAGCCAGGCGGCCATCACGAGATAATCGGCGGCGATTTCGAGCTTGAGCACCTTGGCGTCGTTGATAAAGGCGAGATATTGCTCGACCAGCGCGAGGATCGAAATTTCGCGCAAATCGACCTTTTGAGTCCGCGCCAGGCTGAGTAGCAGATCGAGCGGACCTTCCCACCCGTCGATATCAAGCGTCAGCCGTTCGCTTTCGGCGATTTCGGGTGCGTCTTCAAAAATTTCGATCGAGAGATCGTTCATGCATAGGATAATAGTTTGTCGCGCTTGGCGATCAACGATTCAAGCGCGCTGGGCTGTGCATCAACCGTTACGCCCTCCATCGCCCTGTCCAGCCGCTCGCGGCTCTTTTCGGCAATATCGGGCAGCAATTCGGCGGTCTTGACCATCTCGTCCATCCGCGCCCAGCAATTGAGCGCGATATCGCAGCCGGCGGCAACCACATCGGCAGCGAGCTGCGCGCGATCGCCGGTAAGCGCCTGCATATCGAGATCGTCCGAATAGAGCAGGCCATCGAAACCGATTGCGCCGCGAATAATCTCGTCGATCACCTTGGGCGAGAGCGTCGCTGCATGATCAGCGTCCCAGGCATCGAAGACGATATGCGCGGTCATCCCCATGCCGGCATCGGCGAGCTTGCGGAACGGCGCGATATCCACCTCGAGTTCTTGGGCGCTCGCCGTCACGCGCGGCAAATCCTTGTGACTGTCGACCCTGGCCCGGCCATGACCCGGCATATGTTTGACGATGCCGCGCACGCCGGACTCTTCCATACCATCGAGCATCGCGCGCCCCAGAGCGGCGACACGCATCGGATCGCCGCCCAGCGCGCGATCGCCGATCGCCTCGACGGTATCGGGCTGGCGAACATCGAGCAGCGGCGCGCAGTTCACCGTGATCCCGCACTCGATTAGCGTAAGCGCCAGCGCACGGGCGTTGACGCGTGCGGCTTCGAGCGCCGAGATCGGGGCTTTGTCATAGAGTTTATCGAAAGCCTGGCCGGCCGGAAATTCGGGCCAGACAGGCGGCTTCATCCGGACGACGCGGCCGCCTTCCTGATCGATCAGGATCGGAAGGTTTTCGCGGCCCGAAATCTCGCGCATCTCGTCGGTCAGCGCGCGAAGCTGCGCGCGGTCGGCGATATTGCGCGCAAAGACGATATAGCCCGCCGGATCGCAGTCGCGGAAAAAATCGCGCTCGTTATCGGTAAGGCTCTCGCCCGAACAGCCGAAAATAACCGGTTTCATGGGCTCCGACTAGGCGAAGATTTCCTGCAAGGCCAGCGGATCGGGCGCGCTAAGTTGACGGTCGGTTGACGCTTAGTTGACGACGACGCTGCACGCCTCGCCAGCACTGCGCAACCGCGAACAGGCCTGACGCGCGGCATCGGCGGACGAAGCCACGGCGCGAAGCCGGTAGAGCGTCCGTCCGCCGGCATCGACCGAGGTCACCGTCTTGTTCAGCGAACCGAGGAACGAGCGGCGGCCCGTTAACTGCGCCCACGCAGCGTTCGCAGCCGCCTGGCTCGAATAGGCGCCGAGCTGGATCAGCCGGCCGCTCGAGGCGCTGGGAACATTGGAAGACGAACGACTGGTGCCCGCACTCTCGCGGCGCGGCGCCGATTCGTCGAGACGCTGGTTCGATGCCGGAATCCGTGCAGTGGAATCGCCGCCGCTGCTTTCGCCGTCGTTCGACGCGACACGGCGGCCTGACACGGGTTCTTCGGGGGTTGCATTGCTATCGATCTGACCTTCGGGGCTTCCGCCTTCGCTGGCTTCGAAGGCGGCATCGCCTTCGCCTTCGACTTCCATGCCGCCGGCCTCGCTTGGCCGGATGCGATAATCTTCTTCAGGAGCAGCGATAAGCTCGGCGCCGTCGGTCGGATCGGCATTGCGATCGCGCAACCAGAAGATGCCGCCGACAACCACCGCGATAGCGAGCAGCGCAAGCAAAATCCCGCCGACCATCTTGCCGACGCTGATGCCCTCATCGCCATCTTCCTCGACGGCTTCCAGCCATGGCAGGCGATCTTCATCGCGCATGTCGAGCGTGTCTTCGGCCATTATTCCATCTCCTCGACGGCCTCGACACCCATTATGCCCAGTCCGTTGCGAATTATCTGCCCCATAGCTGCCGCCAGCGATAGCCGAGCTATGGTTAACGGTGTGTTATCAACCAGCAATAAGCGCTTTTCGGGATCGTCATTGCCGCGATTCCACAACGCATGAAAGGCAGCGGCGAGATCGCCGAGATAGAAAGCGATCCGGTGTGGCTCGTGCGCCGCAGCCGCCGCCTCGACGATGCGCGGGAATTGCGCGGCGAGCTTCACCAGCGCCAATTCTTCGCTGTCGAGCAGCGACAGATCGGGCTTTTGGCCGGGATCGATGCCTTCGGCGGCTGCCTTGCGATGAACCGAGGAAATCCGCGCATGAGCATATTGGACGTAGAAGACTGGATTGTCCTTCGACGCTTCGACGACCTTGGCGAAATCGAAATCCATCTGCGCATCGGCCTTGCGCGTCAGCATGGTGAAGCGGACGACATCCTTGCCGACTTCCTCGACGACATCGGCAAGAGTGACGAAATTTCCCGAGCGCTTCGACATCTTGACCGGCTCGCCGTCGCGCAGCAGCCGCACCATCTGGACGATCTTGACGTCGAATTCGCTCTCGCCGCCGGTCAGCGCCGCGACCGCCGCCTTGATCCGCTTGACCGTCCCGGCATGGTCGGCGCCCCAGATATCGACGAGAATGTCGGCGCTCTGGGCTTTCTGGTAATGATAGGCGAGGTCGCCGCCAAAATAGGTCCAGCTGCCGTCGGACTTGCGGATCGGCCGATCCTGGTCGTCGCCATATTGCGTCGAACGGAACAGCGGCAGCTCGACCGGTTCCCAATCTTCTGGCACCTTGCCCTTGGGCGTTTCGAGAACGCCGTCATAGACGAGATCGCGGCCGCGCAGCTCGGCCTCGGCGGCCTCGGGCTTGCCGGCGGCATGGACCGCGGCTTCGGACGCAAACACATCGTGATGGATACCGAGCAGCGCGAGATCGGCGCGGATCATGTCGAGCATCGCCGCGACCGCGCGTTCGCGGAATATTGGCAACCAGTCATCTATCGATTGACTGAGGAATTTCGTACCAAACTCACTGGCCAACGTTTTGGCAACAGGTATTAGATACTCACCCGGATACAGCTCGATCTCCGGGTCGCCAAAATCCTCGAATTGTTTTTCAAGCCAAGGGAACTGCTCGGTCGTGAAATTCCCGGTGTGCCCGAGCGCTTGAACATATCGCAAATATGTCGATTTCGCGAGCACATCGACCTGCCCGCCGGCATCGTTGACATAATATTCGCGGATCACACTGTGCCCGGCATATTCGAGCAGATTGGCCAACGCGTCGCCGACCACCGCGCCGCGACAATGGCCCATATGCATCGGCTCGGTCGGATTGGCCGAGACATATTCGACATTGACCGTCCGCCCCGCGCCCATTTGCGAGCGGCCGTAATCGTCACCTGCCTCGGCAATCGTCTGCAGTTCATCGCGCCAGACATCGTCATTGAGCCGGATATTGATGAAGCCGGGTCCTGCGATTTCGACCGCCTCGACGCCATCGACCTCGGCCAGTTTCGCTTCGATCAGCGCGGCAAGCGCGCGCGGATTGGTCTGCGCGGGTTTCGCCAGCACCATCGCCGCATTGGTCGCGAGATCGCCGTGCGAAAGATCGCGCGGCGGCTCGACCGCGACATTCTTGCGATCGAGACCCGGCGGCAGGTCGCCGGCCGTTTCAAGCGTATCGAGGATGGTGCCGATTTTCTCGGCGAAATGCGAATAGAGCGTCAAATCTCATGTCCGGTGATGCGGAAAGCCGCGCGGATAGACGATCAGAAGCCTTCGGGCAATCGCGCGGGACCGATGATCGCCTCGTGACAGCTTATCGCATAGCGGTCGGTCATCCCGGCGATAAAGTCGGCGATATGGCGGCCGCGATATGGTTCGTCCGCCGGAAGGCTTGCCGCCCAGCCCGGAGGCATTGCGTCCGGCGCCTCGCGATAGGCGGCAAACAGCGCGGCGATAACCGCTTGCGCCGCCTCGGTTATCTCGATGTTGCGCCGGTGTTCGTACATATTCCGGTAGAGAAAGCGCTTCACCTCGCGTTCGCGTGCCGCCATTTCGGGTGAGAATGCCGCCAAGGGCTGGCCGGCCTGTCGAATATCCTCGGGCGATGCCGCGCCCGCTTTCTTCACGCGTCGCCGGGTTTCGGCGATCAGATCGTTGACCATCACGCCAATCTGCTCGCGTACCAATTCGGTTGCGAGCATGTCGTCGCTTGCATCGGGAAAACGCTTCTCGGCACCCTCCCAGATCGCTTTCGGCAACGGTAGTTCGAGCAGCGCCTCGCGATCGAACAGCCTGGCGCGCAGGCCATCGTCGATATCGTGATTGTCGTAAGCGATATCGTCGGCGAGCGCGGCGATCTGCGCTTCGAGGCTCGGGAAGGTGGAAAGATCGAGGTGATGATCGGCGTCGATATCGGCGAGCGCCCAACCGGGGTCGGCAACCGGCCCGTTATGCTTGGCGAGCCCCTCAAGCGTCTCCCATGTCAGGTTGAGCCCGTCGAAGCGCGGATAGCGCTTTTCGAGCCGGACGAGCATGCGCAGTGTCTGCGCATTGTGATCGAAGCCCCCCTGCCCCGCCAGCGCGTCCTGCAGCGCCTCTTCGCCGGCATGGCCGAAGGGCGGATGGCCGATATCATGCGCAAGGCACAGCGCTTCGGTGAGATCCTCATTCAGGCCGAGAGCGCGCGCCATCGCCCGGCCGATCTGCGCGACCTCAAGGCTGTGCGTCAGCCGGACGCGGAAATGATCGCCGTCGGGCGCGACGAAGACCTGCGTCTTGCCGCGTAGCCGGCGAAAGGCAACCGAATGGATGATCCGGTCGCGATCGCGTTGAAAGGCATCGCGCGGGCCTCTGGTTTCGCCGGGCGTCTCGCCGCGCTCTTCATCGTGGAACCGCCCGCGTGTGACGGCCGGATCGGAGGCGTAGGGCGCAAGCGGCATGAGCGCGGGGTAGTCGGTTAGGAGGCTGCGCGAAACAGCAAATCCTTCCCTCACGGCCTTCGGCCCGGGGAGGGCCGATTACGGCGACAGCGGCGCGACTTCCTGCCCGTTATCGCTGCGGAAAGTGTGGCCGTCGATCTCGCCCTCCGCTGCTGCTGCCGTAAGGAAGGCCTGCGCAGCGCGAAGGCTGTCGAACGGGCCGACGAGCAGCCGGTTGGTGTTGTTCCACGCCGCATACCAGCCGCTCTGTCCCTCGAACGCCTCGGGCGCGCGGCGCGCATATTGCCGATAGGTGAAACGCAGCGCGTTGCGTTGCTGCCCGATGCCGATTTGCGCCCAGAAACGCGCCGGGTGCGAAGCTTCGGCGGCGGGTACTTCTTCAGCCCCTGACGACCCGGCGGCGCGCGCCTCGGTGGAGGGTTGCGGCGACTCGCCTTCGGCGAACAGCCGCGTCACTTCCTCGCCCGCCGAGCTGCGCCAGGCAAAGGCGTCGCCGCCGGCTTCGCGCATCGCGGAGGCGAGTTGCTGGGCTTCGCGCAGGGTATCGAACGGGCCGACGAGCAGCCTGTTGGTACGCCCGAACGGTGCCGACCAGCCTTCGCGCCCGGCAAAGCCCGCATTGCCGCGCGCCATCTGGCGATAGGTGAAACGCAGGCCGCTTTGCTGGGGCCCGGTTGCGATCTGCACCCAGTTGCGCTGCGGATGCAGCTCGGCCGCACTCTGCACCGGC
>JABDLY010000019.1 GCA_013001755.1 Sphingomonadaceae bacterium
GCGCGCTGACGCGCGCAACGACCGGACCGGCGGCTTCGACGAGGCGCAACCGCTCGCTCGCTTGGTACAACATGACGAAATTGATCGCCTGCGCGGCTGCGAGCGCGAGCGCGATGACCAGCATCAGCTGGCCGAGCAGGCTTTTCGGCCACAGCCGCCTCACAGCCGCGTCACCGGCGCGGACAGCGTATAACCGCCGCCCCAAATGGTCTTGATGATTTCGGGAGTTTTCGGATCGCTTTCGATCTTGCGCCTGAGCCGGCTGATCTGATTATCGATCGCGCGATCATATGGCGCGGCCTCTCGGCCCTGTGTCTGGTCGAGCAACTGATCGCGCGACAGCACCTGCTGCGGATGGGTGACGAGCGCGAGCAGCAATTTGAACTCGCCGGTCGACAGCGAAACACTGACGCCGTCGCGGTCGACGAGCGCGCGCTCGCCCGCCTTGAGCACCCAGCCAGCGAAGGCGTAGCTCTGCTGGTCGGGCGCGCGCTGCCGCTGCCCATTGCCGCCGGCACGGCGGAGGATGACCTTGATCCGCGCCGCCAGCTCGCGCGGCGAAAACGGCTTCACGACATAGTCGTCGGCACCCATTTCGAGACCGACGATGCGGTCGGTTTCCTCGGTCTTGGCGGTCAGCAGGATGACCGGAATCTCGGTGTTCTCGCGAATATGGCGCGTCAAGCTGAGCCCGTCCTCGCCCGGCATCATGATGTCGCAGATCACGCAATCGATCGCATAACCCGCGAGCACATCGCGCGCCGATCCACCGTCCGCCGCCTGGGTCACGCGATAGCCGTTCTTGCCGAGAAACTCGGCGAGCGGCTCGCGGATCGAGCGTTCGTCCTCGACGAGCAGGAGATGCGGGCGGGAAGCCATTAAGATCCACCATTACCGTTTGCCCTGAGATTGTCGAAGGGCTGTCCTTCACTTTTCTCCGGGTCAAAGAAAGAACAGGGCTTCGACAAGCTCAGCCCAATCGGACTTGGGATTGTCACAAGGTTGATGAAACGACCGGCCGCGAGAGGGGGCGCGCGGCCGGTCGTCATAAGAGGCAGCAGAGGGATTAGCTGCCCCGGTTGGCTCTGCGCTCGGCACGCCGCGCATCGCGGTGCGCCCGGCGTTCTTCTGCCGTGATCGTGCCGTCATTATTGGCATCGACCCGGTCGAAGCGCGCCATCGCATGGGCTTCGGCTTCGGCAAGCGTCACCCGGCCATCGCCATTGGCGTCCGGATTGGGCCGGTTGGCGCGGCGTTCGGCGCGGCGGGCCTGACGCGCTTCGCGCATGGCCTCACGTTCTGCGGCGTCGATCCGGCCGTCGCCATTGGCGTCCATCCGATCGAAACGGGCACCGGCGCGTTCGGTGACTTCGTCGCGCGTCACGACGCCGTCGCCGTTAGCATCCATCCGTTCGAAACTGCGTCCACGTCCACCATGATGGCGTCCGCCACGACCGCGCCGGCCACGATGCCCGCGGCGTTCGCCGCGCCGTGCCTCGCGTTCGCTGGCATCGATCGCGCCGTCGCCATTGGCATCGGCACGCGCAAAACGTTCCTGTACCTGGGCGCTGATTTCGGCGCGGGTGACCTGGCCGTCGCCATTGGCATCGCCGCGCATGCCGCCCTGATGCTGGGCGATCGCCGCCGTGCCGATCAGCGCGGCAACGCCGACGCCGGTGATGAAAATCTTCTTTTTCATTGCAATTTACTCCGTACAACAGGGTTTTGGCGGGTTATCCGGTCCGCCTTACCCTGCCCTTAGACAGCGCAATCGTCGCGCAATTGTCCCGGCGCGAGTGAAAATTGTCGCAAATTGTAACGGCGATCGGCTTGACCGCGCCCCGCGCCTCGGCAAGAGCGCCGCCATGTTGCGCGAATTCGACGAAACCGAGCCCGGCGGGCAGGCTGCTGCCGCCGAAGAGCCGCAGTCCGCGTTGCAAAAAACTCTGGGCTGGCTGCGCTTCCTGCTGACGCTGGCGCTGCTCGGGCTGCTGCTGCGCAGCCTCGTCATTTCGCCGTTCAACATCCCGTCCCGATCGATGACGCCGACGATGCTGGTCGGCGATTATCTGTTCGCCGCGAAATGGCCCTATGGCTATTCGCGCTACAGCTTCCCCTTTTCGCTCGATCTGTTCGACGGCCGTATCGGTGGCGGCCGGCCCGAGCGCGGCGAGATCATCGTCTTCCGCTCGCCCGCCGATACCAATAGCGACTATGTCAAACGCGTAATCGGCCTGCCCGGAGATCGCATCCAGATTATCGAGGGCGTGCCGCAACTCAACGGCGAACCGCTGGCGCGCGAACGGATCGAGGATTTTCGCGAGCCCGTCGACAGCATCCGCGACTGCCCGAACACCGGCGATATGCTGCTCGAGCGCACGACCAACGGCATGTTCTGCCGGACGCCGCGCTATCGCGAGACTTTGCCCGGCGGGCGCAGCTATGATGTGCTCGATGTCGGCGAGACGACCGCCGATTCGACACCCGAATATGTCGTGCCCGAGGGCCATTATTTCCTGATGGGCGACGACCGCGACCGCAGCGCCGATAGCCGCTTCGAACCGACGGCCGGCGGCGGCATCGGTTTCGTGCCCGAAGAGAATATTGTCGGCCGCGCCTTCGTGATCTTCTGGTCGACCGACGGCAGCGCGAGCTGGATCAACCCGATCAGCTGGTTCAGCGCCGCACGCTGGGATCGTATCGGACGGAATTACGGCGATGAATGAGGAAAAACTTGCTGGCTGGATCGCTGAAGCGCTCGGTCATACGCCCTCGGATGTCGCGCTGTTCGAGCGCGCGCTGACGCATCCGAGCATGGGCGAGAAGACCAATTACCAGCGTCTCGAATTTCTCGGCGATCGCGTACTCGGCCTTGCCATCGCTACCTGGCTCTACAAGCGCCATCGCGAGGATCCCGAAGGCAAGCTCAACAGCCGCCTTTCGGAGCTAGTTTCGCGCATGACCTGCGCCGCGATCGGCCGCGAGATCGGCGTCGCACCGCATATCCGGCTCGGCAAACAGGCGCGCGACGACGGCGCCGCGGATAGCGACAATGTGCTCGGCGATGTCGTCGAGGCGCTGATCGGCGCGCTCTATCTCGACGGCGGCATCGGCGCGTCGCGCGACTTTATCAGCGCCGCCTGGGAGAGCCGCGTCGAAGCCATGGGCCGCGCGCCCACCCATCCCAAGAGCGCGCTCCAGGAATGGGCCGCAGCCAACGGCCATGAACCGCCGATCTACCGGGTCGCAACGCAAAGCGGGCCGCAGCACAGCCCCCAATTCATCGTCCGCGTGGAGATACCCGATGGCGAGAGCGCCGAGGCGGAGGGAACATCGAAACAGGATGCCGAAACCGCGGCGGCAAGGGCTTTGCTGGAGAAACTCGCATGACCAAACGCTGCGGCTTTGTCGCGATTGTCGGCGCGCCCAATGCGGGCAAGTCGACGCTCGTCAACGCACTGGTCGGTCAGAAGGTCGCGATCACCAGCCCCAAGGCGCAGACCACAAGAACACGCCTGATGGGCATCGCCATCGCCGATCAGACCCAGATCGTGCTGATCGACACGCCGGGCATCTTCGCGCCGCGCCGCCGGCTCGACCGTGCGATGGTCGCGGCGGCCTGGGGCGGTGCGGAGGGCGCCGATGTCATCGGCCTGATCGTCGATGCCAAGGCCGGGCTCAAATCCAGTATCGAGGAAATGGTCGAAAACCTGCGCGACCGTCCCGAGCCGAAAATTCTTATCCTCAACAAGGTCGATATCGCGAAGAAGGACGAACTGCTCCGGCTCGCGGCGGGGCTCAATGCGCTGCTCGCGCCGCAGGACACTTTCTTCATTTCGGCGACCACCGGCGACGGTGTCGATGAGCTCAAAACGGCGCTCGTCGAGGCGATGCCCGAAGGCCCGTGGCACTTCCCCGAAGACCAGTTGAGCGATGCAACCGAGCGCGTTCTCGCCGCCGAAGTCACGCGCGAACAGCTCTATCTCCAGCTGCGCGAGGAACTCCCCTATGCCAGCGCGGTCGACACCGAGAGCTACAAAGAGCGCAAGGACGGCAGCCTCGAAATCCGCCAGCAGATCCTCGTCGCGCGCCCGACGCAAAAGGCGATCGTGCTCGGCAAGGGCGGCAGCCGGATCAAGGAAATCGGATCGGCGGCGCGCGAAGAACTCGGCGCGATGCTCGGCAAAAAGGTCCATCTGTTCCTCCACGTAAAAGTGAAGGAAAATTGGGACGAGGATCGCGGGCTCTACCGCGATATCGGTTTGGATTGGGTGGAGTGACACGTACTCCGGCGGAGGCCGGAGCCCAGAATGGCTTGCGTCGTCGCCTGAAACTCTAGGCTCCGGCCTTCGCCGGAGCACAATCAAGCGTCGAGCACCTCATCCACCCAAACCGGCACCAGTTCCCCCGCCTTCCCCATCCTGCTTTCGTGGAAGAACACGCTGCCCTCGCTCGGGTCGAGGTTCATCTCGAGCGTTTGCGCGCCGTGATGCCGCGCCGTCTGTACGAAACCCGCCGCCGGATAGACCGCGCCCGAGGTGCCGATCGAGACGAACAGGTCGCACCTCGCCAGCGCCGCTTCGATCTCGTCCATCCGGTACGGCATCTCGCCGAACCAGACGATATCGGGGCGGACATGGCCGGGTTCGCCGCATTTCTTGCAAGCAACGCTCTTCCTAAGTCCGACTGGGCTGAACTCGTCGAAGCCCTGCCCTTTCTTTTCCGGCGTTGAAGTGAAGGACAGCCCTTCGACAAGCTCAGGGTTATCGGTGTTTTTGAGGTGCATGGCCCCTTGCCACGGATAACGCGCATCGCAGGCGAGGCACCAGGCCGAACCCAGTTCGCCGTGCATATGGAGCAACCGCTTCGCCCCTCCGCGCTCGTGGAGGTTATCGACATTCTGCGTGACGATCAGCAGCTCGC
>JABDLY010000058.1 GCA_013001755.1 Sphingomonadaceae bacterium
ATCTTGATCGACCGATCGAAGAGCAGCCGCATGTCCGGTTGTCGTCGCTCGAAGGGCGTAGCGAAGGCCTGATCGCGCTGACCGGCGGGAGCGAAGGCGCGCTGGCGCGGCTCTTCGAAGGGCAGCAGCAGGAAGCCGCCAAAACCTATGCCGACCGGCTCGGCGCGCTGTTCGAGGGACGCCTCTATGTCGAACTTAGCCGGCGCGGCGATCCGATCGAAGAAGCCGCCGAAGAGGCGCTGATCGAGCTCGCCTATGCGCGCGGGCTTCCGCTTGTTGCCACCAATCCCGGCTTTTTCGACCGCGCCGATTTCCATGCGGCGCATGATGCGATGCTCTGCATCGCCGACAGCAATTATGTCGAAAGCGACGATCGGCGGCACAGTCCCGAGCAGGGCTGGATCGTACCCGCCGAGGCGATGGAAGATCACTTTGCCGATCTCCCCGAAGCGCTCGCCAACACGCTTGTCGTTGCCCAGCGCTGCGCTTTTGCCGCGCCCAAGCGCGATCCGATCCTGCCGAAGATCGCCGGCGATGCCGATCAGCAGCTTCGCGACGATTCGCGCGAGGGCCTGGAGGCGCGGCTTGTCGCCATCCGTGGTGAAAACGGCGTCACCGACGAAATTCGGGCGCCCTATTTCGAACGCCTCGAATATGAGCTCGATATCATTATCGAGATGGGTTTCCCCGGCTATTTCCTGATCGTTGCCGATTTCATCAAATGGGCGAAGGATAAGGGGATTCCGGTGGGTCCCGGTCGCGGCTCGGGTGCGGGTTCGGTCGTCGCCTGGGCACTGACGATTACCGACCTCGACCCGCTCGAGCTCGGCCTGCTGTTCGAGCGTTTCCTCAATCCCGAACGCGTGTCGATGCCCGATTTCGACATCGATTTCTGCGAGACGCGGCGCGGCGAAGTCATTCGATACGTCCAGGAAAAATATGGCCGCGACCAGGTCGCCCAGATCATCACCTTCGGAACGATGAAATCGCGCGCGGTGCTGCGCGATGTCGGCCGCGTGCTGCAGATGCCCTATGGCCAGGTCGACCGGCTGACCAAGTTGGTGCCCAACCACCCGACCGATCCATGGACCCTCGAACGCGCCCTCAACGGTGTCGCCGAGTTCGAGCATGAATATAAGACCGATGGCGATGTGAAACGACTCGTCGATCTGGCGATGAAGCTCGAAGGTTTGCCGCGCCACAGCTCGACCCATGCCGCGGGCGTCGTCATCGGCGACCGGCGGCTCGACAAGCTCGTTCCACTCTATCGCGATCCGCGTTCGGATATCCCGGTCACCCAGTTCGATATGAAGAATGTCGAAAATGCCGGGCTGGTGAAATTCGACTTCCTCGGACTCAAGACGCTGTCGGTACTCCAGCGCGCTAAGGAGCTGCTCGCGCTGCGCAATATCGAAGTCGATCTCGATCGCCTGCGCTGGAACGATGAGCTTGTTTATGACCTGCTCCAGCGCGCCGATACCGTCGGCGTCTTCCAGCTCGAATCGGAAGGCATGCGGCGGACGCTGGCGGCGGTCAAACCGACCTGTTTCGAGGATATCATCGCGCTCGTTTCGCTCTACCGGCCGGGCCCGATGGACAACATCCCGATGTTCGGCGCGCGCAAGAATGGCAAGCAGGCCATCGAATATCCGCATCCCGAGCTCGAACCGATCCTCAAGGAAACCTACGGCATCTTCGTCTATCAGGAGCAGGTGATGGAGGCGGCCAAGGTGCTCGCCGGCTATTCGCTTGGCGATGCCGATCTGCTGCGCCGCGCGATGGGCAAGAAGATCCAGTCCGAGATGGATGCGCAGCGCCAGCGCTTCATAGACGGCTGCGTCGAGCGCAAGACGACCGATACGGTGAAGGCGAACGAGCTGTTTGACTTGATCGCCAAATTCGCCGGCTATGGCTTTAACAAAAGCCATGCCGCCGCCTACGCCCTGATCGCCTATCAGACGGCCTGGCTGAAGACGCATTACCCGCATGAGTTCTTCGCTGCCTCGATGTGTTACGACCGCGGCAATACCGACAAGCTGGCGATTTTCGTCGAGGATATGCGACGCTCCGACATCGCCTGCCTGCCGCCGCGGATCAATGCCAGCGAAGACAATTTCACCGTCGAGGAGCAGGGCGAAAGCCATGCCGTCCGCTATGCGCTCGCCGCGCTCAAGGGTGTCGGCGCCAAGGCGATGGAGGCGCTCGTCGCCGAACGCGAGGCCAATGGGCGGTTCGATACGCTCGACGATTTCGCCGCGCGCGTCGATCCGCATCTGCTCAATCGCCGTCAGCTTGAAAGCCTGGCCGGCGCGGGTGCGTTCGATGGCCTCGCGGAAAATCGCGCGGCGGTGCATGAAGCGGCGGAGACGATCCTCGCCATCGCCTCGAGCGCCGCAGATGCGCGCGAGAGCGGGCAGGGCGGGCTATTCTCGGGCGAAGCCAACGATATCGCGCATATCCGGCTCAACGCGAACGCCAACTGGGCGCTCGCCGATCGCATGGCGCATGAGAAGGAAGCCTTCGGTTTTTATTTCTCGGCCCATCCGGTCGACAGCCACCGCCACATCACCAAGGCATTCGGCGCGAAGAGTTTTGCCGAATTGTGCGAGATGACACCGCCGCCGGGCGGCGGACGCATTCCGGCCGTGATGGCGGGGATGGTCGAAAATGCGCGCAAGCGAACCTCGCGGCGGGGCAAGGCGTTTATCGCGGCGATGGTTTCCGATCCGTCGGGCCAGTTCCCGGCGATGGCGTTCGACGAGGCGCCGTGCAGCGATCTGGAGGAGGCGGCGCGATCGGGCGCCTGCGGGCTGCTCCATGTCGATCTCGACTGGCAGCCGGGCGAGGAAACACCGCGCGTTACCGTCCGTCAGTTCCAGCATTTCGAAGGGCTGGCGACGGCGCGGCGGATGACGTTGAGCGTTCGCGTCGACGAACCCGCTGCGCTCGCCGATCTGGCCTCGGCGGTGGCGGAAGGCGAAGAAGGGCATGGCGAGATCGTCCTCCACGCCGCGCTGCCGGGTGGCGGTGACGCACACGTGGTCCTCGGCCGCCGTTTCCAGCTCGACGCCGATCTGGCGTACGCGATCGGCAATTTGCCGGGCATCAGCGAAGCGAAATTGCTGGCGGCCGACGCCCATGGCACCGAGAACAGGCCGGCTCTCGCCCTCGTGTCCTGAATGCCCCTCCCGCGAGCAGGAGGGGAAGATAAACTCTGGACGCCCTCCCGACTCCGGTTAAGATAGCCGAAAACAAGCCAAGGAGAGGAGCCGCTATGCTCGGTTCAATGCAGGATGCGCCGCTGCGCGTCAGCGATATTATCGATCATGCCGCGCGCGAGCATGGGAATCGCGAAATCGTCACGCGCTGGGCTGACGGATCGACGACGCGGAGCAACTGGGCGGGCATCCACGAAGACGCGCGCAAATTTGCGCAGGCGCTGACGAAGCTCGGCATCAAAAAGGGCGACCGCGTCGGCACTTTCGCGATGAACCACGGCCATCACCTCGCATCCTGGTATGGCATTATCGGCGTCGCCGGCATCGTCCACACGATCAATCCGCGGCTGTTCGAGGAGCAGCTGGTCTATATCATCAACCATGCCGAAGATCGCGTGTTACTCTTCGATAAGGTCTTCGAGCCGATCATCGATAAGGTGAAGTCGCAGCTCACGACCGTCGAGCATTTCATCCTTTATGACGGGGAGGGCGACTATCCGACCTTCCGCGAGCTGACCGATGTCGAGAATGGCGATTTCACCTGGGTGACCGGTGACGAACGCGAACCGTGCGGGCTTTGCTACACCAGCGGCACGACGGGCAACCCAAAGGGCGTTCTCTACGAGCATCGCTCGAACGTGCTCCACGCGATTACCGAGGGCCAGCCCGATGCGATGAACCTGTCGCAGCGCACCGTCATGATGCCGATCGTCCCGATGTTCCACGCCAATGCCTGGGGATTGCCCTTTGCCTGCGCGGTGACGGGTTCCAAGATGGTGTTCTCCGCGACCAATGACGGCGGCGTGCTGCACAATCTGATGCTCGACGAGGGCGTCACGCATTCGGCTGGCGTTCCGACCGTCTGGCTTGCGATGTTCGCGCATATGGACGCGACGACGGTCGATTATGGCAAACTCGAAATGGTCGTGATCGGCGGCTCGGCCTGTCCGCGCGCGATGATCGAGCGTTTTATGAAGGCCGGTGTTTATGTCCTTCATGCCTGGGGTATGACCGAAACATCGCCGATCGGCACCATCGGTATGCGCCCGGCCCATTGGGACGATCTGAGTTTCGACGAGCAGGTCGATATCGTGGCGAAACAGGGCCGTACACCGTTCGGCGTCGAGATCAAGATCGTGGATGACGATGGCAACGACCTGCCGCGCGACGGCGAATCTTCGGGCCGCCTGATGGTGCGCGGGCCCTGGGTACTCGACCAGTATTTCCAGGACGATGGCGGCAAATGCGTCGGCGGCGACAATTGGTTCGATACCGGCGATGTCTCGGTCATCCATCCCGACGGCGTCATGCAGATCACCGACCGGGCGAAGGATGTGATAAAGTCCGGCGGCGAATGGATCAGTTCGATCGAGCTCGAGAATGCGGCGGTCGGCTGTCCCGGTGTTGCCGAAGCGGCGGCGGTCGGCGTCTATCATCCCAAATGGGACGAGCGGCCTTTGCTGCTCGTGGTCAAGAAGGAAGGCGCCGATCTCGATGAGGACGGCGTGATCGATTATCTCACCGGCAATGTCGCCAAATGGTGGCTCCCCGACGAGGTCAAATTCGTCGACGAACTCCCCCACACCGCGACCGGCAAGATCCTGAAACGCGCGTTGAGGGATCAGTATAAGGACTACAAGCTGGAGTCGGCGTAGCAATGACGGCGTTCGGTCAAAATAGCTCCCCCTGTCGTCCCGCAGGCCGCCGAAATAAATCGCTGCGCAGTTCGATCTTGTGCTGGTTGAGTCCGTGTTTGCGGCAAGCCTTCTCAAACCGCGTCCGCAACAGCTCCGCCCAGGGGCCGTAGCCGCGCATCCGGCTGAAGAAGCGCGGGTCGTTGTCCTTGCCGCGGCGGATTGAACGGATGATGTTCATCACCTTGGCCGCGCGGTCCGGGTAATGATCGTCGAGCCAGGCGCGGAACAGCGGTGCGACTTCATGGGGCAGGCGAACCGGCAGGAAGAAGGCTGCTATCGCACCGGCTTCGGCGGCCGCCTCGACAAGATGCTCGACCTCGTGATCGGTGATGGCGGGGATGATCGGCGACATCGAGACATAGGTTGGCACGCCCGCATTATTGAGCGCCGTAACCGCAGCGAGGCGTTTGCGAGCTGACGGCGCGCGCGGTTCGAGCGTGCGATGGATTTTCGGATCGAGCGAGGTGATCGAAATCGCCACCGCGGCCAGATTGTCTTTCGCCATATCCGCCAGCAGGTCGAGATCCTGCAGAACGCGATTCGATTTGGTCGTGATCGTCAGGGGATGTCCAGTCTCTGCGAGCACCTCGATACAGGATCGCGTAATGCCGTAAATCCGCTCGATCGGCTGATAAGGATCGGTGTTCGTCCCCATTGCCAGCGGTGCGGCCTTGTAACCGGGTTTGGCCAGTTCCTCGCGCAGCAGCGCCGCCGCATCGGGCTTGGCGAATAATTTGCTCTCGAAATCGAGCCCCGGCGAGAGATCGTGATAGGCGTGGGTGGGCCGCGCGAAGCAATAGATGCAGCCATGTTCGCAGCCGCGATAGGCATTGAGCGAGCGGTCGAACGGGATATCGGGAGAGCGGTTGCGGGCGATGATCGTCTTGGGGCGCTCGATCGTGACCGTGGTACGCAGGGGAGGCGGCGCACCGTCTATATCTTCGCGATCGTCGAGCCAGTCACCGTCCTCCTCGCGATCATTCAGGTTGAAACGGGTCGGCGTCGCATTGCGCGTCGCGCCGCGTCCGGTCATTCGATGTGAGAACATAACAAGAACGAATTGCCATATCGCGCCGCGTCGTGCAAGCCATCTTGCGTACGGAAAGGGGAGAATCCATGCGAGGCTTATTGACTGGCGCGGCTGCCGTGTCGTTACTAATGGGGGCCTGCGCACCCGAAACGGCGCAAAGCGAAGATGGTATAAGCGAAGAAGTCGCTACCGATGGCGCCGAACAGGGGCGCGCGCCCGAGTTGCTGACCCTCGACGACAGCGTGGGCGAGAGCGCGGAACGCGTCGATGGCGCTGCTCCGGATGGCAGCGCTTCGTTCGATCCCGAATGCCTGATAGAGGGTCCCGGCGCTGCGGGGATAGTGATGCCCGATACGCTCGGCGATTTTGCCGCGGCCTTCCCCCAGGGAACGGCGCTGAGCTTCTATTCGGCCTTCATGGTCGATTTGAGCGCGCTCTGCGTGCGTTCGGACGGTGCCGACGCGATCTGCGCAATCGCCTTTGCCGAAGACAGTTACGCGCCCGATACCGAGGCCCAGGGTCTCATCGTATCGAGCCCGGTCTGCAATACATCGGAAGGCGTCGGCCCCGGAACGCCGGTTTCGACGGCCGTCGAGGCCTATGGAGCCGCGACCTTCGGCTTTAGCTGGGACAATGAGGGGCGCGAATATGTTTCCTTCGCCAACCCGCCCGGTCATTACAGCTTTCGCGCCCGATCGGACATGGCAGAGGAAAATGCCGAAAACGGGGGCGTGAACATGCCAGGCGGCGAGCATGGCGGGGATTATCGCGGCGTGGAAGGCGATGGTTCCTATTACGAAACGACAGCGGGATATCCCGATGCGGTTATCCGCGAAGTCTGGATTTCCTGGCCGGTCGACTGACGCCCGCTGTGGCTATTCACTGAGCCGCGGCATCAGCTCGACGAAATTGCAGGGGCGGTGGCGGCTGTCGAGCTGGCTCTCCAATATCCCGTCCCAGCCGTCCTTCACCGCGCCGTTCGATCCGGGCAATGCAAAGAGATAGGTGCCGCGCGCAACGCAGGCGCAGGCGCGCGACTGGACGGTCGAGGTGCCGATCTTCTCATAACTCAGCATCCGGAAGAGCTCGCCAAAGCCTGGAATAGCCTTGTCCTGGACGCGTTCGATCGCTTCGGGCGTAGTGTCGCGGCCGGTAAGCCCGGTGCCGCCGGTCGAGATTACGCAATCGATTCCGAGATCGTCGATCCAGAGGTGAAATTGCGCGAGGATGATGTCGAGATCGTCGGGGACGATATGGCGGTCGGCCAATATATGCCCCGCTGCCTCGATCCGTTCGGCAAGGATGTCGCCCGACGTGTCATTGTCGGCCGTTCGCGTATCGGAAACCGTGAGGAGTGCGATCCTGATCGGTTTGAAGTCGCGGCTTTCGTCAATCGGCAATGCGCGCTCCGCCATGGCCCGAGAGACGTACAGCGACCGGCCCCGGCGTCCCGGGGAAACGCGGCCACATGCCCTGGGCGAGCGCGGCAAGGCTCGTGGTCTCATCGCCGGCATTGCGCTGGTACATCCAGTAATTCCTGAGCACGATCGGCACATAGCCGCGCGTCTCGTAAAAGGGGATGCTCTCGATATAGAGCAGGGGATCGCCGCGGTCGCGCAACCGGCCTTCCCAGTTCACGACGGCGCCGGGGCCGGCATTATAGGAGGCGATCACCTTGGGAAGCAGCGCCTGCGTCCCCGGAAAATCGCGCATGTCGAGCATATAGGCCTGGCCATAGGCGATATTGGCCTCGGGATTGTTGAGATCGCCGTTGAGGATCGAGCTGCCGTTTTGCCGCTCGAGCAGCCGTGCCGTCCCCGGCATAAGCTGCATCAGCCCGCGTGCGCCGGCAGGGCTGACCGCGTCGGGGCGGAAGTTGGATTCCTGCAGCGCATGGGCATAGACCAGCGATCGATCGACGCGCCATCCGCCGCGCGGATTATAGGCCGGGGCAGGGAAGCGCGTCCGCGTCGTCTGGTGGTAGTTGACCGGCGCATTTTGCGACAGCCAGAGATGCGCGTCCGAAAGATCGAGCTGTTCGGCGAGTTCGACCCAGGCATCATGATTGTTCGCGCGGCTCAGCGCGGCGCCATGGCGGACATAGCTTTCGGCGAGCCGCGTTTCGCCGATCGCGGCAAGCGCAACGGCGCGCTGGGCGTTGCGATCCTGTTCGATATTGCCCGACGACGGTGCCGGGCCGCCTTGTCCGCCCGATGCTTCGAGCCCGAGAGTTTGCGCGGCGAGCAGGCCGTAGAAAGTTTCGCTCGCATAGGCCGCGCCGCGCAGATGCGCTTGGACATTCTGAGGGCGACCGGCTGCCATTTCGGCGCGTGCGGCCCAGTAGAGTCCTGCGCTGCGCAGCTCGCTTTCAGGCGCGCGGCGGCTGACCGCAGTGAAAGCCTCGGCAGCGGCGTCGAAATCGCGCTGGCGCCAGGCGGCGAGACCGTCGACCCAATCGGCATGAACCGTCCAGTCGCCCTGTCCCTGACGTGCCTGACGGGCGAGGCGACGGGCGTTGCGATCGTCGCCGGTCAGATAATAGGACCAGGCGATCCGCTGCTCGATTTCGGTGAGCCCGCTCGGCGAGAGGTTCTCGCGCTGGCCATTGAGCAAGTCTTCGGCCTGGCGCGGGCTGTCGTCGACGATCAACTGGTGAACCTGCCGCGCCAGCGAGCGAGCGGCGCTGTCGTCCGAAACCGGGCGCGCGGTACTGCGGCGCGACGGGCCGGGAAGGCGACGCAATCGTTGGGCGGCCGGCAGATGGGGCGTTTGCTCAAGGCCGCGACTTTCGGCGAGGCGCGCGATGCTGCTCGCCTCCGGCAGTTCCGGAGCCTCGCGCAGCAATGCGGCAAGATCTTCCATCTCCACGCGCGGCGAACCGGCGGCGAGATAAAGCTCGGCGCGGGCGACAGGATGGAGAAGGCCGCGCGGCGCAGCGGCGAGGCGTTCCTGCGCGATCTGCCAATTCCGGTCGCGGATCGCGGCGAATATCGCCGGATAGGCTTCGCGCTCGCGACGGCTCAGCTGGTCGTCGAAATCGCCGAGTACGAAACCGGCCAACTGGGCGCGCTGACGTGCCGCGTTGTCGGAATTGTCGGCCAGCGCGGGCGCGGCGGAAAGGGCAAGAAGAGCGGTGGCCGACAGCAGCTTGAAATTCATTCGGACAGTCCTTCGATCAGCATTTGCAAATCCTTCCAGCTTTGTGCCTTGAACCTCGGCTGCTGAAGCAGGAAGCGTGGGTGAAAAGTGGCGATGACCGGCACAATGCCGCCATCATGGTTAAAATTGTGTTGCGACCCACGGGCTTCACTAAGATTGGCCCCGCAAAACACACGGCTTGGCGCGTCGCCCATGCAAAGCAGGGCTCTGGGCGCGGCAAGAGCGACGTGATGGCGCGCCGCCTTGGCGAGAAATTCGCGGCGGGTTTCATCGATCGCCCCGCCCACTGACCGCGCCGGACATATTGTCGCCAGATAGATCGAGGCTCGATCACGGCCGATCGCTGCGAGCATCCGATCGAGCAAAAGTCCGGTTTCCCCGGCAACCAGCTGGCCGGCTTCGGCATCGCCCTGTTCGGGCATATCGACGACTATCATCAGCCCCGACGCCGGATCGCCCTCCGCATCGAGCGGTTTTTCGGTGCTTTGCGATGTTGTGGCGTCATGAAGCCAGGTGCGGAATTCGGCGAGATTACCGGGCATGGGCCCATGGTCGATCGCCGGCGTTTCGCCGGGCTGCCCATTGACAGGCTTGCCGGGCTTCGCCTTGGGGGCTTCGAGCCAGCCGCGCGGCTTGTCGGCGACGATCGTATCGACGCCGGCTTCGCGCCACCATCCGACCGTGTTTTCGATATCGCTGACTTCGCTCATTGTCTCTCGCCCTGGATCGGACATAGACTGCAAGGTTGACGGCCCGGTCAATCGCCGGGCAGGTACTATCTGATAGAAGGTGGGCGGTTTGCGACGATGCGAGCGCAAGGCCCTGTGGGAGAATGAAGTTCATGTCCGATCGGGAATCGATGCCCTATGACGTGGTAATCGTCGGCGCCGGGCCAGCC
>JABDLY010000050.1 GCA_013001755.1 Sphingomonadaceae bacterium
ATCCATGCCTATGGCACCGAAGAGCAGCGCGAAAAATATCTGCCGCGGCTTGCGACCGGCGAAATCGTCGGCTGTTTCGGACTGACCGAACCCGATGCCGGCTCCGATCCGGGCAGCATGAAGACCCGTGCCAAGACCGCCGATGGCGGATACCGACTGTCGGGCTCGAAAATGTGGATCACCAACGCGCCGATCGCCGATGTCGCGGTGGTCTGGGCGAAGACCGAAGACGACGTGATCCGCGGCTTCATCCTCGATCGCGGGATGGACGGGCTGAGCTTTCCCAAGATCGAAGGCAAGATGAGCCTGCGCGCCTCGATCACCGGAGAGATCGTCATGGACGATGTCTTCGTGCCCGAGGAGAATCTGCTGCCCAACGCCCGCGGGCTTGGCGGGCCGTTCGGCTGTCTCAACAAGGCGCGCTTCGGCATTGCCTGGGGCTCGATGGGCGCGGCCGAAGATTGCTGGCATCGCGCGCGCAATTATACGCTCGATCGCAAGCAGTTTGGCCGCCCGCTCGCCGCGACGCAGCTGATCCAGCTCAAGCTTGCCAATATGCAGACCGAAATTGCGCTCGGCCTCAATGCGGCGCTGACCGTCGGGCGCAATATCGAAGACGGCAAATGGGCGCCCGAGATGATCAGCCTGATCAAGCGCAACAATTGCGGCAAGGCGCTCGATATCGCCCGCATGGCGCGCGATATGCACGGCGGCAACGGCATCGCCGACGAGTTCCACGTCATCCGCCATCTGGTGAATTTGGAGACCGTGAACACCTATGAAGGCACGCACGATGTCCACGCGCTCATATTGGGGCGTGCGATCACCGGGATCCAGGCATTTACGGGCTGAGTTCTCGACAATATCCGTCATCCCAGCGAAAGCTGGGATCTCCGTCAGCCGGGCTCAGCGCTGGTGGCGCGAGATTCCAGCTTGCGCTGGAATGACAAAGGTAGAAAAATGCCCAAAGCCCTTTCCGATATCCGCGTCCTCGATCTGTCGCGCATCCTTGCCGGCCCTTGGGCGACGCAGATGCTCGGCGATCTCGGCGCCGAGGTTATCAAGATCGAGCGCCCCGGCGCGGGCGACGATACGCGGGGCTGGGGCCCACCTTGGGTCGATTTGGGGGTCGGCGAGGGCGAAGACCGGACGGCGGGCTATTATCTGACCTGCAACCGCAACAAGAAGTCGGTCGCGATCGATTTCACCAAGCCCGAAGGCCGCGACCTCGTCGCCCGGCTCGCCGAGCAAAGCGATGTGCTGGTCGAGAATTTCAAAGTCGGCGGGCTCGCCAAATATGGCCTCGATTACGAGAGCCTGCGCGCGATCAATCCGCGGCTGATCTACTGCTCGATCACCGGTTTCGGCCAGACCGGACCCGATGCGGAGAAACCCGGCTACGACATGATGATCCAGGCGATGGCGGGCTTCATGTCGATCACCGGCGAACCGAATCGCGAACCGCAGCGGATGGGCGTCGCGCTCGTCGATATTATGACCGGGATGAACAGCTGCGCCGCGATCCTCGCCGCGCTGCATCAGCGCGAGGCGACGGGCGAGGGGCAGCATATCGATATGGCGCTGTTCGATACCGCGATGTCGTCGCTCGGCAACCAGGCGCTCAACTATCTCGTCTCGGGCACCGCGCCGGTGCGCAGCGGCAATGCGCACCCCAATATCGCGCCCTATCAGCCTTTCGAGACCGCCGACGGCTGGATCATCGTAGCGGTCGGCAATGATCGCCAGTTTGCGCGCTTCGCCGCGATGGCCGGGCTGGGCGAGATGGCCGAGGACGAGCGCTATGCGACCAATGGTGCTCGCGTCGAAAATCGCGAGACGCTGATCCCGCCGCTCGCCGAGGCGATGAAGACGCGGACTACGGCCGAATGGACCGAAGCGCTGATCGAGGCGAAAATCCCCTATGGGCCGATCAATTCGATCGATCAGGCCTTCGCCGAACCGCAATCGCAGCATCGCGGCCACCGGGTCGATCTCGATGGCTTGCCCGGCGTGGCGAGCCCGTTGCGATTGGCCGCGTCATCGCGGGACGGCGCGACACCGCCGCCCGCCGTCGGCGAGCATACGGAAGCGGTCCTTGCCAAGGAGCTTGGTCTGTCTGCTGCGGATTTCGTGGCGTTGCGCGCCAAGGATGCGCTGTAGTGCCGTTGGCTGACAAAGCGTCCCGATTCGGCTATACTCCCGTCATGGACAGCAAATGCTATTCCACCGCCTATTGGACGGTCCACCGGCTGAGCCGCTCGCTCGCCTGCTGAATCGCGCGCTGCGAGCGCGCCGCCGCCATTTGGGCGGCATTCTGGACTGACCGTCTTCTACCAGCAGGAAATTTGAAACATGACCGATAAACCCGAAAATCCCATGGGCCTCAACGGCTTCGAATTCGTCGAATTCACCGGCCCCGATCCCGATGCGCTCGCCGGCCTTTTCGCCAAGATGGGCTTTGCGCATGTCGCGACGCATCGCAGCAAGAATGTCCGCCGCTATGTCCAGGGCGACATCAACTTCATCCTTAATATGGAACCCGATGGCCAGGCCGCGAAATTCCGCGAAGAGCGCGGGCCATCGGCCAATGCTATGGCGTTTCGCGTCGCCGATGCGCACAAGGCGCTCGAGCTTGCCGTCGAGCGCGGCGCGACGCCGGTCGAGGGCAAGGTCGGGCCGATGGAGCTCAACATCCCGGCGATCGAAGGCATCGGCGGGGCGAACCTCTATCTCGTCGACAATCCCGGCGCGGCGACTATCTACGATATCGATTTCGAGGCGGTGGCGGGCGACGATCCGGCAAAAACCAGCGTCGGCCTCCATACGCTCGATCATCTGACGCATAACCTCCGCCGCGGCCAGATGGACGTCTGGTCGGACTATTATGAGCGTATCTTCGATTTCCGCGAAATTCGCTATTTCGACATCGAGGGCCAGTCGACGGGGCTGTTCAGCCGCGCGATGACCGCGCCTGATGACAAGATCCGCATTCCCTTGAACGAGAGCCAGGACGAACATTCGCAGATCGAGGAATTCATCCGCGACTACAAGGGCGAGGGCATCCAGCATATCGCGCTTTCGACCGACGATATTTTCGGTACGGTCGATGCTCTGCGCGAACGCGGCGTGCGTTTCCAGGATACGCCCGATACCTATTACGAGATGCTCGACGAGCGGCTTCCGGGCCATGGCCACAGCATCGAAGAGATGCAGAAGCGCAAGATCCTGATCGACGGCGCGCCCGAAACCGGCGGCGGTTTGCTGCTCCAGATCTTCACCGAGAATATGGTCGGCCCGATCTTCTTCGAAATCATCCAGCGCAAGGGCAATGACGGTTTCGGCGAAGGCAATTTCAAGGCGCTGTTCGAAAGCATCGAGCTCGACCAGGTCCGCCGCGGGGTGATTCCGGCAACCGAAGAAGCGTAAGCGCGCCCATGGCAGACTATATGTCCGGCTTCGGCAACGAGTTCGCCACCGAGGCGGTGGCGGGCGCGTTGCCCGAGGGGCGCAACAGCCCGCAACGGCCCGCCTTCGGCCTCTATGCCGAGCAGTTTTCGGGGACGGCGTTCACCGTCGCGCGCGATCACAACCGGCGCAGCTGGCTTTACCGGATGCGGCCGAGTGCGATGCATCCCGCCTTTGCGCCCTACGACGGCAATGCGCGCCTCGAAACTGCGCCGATTGGTCATGCGCCCTTCTCGCCCAACCGCCTGCGTTGGGACCCATTGACGATGCCTGGCGAACCCAAGGACTGGGTCGATGGCCTGGTCACCTGGGCGGGCAATGGCGCGGCCGAATGCCAGAACGGTATCGGGATCCATCTCTATGCGGCCAACCGGTCGATGGAGGGGCGGGCGTTTTTCAATGCCGATGGCGAGCTGCTCATCGTGCCGCAGCAGGGTACGCTCCATATCGTCACCGAGATGGGCGTGCTCGATGTCGCGCCCAATGAGATTGCGGTGCTACCGCGCGGGCTCAAATTCCGCGTAGATCTGCCCGATGGCGAGGCGCGCGGCTATATCTGCGAGAATTATGGCGCGCCGTTTCGCTTGCCCGATCTCGGGCCGATCGGATCGAACGGCCTCGCCAATCCGCGCGACTTTCTCACCCCCGTCGCCGCTTATGAGGACAGCGACGAACCCGTCGAGCTGATCCAGAAATTCGCTGGTGCATTATGGGCAGCCACGCTCGATCATTCGCCGTTCGATGTCGTCGCCTGGCACGGCAATAGTGCGCCGGTGAAATACGATCTCGCCAATTTCAACACGATCGGAACGATCAGCTTCGACCATCCCGATCCCTCGATCTTCACCGTGCTGACCTCGCCGTCGGCAAGCCCGGGCACGGCCAATTGCGATTTCGCGATCTTCCCGCCGCGCTGGCTGGTCGGCGAAGACACCTTCCGTCCGCCCTGGTTCCACCGCAATATCATGAGCGAATTCATGGGGCTGGTACATGGCGAATATGACGCCAAGGCCGGCGGTTTCGCGCCGGGCGGCGCGTCCCTGCACAATTGCATGAACGCGCACGGGCCCGACACGGCATCGACCGAGGCGGCGATGGCCGCCGATCTCGCGCCGCAGAAGATCGACGGCACGATGGCTTTCATGTTCGAAAGCTGCCTGCCGATCCGCCCGACCGAATATGCGATGACAGGCGGTTTGCTGCAGGATGATTATGATAGTTGCTGGGACGGGTTCGGGAAAGCGCAGTTGCCTTAGAATACGAATCGTCATTGCGAGGAGCCGAAGGCGCCGAAGCAATCCAGAGCGGTTGGCGACGGCGCTTGCGGCTCTGGATTGCTTCGCTGCGCTCGCAATGACGGACGCTTCAATCTGATATGATCATGCCCTAGCTGCGGGTCCGTGGTTCGCGGACGAAGAACAGCAGGTTTATCAGCGCCGCGGCGAGGAAGCCGATCGAAATCCAGAAAAGCGGCACATAGCCGAACCCCATGGCGAGCGCGCCGCCGGCCAGCGGGCCGATTGTCGCGACCGAGGTTTCGGCGGTCGTCGAGAGCGCCAGTCGCATCGGCAAATCGTCGCGGCTGCCGAATTCGAGGATGATCGTCGAGGCGCTCATCATATAGCCCGACATCGAGGCGCCGAGCCCGAAAAAGGCGATGTAGATCGGCGCCGCGCTTTCGGCGAAGATCAGCAGCACCAGCGCCGCGAGCCAGACGAGCACCGAATAGATGAAGGTCAGCCGATAGCCATAGCGATCGCCGAGATAGCCCCAGATGAGATTGGCGATCGTATCGGCGCCGAGAAAAGCGAGCGTCAGCAGACCGATCGCCGTGCCGTCGAGCTCCATCTTGTCCGCGGCATAGAGGATGCAGAAGGGGATCGACATGCGTGCCGAAACGGTGAGTAATTGCGCGATAAGGAAATGGCGATAGTCGCGATCCTCGATCAGCGCCGGGAAATCGCGCAGCCTTTCGCGCACCGGCATGCGCGGCCGAATCGTCGGCGGTTCGGGTTCGCGCATGAAGCGGAACAATACGAACAGGCCGAGGCTCGTCAGCACGAAACAGATCAGGAAGGTCGTCGCATAGCCGTTGCCCAGCACATTGCGTTCGAGGAACCAGGCGCCGGCGAAATAGGAGAGCAGTGCCGCCGTGCCGCCACCCGCCATATTGCGCCAGGCCTGGAGCCGCCCGCGCCGCCTGATCGGGATCACTTTCGACAACAGCATCTGGAAGGCGACGCGCTGCTGGCCCATGAAAAAACCGAGCAGGAAGAGAAATCCGAAGGTTGCGAGCAAGAGCAGCGAGCCGGTTAGGAAATATCCGGCGAGCGCGAGTCCGAGGATCTGGATACGCATCATCGTTCCGATCCGTATCGCCACGGGCAGGATGCGCTTGCGATGTTCGATGTTCGACGCGCTGAGCACCGGCGACAGCACCGCGCCGAACTGGGTCAGCGACTGGCCGAGCCCGACGAGAAAGCTCGATCCGGTGAGCATGAAGAGATAGGCGGGCAGGAATGTCGGCGCCATCAGGATCCGGAAGCCCGTCATCCCGAGCATGCCATGGGCGAAATGCGCTACATAGTTCGAACGCAGATTGTTGTGCACGAAGCGGTCATATTCGGCTTCCTGCAGCGTGGGATCGTGTGAATCGTTCATGCGTTTCGTGAAAGCCTTGAAAGGCGCAGCCGGCAAAGGCAATCGCCCGTTTCACCGGGCCAAGAAAAAGGCCCCGCCGGATCGCTCCGACGGGGCCTTTTCTTTGATCGGTTTGGCGCCGGCCTAGAAGCCGAGCCTGACGCCCATACGATAGACGCGCCCGATCGGGTTGCCGATGAACGGGTTATACCCCAGCTCGAGCTGTGCGGCGGACGGATCTTCGTTGGTGAAGTTTTCGATCCCGAATTGTAGCGTCGCATCGACAAAATTTGTCGGTAATTCGTACGATACATGAATGTCATGCTGCGTATAGGAGTCGATGAACCTGCCAAAATCGGTCGGCCCGAAGCTCGTCACGCGGCACGCTGGAAGGCCGACGCAACGATCGTCGGTGACGCCGTCGATGAACTGGACGGTGTAGCGAAGGTTGAGCCCCGAGACGTTGTAATTGACATAGCCATTGGCGCGCCATTTCGCGATCGTACCCGGATCGCGGAAGAAGTTTGCGAATCCGTCGGCATCATAGCCCTGCTGCAGCAAGGTCCCGCGGAACACGAAATCCTCGACGTCATAGTCTAGTACATGAGATGCCTGTCCACCGATCGAGAACACGCCCGGCCCGAGATCGGTCGTGAAATCGAGTGCGAAGTCGATGCCCGATGTCTGGACGCCCGGTCCGTTCACCCAGTCGGTGCGAACACGCGCGATATCGAGGCCCGTTGTCGTGCCTTGAACGCAGCCCGCGCCGCCGAAGGTAATCAAGTCGACAAGCGGGCTGGCACAATTTGCGAAATTGGTGCCATTGCCCGAAGGCCCGCCGCTGATGACGGTGCTGGCAACCGCCTGGCCCGGGGTCGTCGTGATCCGGTCGCTGAAATCATAGCTCCAATAATCGACCGAGAAGGTGAAGCCTGCATAATCGATAATCGCGCCGATATTGTATGTGAAGGCGGTTTCCGGGCCGAGATCGGTCGGGTTACCGAAAATATCGACCGATTTGAAGTTATTGGCCGCTGCCTGGATTCCGGCAAGCGAGGTCACCGAATTGGGTGCGACCTGCCCCGGAAGAGGACCGCGGAAGGTCGTGCCGACCGAGCCGCGCAGAACCAGCCAGTCGGTCGGTTCCCAACGGATCGATCCCTTCGGATTGACCGTCGATCCGACCGAACCGCCATAATCCTCATAGCGAATGGCGCCGGTGATTTCGAGCGTGTCGCCGATCGGAATGTTCACTTCGGCAAAAGCGGCATAGACATTCTGGGTCAGATCGACCGGGGCCGACTGGCCGAGGAAGATGAACGGCCCGATATTCTGGCCCGGCGTCGCCAGGCAGCTGAAATCGCCGATCAGCGGACAGGGATTTTCGTTCCTGTTGCTGAACGTATTGATCGGGGTACTGACAAAATTCGAATAGCGATATTGTGCGCCGAATGCGTAGGCGACCGGCCCACCGCCAAAATCGATTCCGGTCTCGCCGCTGAAGATGAGGTCGTAAACAAACTGATCTTCATGCTCGATGACGCCGTTATTCTGGAATACGAAATTGATCAGATCGACATTGTTTTCGTTGCCCGGAATGTAACCCGGATTGACTTGGCCGGTCGTCGGATTGGCCGGGAACGAGTTTGCGAACGGATTGAAATACAGGCACCCGTTTTGCCCCGGCGTAACGCCAGTGCAATTCGCGCCGCCAAACCCGTTCAAGGCGTTCTGCAATCGCTCACCAAGAATATCGGTGAGAAATTCGGTTCGGTTCGAGCGGAAATAGGTGGCGTAGCTGGCAACCCGAAAATTGTCCGAAATCTCATAATCGAAACCGCCATTTACGCGCCACGCATCATTGATACGCGTTCCAAGCTGGCCGCCCAGTCCGCCGGTTGCCGGATTTCCGCCCAGCGCGATTGGGCGGAAAAGCAGGATTAACGCGCCGTCGGCCAGCATATCGGCGGTTGTGCCAGTCAGGCCGCTTTGGGCGATAAAGCCTTCAAATCCAGGGTTTGTGCGCGGAACGCTGAAAGCACCTAGGAAGCCTGGGCCGCGAGGACCTTGGGTCGGGGGGAATGACGGTGAAAAGCGATCCTCGAGCTGCTCGGTGCGCGCCCAAAGCGCCTCGGCATGAAACGACAGGCGATCGGTAAGATCGACGTCCATCTGGCCATAGACCTGATATCGATCCTGTTCCTCGACAAGATTGTCGAACGGAACGAAGTTGAACCGGCAAAGAAGCCCGTCGGGCGTGCCGCCGGTATTGCCGCAAATGTTGATCGCTGCGCCATCCTGAACCGGACCTGCTACGGGAACGCCGCCGAGTGTGGGAATATACGCACCTGGATTGCCGAGCGCCGAATGAACCGGATTCACGGCATAGGGCAGATTCGTATAGTCGCGCTGGATCGCCTGCAATTGCGAACGATGCTGATAGCCGGCGCCAATCAGGAAATTGGCATCGCCGAAAGTCTGGCCGATAAGCGCGCTTACCGTATAATCGTCATCGGAGCCGTTGATGAACTCATAGTCGGCGGTCAGTTCGACGCCGTCAAAACCAGTTCGTGTCACGAAGTTCGCAACGCCGCCGATCGCATCCGAGCCATATGTCGCGGCAGCGCCGTCTTTCAGAATTTCAATACGGTCGAGCGCAAATATCGGAAGCAGATTGGTGTCGACAAAGCCGGCGCCGGGATGGACGACCGTGCGGCGTCCGTTGAAAAGCACAAGCGTGCGTTCCGAGCCGAGACCGCGCAGGTTGATCGAACCGGCGCCCTGGAAGCCCTGGGCCGCGGTCGAGAACTGGTTGGTATCGCCGAGCACCGATCCGACAGACGGAAGTTCCTTGATGAATTCGAGCGGCGAACTGACGCCGTTTTGCGAGAGATCTTCCGACGAGAAAACATCGACCGGAAGCGCGGCGTCTTCGGGCGTGCCGCGAATGAACGAGCCGGTAACGACGATCACCGGGTTCGCAGCAGCGGTGCTATCGGACTCGCCCTGCGCGGCGGCGGGCGCGGCGATGGACAGCATGGCGGTGCCGAGTGCGGCGACTGCGGATTGTGCGAAGAAACGGCCTTTGTTCATCAATTCTCTCCAGCGTGGTTCGCGTCTGAACGCGCGATTTTTCGATTTGAATCGGGGTATCGGTTTTGAATCGGAACGAAATACCTTTGCGCGCGTCCGGTCAAGACGGGTGTCGTAACTCAATTGCCGACTGTTGCCCGTACGCCACGCTTTGTTGCGCGACGATTTTGCCAAATATTTGAATCTAACGGGCGGCGTCAGTATTGCTGCAATGCAGCAAAGCGCTGGCGATGCCAGGCGGCGTCACCCCATTGTTGCTCGAGCACGCGCGAGCGTTTGAAGTAGAAGCCTGCGTCATGTTCGTCGGTCATGCCGATGCCGCCATGGAGCTGGACCATTTCGTGCGTCACTTGGTGCGCTACATCGCCCGCTGTCGCCTTGGCGAGGCTGACCTTTTCGGCGATATTCGATCCGCCGGCGTCGATCGCCGCGAGCGCGCCCTCGACCGAGGAGCGCATCAGCTCGATCTCGGCGAACATTTCCGCCATCCGGTGCTGCAGCGCCTGGAAGCTCGACAGCACTTGGCCGAACTGGACGCGCTGCTTGAGATAATCATTGGTCGTGTCGAACGCCTGCCGCGTCAGCCCGAGCATCTCGGCACAGGCAATCGCCGCCGCGCGAACGACGACTTGCGCGAGCAGATCGTCGCCGCCCTCGGAAAGCCGCGCATCGTTGCCGATCGCAACATCGGCGAAGGCAATTTCGGCATGGCTGCGCGCATCGACCATATCGCGGCTTTCGCGCGACACGCCATCGGCGTCGCCATCGACGAGATAGAGCCCGTCCTTTGCCGCGACGACGAACAGACCGGCGCTGTCGCCTTCGGCAACGAAGAGTTTCTTGCCGCTGAGCTTGCCGCCTTCGACGGCGGTCTCGATGGCTTCGGGGTTGTGGCGCCCGCCTTCTTCGATCGCCAGCGCCGCGATCAACTCGCCGCTGGCGATCTTGGGCAGATATTTCGCCTTCTGTTCATCGGTGCCGCCGAGCACGATGGCGCTCGCTGCGGCTGCCGTCGCCGCGAGCGGCGAGGCCGCGACGTTGCGGCCGAGTTCCTCAAGCACCAGCCCGAGGCTGACAAAGCCGAAATCGCTGCCGCCATGATCTTCGGGAATGACGATGCCGGCCCAGCCCATTTCGGCCATTTGGCGATAGACTTCGGGATCATAATGTTCGCCATGGCCCGCATCGCGCGTCTTGCGGAAGGCGGTGACCGGATTTTCCTTGTCCGACCATTCGCGCGCCATATCGCGCAGCATCACCTGTTCGTCGTTGAGTTTCATTGCCGAAATCCCTCGTTACTTTCCGTAAACGTCAACCATAGCCGCGCCGGATTGGCAAGTCCGTCAGCTCGCCTCGGCGATCAGACGGGTGATTTCGATGACGCTGTGGTCCTGATGGCGATCGCCGATGATCTGCAACCCGATGGGCAGGCCCTCGCCGTCCTTGCCGATCGGCATGCTCATTGCCGGCAGGCCCGGATAGGTCGCGATACCGATCCAGCCGAACTGGCGGCCGAAGTCCACGTCTTCGCCATCGATCGTCAGCTTGCGGTCGTTCATCGGAACGGGCGTATGTTCGAAGGCCGTCGTACCCGAAACCGGGCAGAGAATGGCGTCGAACTCTTCGAAGAGATCGCGATATTGCCGCGTCGCGCGTGCCTGCTGGTCGAGCATCTCGCACCAGCCGGGGAAATCGGGCATCGGATAATCCGACGTCGGATCGCGCGCGGCGAGCACCGTCAACAGCATATGGACATATTGCTGGTGCAGCGTCGCGAGATCCGGCAGCAGGTCGCTCTCTCTCGCGACCTCGGCGCCCGCCGCGATACAGACGGCGGCCGCGTCTTCGATCGCGTCGAGAATTTCGCGGTCGGCAACGGCGAGGTCGGTCTCGGTGACGAGCAGGAAACGGCAATCGTTGAGCGATTTCCTGCGCGGGCGTGGCAGCGCGATTTCCGAGGTGATGTCGAGCGCGACGACGATATCTTCGGGCGCGCGGGCGAGCGGGCCGGTCACCGAAAGCGGGATATCTGAACCGTCGGCGCCGGGAAAATAATGGCCCTCGAGCGGGACGACGCCATAGCTCGGCTTGTGTCCGTAAACGCCGCAATAGTTCGCCGGTATACGGATCGATCCGCCGATGTCCGATCCATATTCTAGCGGCACCATGCCGGCCGCGAGCGCCGCCGCGGACCCACCCGACGATCCGCCCACCACGCGACCATGATCGTACGGGTTGTTGGTCCGGCCATAGACCGGATTGTCCGATTGCCAGTCGGCGAGCATCGGCGGCACATTGGTCTTGCCGAGGATGATCGCGCCGGCGGCTTTCAGGCGCCGGACGACGAACGAATCGCTGTCGGCAATGTAATCCTTGTTCGATTCGAGCCCCCAGGTCGACGGCAGCCCTGCGACATCGTGCGATTCCTTGACCGTCATCGGCACGCCGAGCAGCGAATGGCGTTCACCGCGACTGACGGCGGCATCGGCTTGCCTGGCCGCCTCCATCGCGCGGCTGAAATCGCGGACGACGACGGCGTTGATCGGCCCGTCGCGTTCCTCGATCCGGACGATCGCGGCTTCGCATTCGGCGACAGCGCTGGTCTCGCCCTTGGCGATAGCGGCGGCGGTTTCGAGGGCGGTCTTTTCCATGGTCTGATCTCCGGATGGACGGCGGGGCGGCTCGCGGTGCCGCTGCGCACGACCCCGATAGGCTTTCGCGGCATGTCTGCTATGTTGGCGGCGGATCGACAAGGGGAAACGCTCGATGGGGACGGTGAGGATCTTGCTATGCAGCATAGCGGGGGCGCTTCTCGTGCTCCTGGCGATGCCGCTCGCTGCGCAGGGCGAGGCGGATGTGTTCGATATGGCGCCGGTCGATGGACGCCGGGTCGCGCTCGTGATCGGAAATTCGAACTACAACCAGGGGTCGAGCTGGGCAGCGCTCGACAACGCCGCTGACGATGCTCGCTATATGGCCGATACGCTCTCCGATCCGGCGAGGGGCGACGCGCAATTCGAAACCGTCCTGCTTACCGATGCCACGCTCGAACAGACGCTCGCGGCACTGCGCCGGTTTGCCGAGACCGCCGAGAATGCCGACATCGCGCTGGTCTATTATGCGGGGCACGGCTTCCAGCATGGCGGAGAGAATTACATCGCCCCCGTCGACGCACCCGGCCGGATCAGCGACGATGCGATCGCGCAGCATTATGTCAGCATGACCGAAATGATCGCCGCCGCCTATACGCGAGGACTCACGATTTTCGTGCTCGATGCCTGCCGCACGCCCGGCGCAGTAGTGACCGTGCGCCGCGACGGCAGTGCGATTACGCCGCCGCCCTTCGGCGCGGTCGATGCGCCCGATGCGGTGATTCTCTACGCCACGGCAAGCGGAAACGGGGCCTATGATGCAGCGCCGCCGGGAGCGCCGCTCAGCCCGTTCGCAACCGCCATGGCGCGCGCCGTCAGCCAGCCCGGCCTCGATATTCCCTATGTGTTCAACGCGGTACACCAGACTGTCCGGCTGGCCACCGAAATTTTCGAACCCGATCAACCGGCACAACGCCCGGTTTTTACAGGATCCTACTCGCGACGCTTCTTCTTCATCCCGCCGGACATGGAGGATTTCGTGCCGACCGAAACGGCTGCCGTAGAGGTAGCGGAGGCCGGTTCTGCGCCGGTGGTTCAGCGCGGTGCGAGCGATGCCGAAATTCTCGGTATAACCGATCGCGAATTGGCGACGATTGACGAGAATAATCTCGTCGGCCGAATCTTCGCCCGCCATACGATGCCGTCACTGCGTGCGCTGGCCGACGGTGGAAATCCGGTCGCGATGTCGATGCTCGGCTATCTCTTGTCCTACGATCAGCCGCCGGCGGAAGGCGATTTCAGCGGCGAACGCCTTGCCGAGGCGCAGCGCTGGCTCGAGCGCGGCGCGGCGACGGGGCATCCGGCGCCGCAGCTTGAATATGGTCATTTCCTGATCGTCCACGGGACCGAGGAAAATCGCCCTCAGGCGATCGAACTGGTGGAGCGATCCGCCGATCAGGGCTTCGCCAAGGCGCAAAGCTATCTCTATTCGGCGATCCAGCGCGGCCTTGTGCCCGGACGGACAGCGCCCGAATCGATCGGCCTGCTACGCGAGGCTTCCGAGCGCGGCCATGGCTGGGCGAGCTATGCGCTGTTGTTCGAGAGCGAACCGTTCGAACCGCATCTGGCGAGGTTGCAGGCACTGGCCGAAGCCGGCGATGTCGAAGGCCACAGCTGGCTCTGCCGTGCCTCCGAGCGCGCTTATATTGCCGCGCGCGGTATCGTCATCGACAATGCCTTCGATCATTGCCTCGCTGCGGCGAACGGCAACTATACCGACGCGCAGGCAATCACGGCGGCCCGCTATGCCGAGGGGCGCGGTGTTGCCGCCAATGCCGAGCGTGCGCACTTCTGGGCGCGGCTCGCCGAGGGAGCGCATTATCTCGATCCCGTCTTCAGGCCCCGGGTCGAAGCGATCCTGGCCGAGGATTAGGTGCAGAACCGGATCAGTTGAATTTTTCGCCGGCCGCAGCCTTGCTCGTGAGCATTTCGGACAGCTTGAAATCCTCGCCGAGCTTGTCGCGATGCGCTTCGAGGCCGGCAACCACCGTGTCGAGCCCGATCGTATCGGCCCAGAACATCGGTCCGCCGGTATAAAGCGGCCAGCCATAGCCATTGATCCAGACGACATCGATATCGCTCGCGCGTTGCGCCATACCCTCCTCGAGGATCAGCGCGCCTTCATTGACCATTGGATAGAGCAGACGCTCCTTGATCTCCTCCTTGCCGATATCGCGCTGTTCGACGCCCTGCTTTTCGGCGAACTCGGCGATCACCTTCTTGGCGGCGTCGGAGGGCGTGCGCTGGCGCGCCTCGTCATAATCGTAAAATCCGGCGCCGGTCTTCTGGCCGCGCCGGTCCATCGCGCAGAGCGCATCGCGGATGCTCTCGATTCTTGCCGGATCGCGGTGCCAGCCGATATCGAGCCCGGCGAGGTCGGACATCTGGAACGGCCCCATCGGGAAGCCGAAATCGAGCAATACCTCGTCGACTTCCCAGTAATTGGCGCCTTCCATGATCAGTGCATTGGCCTGTTGCTGGCGCGGGCTCAGCATCCGGTTGCCGATAAAGCCCGGGCAAACGCCCGAGACAGCCGCGATCTTGCCGATTCTCTTGGCGAGCTTCATTACCGTCGCAAGTTCGCTGTCGCCGGTTTTTTCGCCGCGTACGACTTCGAGCAACTTCATGACATTGGCGGGTGAGAAGAAATGCAGGCCGAGCACCGCTTCGGGGCGCTGCGTCGCCGTCGCGATCTCGTCGATATCGAGATAGCTGGTGTTCGACGCGAGGATCGCGCCTTGCTTGACCGTCTCGTCGAGCGTGGCGAAGACCTTTTTCTTGACGTCCATATCCTCGAACACCGCCTCGATCACGAGATCGCAGTCGGCGAGATCGGCATAGTCGAGCGTCGGAGTCAGCAGTCCCATCGCCTGCTCGACCTGGTCGTCGGTCATCCGCCCGCGCTTGGCCGTCCGCTCGTAATTCTTACGCATGACGCCGATGCCGCGATCGAGCGCTTCGGCTTCCATTTCGAGGATGGTCACGGGAATGCCGGCCGAGAGGAAGTTCATCGAAATGCCGCCGCCCATCGTGCCCGCGCCGATCACGCCGACCTTCTTGATGTCGATCAGCGGCGTGTCTTTCGCAATATCGTCGATCTTGTTGGCGGCGCGCTCGGCGAAGAAATAATGGCGCATCGCCGCCGATTGGGTGCCTGTCATCAGGCCGGTGAACAGCTCACGCTCCTTTTTGACGCCTTCTTCGTACGACATTTCGCCCGCCGCCTTGACCGCCTGTATCGCCGCTTCGGGCGCATCGAAGCCGCGCAGCTTGCGGCCGTTCTTGGCGCGGAACTCATCGAAGATTGCCGGATTCTTGACGCCGTCTTTATTCGCTGTCCCTTCGCTGGCGCGCGGCACGGGTTTGCCGATCCGCTCGCGCGCAAAGCCAATCGCATCGGCCTCGAGGCTGTCCTCGCCGACGATCGCGTCGACCAGGCCGATCTCCTTCGCCTTGTTCGCCGAAATCGGATTGCCGATCACGACCATCGGCAGCGCGGCCTCGGCGCCGACGACGCGCGGCAGGCGCTGGGTCCCGGCCGCGCCCGGGATCAGGCCGAGCTTGACCTCGGGAAGCCCAAGCTTCGCCGAAGGCACGGCGACGCGGTAATGACAGGCCAGCGCGACCTCGCAGCCGCCGCCGAGCGCGGTGCCGTGGATCGCCGCGACGACGGGCTTGTCGCTCGCCTCCATACGGTCGATCGCTTCGAGCAGACCGGGTCCCTGCGGCGGCTTGCCGAATTCGGTGATATCGGCTCCTGCAAAAAAGGTCCGCCCGTCGCAGCGGATGACGACGGCCTTGATGCTATCGTCGCCCATCGCTTGGTCGATGCCGTCGACGAGCCCCTGCCTGACAGCTGCGCCGAGCGCGTTGACGGGCGGGTTATCGGAAATGATGACGAGCACATCGTCATGGCGTTCGGTGCGAATCGGCGACATCGGGATTCTCCTGTTTGGATTTCGCAATACAGTCGCGCAGCATCGCCATGGTTGGCAAGGCTGACGTAACGGAAGGCTGGCCGGTCTTGTGCCCGACTTGTGATTATGTCGCTTTCGACATAGCAAGTGCCACAAAGAGAAGCCGGGGATTCGTCCTTCCACCGGCCATTCCCGACAGAGAGAGAATATACCGTGGAAGCTATCAATCTGAATCCCGACCATCCCGATTGGCCGGCCATGCCGGTCGCCGAGGCGAATGCGATCCTTACGGCTCCCGGCAGCCAATTCGAAACCGAGGTGGTGGAGATTCAAGGCCGGCCGACGACGGTCTGGAAGAATATCCCGCCGACCTTCGCCGACTTCGCTCGGATGGCGCACGCGGCTTTTGGCGACCGCGAGTTCATAGTCTTCGAAGACGAGCGCGTGACCTATGAAGCCTGGTTTCGTGCCTCGGTCGCGTTCGCCCACAAGTTGCGTGAACTCGGAATCGAGAAGGGCGACCGCGTCGCACTGTGCGCGCGCAACCTTCCCGAATGGCCCGTTGTCTATTTCGCGACGCTGTCGATCGGCGCCGTCGCGGTGCCGCTTAATGGCTGGTGGACCGGGCCCGAACTCGAATATGGCCTGTCCGATTCGGGCGCCAAGCTGCTCGTCGCCGATGGCGGCAGCTATGAGCGGATGAAGCCGCATTTCGAAAACCTTGCCGATCTTGAGACGATCATCGTCACGCGCCCCGCCGGCGATCTCAACGATGGCGTTCTGCAACTCTCCGATCTCATCGGCGACAGCCATAACTGGCCCGACCTGCCCGATGCCGACTTCCCGGAAGCCGATGTCGATTCGGAAACCGATGCCTCGATCCTCTATACGAGCGGCACGACCGGCAAGCCCAAAGGCGCGGTCGCGACGCATCGCAATTCGCTCACCAACCTGCTCTCATCGGGCTATGCCCTGGCGCGCGGAGCGCTGCGGCGCGGCGAAGATTTGCCGCCGCCCGGCACGCTCCCCGAACCGATGACGTTCCTGCTCGTTATTCCGTTGTTCCACGTCACCGGCTGCACGGCGATGATGGGCCCGTTAATCGCGGGCGGATCGAAAATGGTGCTGATGCACAAATGGGATACGGTGCGCGCGATGGAGCTGATCGAGCGTGAAAAGGTTACGCTGACCGGCGGCGTGCCGACGATCGCCTGGCAGATACTCGAACATCCCGATCGCGACAAATACGACCTGTCGAGCCTCAACAGCATCACCTATGGCGGCGCGCCCGCCGCGCCCGAGCTCGTCCGCAAGATCAAAAGCGATTTCAAATCCTCGCCGGCGATGGGCTGGGGGATGACCGAAACCTCGGGAACGGTGACCGGCCATAGCGCCGAGGATTATCTCAACCGTCCCGACAGCTGCGGCCCGCCCGTTCCCTGCGCCAAGCTCAAGATCATGTCGGAGGATGGCAGCACCGAATTGCCGACCGGCGAGATCGGCGAATTATGGGCGTTCGGCGCGATGGTCGTGCGCGGTTATTGGAACAAGCCCGAGGCGAATGAGGAAACCTTTATCGACGGCTGGATCCGCACCGGCGATCTCGCCAAGCTCGACGAGGAAGGCTTTTGCTATATCTGCGATCGCGCCAAGGACATGGTGATCCGGGGCGGCGAAAACATCTACTCCAGCGAAGTCGAGAACGTGCTCTATGACCACCCGGCGGTGACCGACGCCGCCTTGGTCGGTATCCCGCACAAGCAGCTCGGCGAGGAACCGGCGGCGGTGGTGCATTGCACGCCGGGCATGGAGGTGAGCGAGGCCGAGCTTCAGGGCTGGGTAGCCGAGCGGCTCGCCAAGTTCAAAGTGCCGGTGAAAATCGTCTTCTGCGAAGACACGCTGCCGCGCAACGCCAACGGCAAGATATTGAAGAAGGATTTCCCGAAGCTCTATTTCGGGGTTGAAGAGGCGGCGTAGCAATTCCTCCCCAGCGCGAAGCGCGTCAGGGGAGGTGCCGCGAATGCGGCGGAGGGGAAGGGCGCTAGATTTCATCTGGCGCAACAGTTGAACGGAAGCGCCGTGCCCCTCCACCATGCTTTGCATGGTCCCCCTCCCCTGACGGCCTTCGGCCTGGGGAGGATTTTCAGCTAAACAGCGCCACGCTCTGCATCCCCGCCGCCGCAGGCGTCCCATCGCTCGCCCATAGGCCGTTGGCCTGGCTGCTGTTGCCGTGACGCGCCATGTCGCTGTCGGTCTGGACGATCCACCAGCCGTTCTCGGTCTTCGGCTCGGGTTCGAGGACATTGACGAACCAGTTGATCGAGCTCACGGGCGCGCCGCGCGATTGCAACGCGACGGCGGCGGGCGGCAGCGAATCGCCCATCGCGATCAGCTCGACCATCGGATCGAGACCGTCGCGTTCCTTGAGCCGCATCCAGCGCGTGAAGCGCGGCACGCCTTCCTCATCGGAAGTGCGCTTCTCCGCATATTCGAAATTATGCGTGAAAAATTCGGGCGGACCCGAATGCAATGCATCGTCTGCCGGCGGCGGGCCGATATCGGGCGCGTCGTGATGCGCATAATCGACCTCTGAATCGAGCGCCTGCATGAAGACGTAGATCGCGCGCAAGCCAAGGCCCTTTTCGCCGGTGATATCGCTCTGGATGAACGCCGCCGTCCGCCCGCGTCGCAGCAGCTTGGTCGTCACGCTCACCTCGCCGGCAAGTGGCCCGATAAAGGCGATCTGCGCCGAACGCAGCGGCGGGAGGCCGTCCTCGGCGAGCATCGCGCCGTGCAGCCCGATCGCCGAACTCAGACCACCGAAGGCGGTGCGGCCCTGCATCCATGTCGGCGGGATGGCGACTATATGGCCGTCATCGCAGGGCGTGAAGCTGTCGAGAATTTGCTGGAGGTTCATTCGCGCGGAATTCCCGCCACGATTTCTTCGGCTTGCTCGAACAGCGCCGGATCGATGTCCAGCCCGCTCGCGCCCGCATTGTCGTCGAGCTGTTCGGGGCGGCTTGCGCCGACGATCGCCGAAGCCACGTTCGGCTCGCGCAGCACCCAGGCGAGCGCAAATTGCGCCATGCTGCAACCGGCCTCTTCGGCCAGTGGTTTTATCTTATCGACCGCGGCGATCACTTCGCGCCGCATCAGCCGTTCCATGAAGCCGCCCATATCGTCGCTCGCCGCGCGGCTGTCAGAGGGTGGCGGGCTGTCAGCGTCGTATTTGCCGGTGAGCACGCCCTGGCCGAGCGGCGACCAGACGATCTGCGATACGCCGTTTTCGGCGCACAAGGGTATCACCGCTTTTTCGGGCCGCCGCCAGAGCAGCGAATATTGCGGCTGGCTCGAGACGAATTTTGCGACGCCGGGCACCATGTCGAGCGCCGCGCGGATATGATCGGGCGACCATTCGGAAAAGCCGATGTAACGCGCCTTTCCCGCCTCGACGATATCGGTGAGCGCCTGCATCGTTTCTTCGAGCGGCGTTTCTTCGTCATAGCGGTGGCATTGATAGAGATCGACATGGTCGACCTGCAGCCGTTCGAGCGAGGCGTCGATCTGTTTGAGGATTTGCTCGCGCGAGAGACCGCGATCCTCGTCCGACAGCGGAAAATAGACTTTCGTCGCCAGCACATAGCTGTCGCGCGGGCGATCCTTGAGCGCCTCGCCGATCACGCTTTCCGAAGCGCCGCGGCCATAGGCGTTGGCGGTGTCGATGAAGTTGATGCCGAGATCGAAGGCGCGGTCGATACAGGCGATGGCCTGTTCCTTCTCGATGCCGACGCCTGTCGTCAGCCACGTGCCGAGCGAAATTTCGGAGACGGTGAGGTCGCTTGATCCGAGTTTGCGATATTTCATTGTCATTCCCATTTTCGTTTATCTAGATCTCCACGCCGGGCCTTCTGGAAAGCCTGAGATCGAGATGCGATCCGGCGTCGAGCAGCAGCGTCTCCCCGGTCACCAACCGCGATCGATCATCGAGGAACATCAATATCCCGTCGGCGATATCGTCGGCCTGTCCGGCGCGCGCCAGCGGCACCTTGCTCGCAATCGATTCGTTGAGCGCCTTCAATCCCTCCTCGCCGAGCCGGTCGGCAAACCAGCCGGTGCCGACATAGCCGGGGCAGATCGCATTGACGCGGATTTCGGGCGCGAGCGCGCGGCCGAGCGATTTGGTCATCGTGATCATCGCGCCCTTCGATGCGGCATAGGCGACCGACGAACCTATGCCATGCGTCCCGGCGATCGATGCGACATTGACGACACTGCCGCCACCGGCTTCGCGCATAGCGGGCGCGCAGGCGCGGATCATCTCGAAGGCAGCGACGACATTGAGGCGGTAGATACCGAGAAAATCCTCTTCGCTGAGCGCATCCATATCCTCATGATTGGCGAATTTCGTCGTGCCGGCGTTGTTGACGAGCAGATCGATCCGGCCCCATTTGCCGAGCGCGGCTTCGGCAAGTTCGCCCGCCATCCCCTCGGCGAGATTGGCATGGACGGCGATGGCGTTGTCGCCGATAGCCGCCGCCAGGGCTTCGGCCTCGTCCTTGCTCGACGAATAGTTGATCGCGACCTTCGCGCCGCGCTCGGCGAGCTTGCGCACCGTCGATGCACCGATGCCGCGGCTCCCGCCGGTGACGATCGCGACCTTGTCTTCGAAGAAATCGCTCATACCTGCCTCCTCAAATCGTCCGCCCGCCATCGACGACGAGCGACTGGCCGGTCATGAAGCTCGACGCCGGCGAGGCGAGATAGACGGCAGCGCCAGCGATCTCGTCGGGCTCGCCGATCCGGCGCAGCGGCGTCGTCGCGTTGACGGCGGCTTCGGCCTTGGGGTTTTCCCAAAGCGCGCGCGCGAAATCGGTGCGGATCAGCCCCGGCGCGATGCAGTTCACGCGGACATTGTCGGGGCCGTATTCGCAGGCGAGGTTGCGCGCGAGCTGCATATCGGCGGCCTTGGAAATGCAATAGGCGCCGATATCGGTCGAACCGCGAAGCCCGCCGATCGACGAAACGATGATGATCGAGCCGTCCCTGCGCTCGCGCATCTCGGGGGCGACCATCTGGATCAGCCAGTGGTTCGAGACGATATTATTGTCGAGGATCTTGCGGAACTGCTCGTCCCCGATCCCCTCCATCGGGCCGTAATAGGGGTTGGAGGCGGCGTTGCAGACAAGGATATCGACCTTGCCGAAGGCGCTTCGCGTCGTATCGACGAGATTCCGGAGATCGTCCTTCGACGAGATATTGGCCGTCACCGCAATCGCCGTTCCCTCGCCATGCTGCGCGTTGATCGCGGCAGCGACCTCGTCGCACGGCGCCTGTTTGCGGCTCGATATGACGACCTTGGCGCCTTGCGCGGCGAACTGTTCGGCAATCGACTTGCCGATGCCGCGCGACGAGCCGGTGATGATCGCTACCTTATCGGTGAGATCGAATTGGGACATTGTGTTTCTCCATAAACAATTCCGTTCGGGCTGAGCTTGTCAAAGCCTTGTCCCTATTTTTTGCGATTTCGCGCTAGCGAAATTCTGACAAACTAAGCCGGCGCGCCCGCCTTGCGCGCATGTTCCCATGCCGATGTCGCGAGATGCGGCACGCGTTTCGATCGCTCTTCGGCTTCGGCCGAAGATGCCGTGCCGTCGAGCCAGCGTTTCTTGATGCCCTGCAG
>JABDLY010000055.1 GCA_013001755.1 Sphingomonadaceae bacterium
CCTTCTGAAATACAGCGTCAGCTATGGCCGAGCACCGCCCATTCCGCAACGCCAGCGGCGAAGATTCTCAGTCGAGAAGAAGGATATGCTCGTCGTCGCCGATCTGACCGGTGTTGCGGCGGACGAGTTCGTCGGCGAAATCGGGATCGACGCCGCGCGGATTGAGGAGGTCGACCCGGTTTTGCATTTCGGCGCGCTCGACCTCGAGCGCGGCAAGTTCGATCTGCCGCTGCTCATGCAGCCGCGAATAATCGCCCCAGGCGAACAGCCCGTTCGGACCCAGCAACGCATAGCCCGCGAAATTGGCGATCACGAGAACCGCCAGCGCCGGCGCGATCGCGGCGCGCAAAATGTGGATAACTGTTCTTGGACGAGACGCCATGTGGAACGTTGAATCAGAACCGACTCGGGGATGCAAGCGCGATTCGCCTTTGATGACAATTTTGCGACGAATGGAATCTGGCGGGCGATGAGTGGTTAGCCGCGTATAATCCCCCGCCCCGCATAGGTCGCCTTGTCGCCCAGCTCCTCCTCGATACGGATCAGCTGGTTGTATTTCGCCAGCCGATCGGAGCGGGCGAGGCTGCCGGTTTTGATCTGGCCGCAATTGGTGGCGACGGCGAGGTCGGCGATGGTGGCGTCTTCGGTTTCGCCCGAGCGATGCGACATGACGGCGGTGTAGCCTGCCTTGTGCGCCATATCGACGGCTCCGAGCGTTTCGGTCAGCGTGCCGATCTGGTTCACTTTAATGAGTATTGAGTTGGCGAGGCCCTTGTCGATGCCCATCGAGAGCCGCTCCGTATTGGTGACGAACAGATCGTCGCCGACGAGCTGGACCTTGTCGCCGATGGCGTCGGTCAGCGCCTTCCAGCCTTCGAAATCGTCCTCGTCCATCCCGTCTTCGATCGAGATGATCGGGTAGCGGTCGGTGAGGTCGGCGAGGTAATCGGCGAATTCGGGCGGCGAGAGCGTCTTGCTCTCCCCCGCCAGCACATAATTGCCGTCCTTGAAAAACTCGGTCGCCGCGCAATCGAGCGCGAGCATGACATCGTCGCCCGGCGTGAAACCGGCCTTCTCGACCGAGGCGAGGATGAAATCGAGCGCTTCGGTCGTCGAGCCGATATCGGGCGCGAAACCGCCTTCGTCGCCGACCGCCGTTGAATGACCCGCCGCGCTGAGTTCCTTCTTCAACGTGTGAAATATTTCCGCGCCCCAGCGAACGGCATCGGCCATCGTTTCGGCGCCAACAGGCATCACCATGAATTCCTGGATGTCGATCGGATTATCGGCGTGTTCGCCGCCATTGATGATGTTCATCATCGGTACTGGAAGCGTTTTCGCCTCATCACCCCCGACCTGTGCGTAGAGCGGTTTGCCGTTCGACACCGCCGCCGCCTTGGCGACGGCGAGGCTGACGCCGAGGATCGCATTGGCGCCGAGCCGCGCCTTGTTTGGCGTCCCATCGAGATCGATCATCATCCGGTCGATCGCTGCCTGATCACTGGCATCCTTGCCTCTGAGCGCATCGGCAATTTCGCCATTGGCACCGGCGACCGCCTGCAAAACGCCTTTTCCGAGATAGCGCGCGCTGTCGCCGTCGCGCTTTTCGTTCGCCTCATAAGCCCCGGTCGAAGCGCCCGAGGGCACCGCAGCGCGTCCGAAACTGCCGTCGTCCAGCCTCACATCGACCTCGACCGTCGGATTTCCGCGGCTATCGAGAATCTCGCGGGCGTGAATATCGGCGATGGTGGCCATGGATTCGGGACTTTCGCTAACTATATTGGAAGGAAGCGCGATCTAACGTTGCTGCGCCTGCGAAGCAAATAGTGTATTAGCGAGAATATACGGAACGGATTGGCGTCTCGCGCGCTTGATGTATGAAGGACCAAAACTCGTTACGGAGACAGAATGATGGCGACCAATGACAATCTTCCCGAAGGCACCGACACGGTGATCGACGAAGCCGCGAACGATGCCGAAAAAGGCACCGTTACCAAGGCCAAGGAGCGCATCAAAAGCGAAGCCGGCCAACTGAAAGATCAGGCCAGCGGCAAGGCGCGTGAATATGCGACGCAGGGCAAGGACAAGGCGACCGGCACACTCAAGGACGTATCGGCCGCGATGGACGATGCCGCGAAATCGGTCGATCAACGGCTTGGCGAGAATTATGGCGAATATGCCCGCTGGGCTGCAGGCGCCGTATCGGGCTTCGCCGACAAACTCGACGGCAAGGAAGTCGACGACCTGCTACACGACGCCGAACAGTTCGTCCGCAAGAGCCCGGTCATGGCGATTGGCGTTGCGGCGGTCGCAGGTTTCGCGATCGCACGTCTGGTCAAATCGGGCATGGACGGCGCACAGGACGACGCATGACAGAGGCTGCGGGAGAAGGCCCTGACTACAGCACGCTCTTCGGACGCGTGCTGAAAGACGGCGAGCGTTTTGCCAAGGCACGGATTAAACTATATCGCGCGCTCGCCTACTATCGTTTCGGGCAGGCGCGTGGGCCGCTGTTGCTTTTCCTCGCCGCCGGGGCGTTCGCGATCGGCGCCACGGTGTCGCTGCTCGTCGGCCTGGTTATCTGGTTGTCGGCAATGATCGGCGGGCTGGCCGCCGGTATCGCCATCTTCGTGGCAGGGCTCGCGATAGCGGGGCTATGCGGCTGGATCGGTATGCGGACGATGCCCGATCTCACCGAACTACCCTTTGAGGATGACGATATCATCCGCACCAGCGATCACCTCGTCGAGCAGCAGTCGGCCGCAGCCGGTGAGTCGACAATCTTATGACCACAGCAGAAGAACGACTGGCGCAGGCACGAATCGAGGAACGGATGGCGCGGGCGCGCTGGTTCGAAACCATCGACGAATTGCAAGGCCGCACATCGGCTTCCGGTCTCGCCGAGGAGGCGTGGGAAGGTGTCCGCAATGCCGGCAATGCGCTGGCCGAAAAGGCGGTCGATACCGCGAAGAAAAAGCCGGGCATCACGGTTGCGATCGGATCGGGCCTGGCGTTATTTTTCCTGCGCAAGCCGATCGCGTCGGCGCTACGCAAGCGCATGGCGCGGCGCAAGGAAACCAAATTGCTGCCTGAGTCGTTAGACAGAAAAGAAAAACCGGCCGAACCGCTCAAATCGAGCCCCAAGCGGCGGCCCAGCAAGACCAAGGAGTTTGAAGATGAGTGTCAAGGATAGAGCAACCGAAGTCAGCGAAAACGTGCGCGATTCCTATCGCGCGACAAAAGCCAAGGCGGAAGAGACCTATGAAGCCGCCGCAGCGCGAACGGGCGAATTCTACGCCGGAGCGCGCGAACGCGCCGGCGTTGCCGGAGAGCGCACCGCCGCCGCCGTCAAGAGCAATCCGATCGCCGCGGTTGTCGGCGGGCTCGGTATCGGCATGCTGCTCGGCGCGCTGCTGCCGCGCAGCCGCCGTGAAGCCGAGATGCTCGGCCCCTATGGCAGCAAGATCACCGATCGTGCGCGCGACGCCGCCAATGCTGCTCGTGCCGTTGGTGAGGAGAAGCTCGACGAGCTTGGTTTCGTGAAGGACAATGCCCGCGAAACCGCGAAGAAGCTCATGGATACGGCCAAGGAAGCGGCCAATGAGGCCAGCTCGGCTGCGGCGGAAAAGGCGCGCGGGAGCGAATAGCTTTCGCCGCGCTTGCCATGCAGTTCAAAGCCCGTTCAGGCGCAAGGCGCTAACACCATTGGCAAGGTTAGAGAATTTCCGAATTTGGAGACTATGATGAAGCGTATTTCCAAGGCGTTGATGGCGGCTGCACTGTCGATTGGCAGTTTTGCCGCGCCCGCGATGTTGGCACCCGCGCATGCGGCGGTGAGCCAGGCGAGCCCCGAAGCTTTCGTCGAAAGCCTTGCCGAGGACGGGTTGGGCGTTTTGCGATCGGGCAGCGAAGCACAAAAGCGTTCGCGCTTCCGTTCGCTGTTGCAGCGGCATTTTGCTGTCGACACAATCGGCGATAGACTGATCCGCCGCTGGCGCAGCCGGATCAGCACCGCGCAGTACAGCTCCTATCAGCGCGCATTGCCCGGTTTCATCCTCGGTACCTATGCCGATAGGCTGTCCACCTATTCGCGTGCACGCGTCGAGGTGGTCAATGCACGGCAGAGCGGCAGTAGCTATCTCGTGCAAACGCGGATCACCAACCCGGGCTCGCGCTCGGTAACGGCGATCTGGTATCTGACCCGCGCGGGCGGCCAGTATCAGGTCTACAATATGCGCGTTGCGGGGATTAACCTGACGCTCAACCAAGCACAGGATTTCGACAGCTATATCCAGCGCAACGGTTTCGACCGGCTGGTCAGTTTCATGGAGCGCCGCGGCGCGTAAAAACATCCGGACACAAGGCAAAAGGCGGTGGCTTTGCTGCCGCCTTTTCTTTATGGGCCGCGCCATGGGCGAGAATAAAATGCACTTGGTTTTTGGCGGTCATGTATCGGATCCGCGCACGCTGGATTTTGACGATTTTTCGTCGATGCACATCGTCGGCATCTATCCCAATTATGAAGAGGCCGAAGAGGCTTGGCGGGCTTGGGCTCAGCGGACGGTCGACGATGCGGGGATGAAATATGTCGTCGTTCATCTCCATCGGCTGCTTGAACCCGATGTCATCAAATCGGCGAAAAAATAGCGCCTTCAGGCGTTGCGGAAGCGCCATAGCAACAGCGGCTTGGCCAGCACGAGCCCGGCGATAAAGCCGAAGATATGCGCCATGATCGCGATCCGCGAAGGCGATCCCATGCTCGAAAGTCCGATCAACAGCTGGATCACGATCCACGCGGCGGCAAGCGAGGCGACATGGCGCCAGCCTCCCCTGCCCTCACGCGCCCTGGAGAAGAGCAGCGCATAGGCGCCCACTATCGCCGACACTGCGCCGCTCGCGCCGACCATCGGCCCGGCATCGTTCATATTGAAAAGATAATGTCCCGCCGCCGAAACATAGGCGCCGAAGCCGTACAGGATCAGAAGTCCGCGTACGCCGGTCGCCTCTTCGACGCCGCGGCCGCAAAACCACAGCAAGAGCATGTTGAACGCAATGTGCATGAAATCGGCGTGGAGCAATGTTGCCGATAGCGGCGTCAGGATGACCGGGAGCGCGCCGGGAACGACCACATCGCCATTCACCCGCTCGGGGATAAAACCGCCAAAGCCATAGGCCCAATATTGCTGGCCAAGCGCAGCGACGAGCGCCCACGCGACTACGGTTACCAGCGCGATTTTGGTCGATAGCGACGATTCGGAGAGGCGAGATAACCAGTTCATGACGCCATCCTAACCGCGGTCCGGACCTAAACGAACTCGATCTTCTCGATCAGATAATATTTGTCGCCGGCGGGGACGGTGAACTCGATCTCGTCGCCCTTGTTGCGGCCGATCAAGGCGCGCGCGAGCGGCGAAGTGTATGAGATTCGGCCGTTGGTAGCGTCCGCTTCATATTCGCCGACGATCTGATATTTGATCTTCTTGTCGTTCTCGTCGAGCAGATGAACCGTGGCGCCAAAGACGACCTTGTCGCCCGACAGCTCGGTGGGATCGATAACCTGCGCGCGCGTCAGCCGGTCCTCATAATCGCCGATCTGCGCTTCGATCTGGCCCTGACGCTCCTTGGCGGCGTGATATTCGGCATTCTCCGAAAGATCGCCGTGCGCGCGCGCTTCCTCGATCGCATCGATTACAGCCGGACGCTCGATCTCCTTGAGCCGCTTCACCTCGGTGACCAGCCGCTCATGACCTTCGAGCAACATCGGCATCTGTTCAATCGTCGCCATTCCCATAGCCTTTCGTCAAAAACTTGCCTTGGGGCGGCTTTCGCAAGCCCGCCTTTGTCAGGGTCAAGTTGTCGGGATCAATTAATTGAGACGGGATAATAGTGCTGAAGCGGCCTTACTTCAAGCTCCGTTGTTCGAAGCGCCGCAATTGCACGAACAGCTGCGACACTGGCGGGGGCCGTTGTAAAGTAGGGAACCTGTTGAGAAATCACAGATTTTCGTATCGAAGCACTGTCCTTTAACGACTGCCAGCCCTCTGTCGTATTGAAGACCAGGGCGATGTCGCCATCGACGATCGCATCGACGATATGCGGCCTTCCCTGCGCCACCTTGTTGATCCGTTCAGCTTTAACGCCATTTTCCTTAAAGAAATCGGCTGTGCCGCCGGTGGCGACGATTGAAAAGCCGAGATCGATCAGTGAACGCGCCGCAGGCAGGATATGCTGTTTGTCGCCGTCCTTGACCGAAATAAACACCGTGCCTTCGTCGGGCAGTTTGGTGCCGACGGCAAGCTGCGCCTTGGCGAAAGCGATGGCAAAATCACTATCGATTCCCATGACTTCACCGGTGGATTTCATTTCTGGTGAGAGCACGGGGTCGGTGCCCTGGAAGCGCGCGAACGGAAAAACCGCTTCCTTGACGGCGATATGCTCGATTGTGCGATCAATCTTCGGAAGATCGGCCAGTTTTTCGCCGGCCATCACGCGCGCGGCGATCTTTGCAACCGGATGGCCGATCGCCTTGGCGACGAAGGGCACGGTGCGGCTGGCGCGCGGATTGACCTCGATCAGATAGACTTCACCGTCCTTGACCGCGAACTGGACGTTCATCAGCCCGCGAACCTCCAACGCCACCGCCAGAGCCTCGGTCTGTCGTTCGATTTCGGCGATGATATCGTCGGGCAGGCTATAGGGCGGGATGGTGCAGGCGCTGTCGCCAGAATGGACGCCCGCTTCCTCGATATGTTGGAGCACCCCGGCGACGACGACCTGGTCGCCATCGGCGATCGCATCGACATCGACTTCGATCGCATCGCGGAGATATTGGTCGATCAGCACCGGGCTGCCCTCCGATACCTGCACCGCGGTTTCGATATAATCCTCAAGCTGTGCGTCGCTGTCGACGATCTCCATCGCGCGGCCGCCGAGGACATAGCTTGGCCGCATCAGCACCGGATAACCGATCTTCCGCGCCTCGCTCAGCGCTTCTTCCTTCGAACGCGCCAGCCCGTTTTCGGGCTGTTTGAGGTCGAGCTTGCGGACGAGATCGGCAAAACGTTCGCGATCTTCGGCAAGGTCGATGGCATCGGGCGAGGTTCCGAAAATCGGGATTCCCGCATCCTCGAGCGCCTGGGCGAGTTTGAGCGGCGTCTGCCCGCCGAACTGGACGATGACGCCCGCCAGCTCGCCCTTCGATTGCTCGACGTGCAGGATTTCGAGCACATCTTCGACGGTCAGAGGTTCGAAATAGAGCCGGTCCGATGTGTCGTAATCGGTCGACACCGTTTCCGGATTGCAGTTGATCATGATCGTCTCGAAGCCCTGGTCTTCGAGCGCGAAACAGGCATGGCAGCAGCAATAGTCGAACTCGATCCCCTGCCCGATCCGGTTCGGTCCACCACCGAGGATCACGACCTTCTTGCGATCCGACGGCATCGCCTCGCATTCGGGCTCGCCGAAGCTCGGCGCCTCGTAGGTCGAATACATATAAGGCGTCTTGGCCTCGAACTCGGCGGCGCAGGTATCAATTCGCTTGAACACCGGACGAACGCCGAGCTCATGCCGCAGCGTGCGCACCGACTGGCCGCTCCCCCCGCCCGTCAGTGCCGCGAGCCGCGCGTCGGAAAAGCCCATCGACTTGAGCCTGCGCAGACCGTCGGCGTCATCGGGCAGGCCGTGTTCCGCGACATCCCTTTCCGCGGCGATGATCTCGGCGATCCGTTCGAGGAACCAGGGATCATATCTGGTGATGGCGTGGATATCCTCGACGCTCTGCCCTTCTCGCAAAGCCTGCGCAATGACGAGCAGCCGATCGGGACCGACATTGGAGAGCGCCGCCTCGATCCGCGCGCGCGGCGCGCCGGCAAGTTCGTCGATATCGTTGAGTCCGGCCAGCCCGGTCTCGAGGCCGCGCAGCGCCTTTTGCAGGCTTTCCTGGAAATTGCGGCCGATCGCCATGACCTCGCCGACCGATTTCATCATCGTGCCGAGCGCGGCTTCGGCGCCCTTGAATTTCTCAAAGGCGAAGCGCGGGATTTTGGTGACAACATAATCGATCGTCGGTTCGAAGCTCGCCGGCGTAACGCCGGTGATATCGTTGTTGATCTCATCGAGGGTATAGCCCACGGCCAGTTTCGCGGCGACCTTGGCGATCGGGAAGCCGGTCGCCTTGGACGCCAGCGCCGACGACCGCGACACGCGCGGGTTCATCTCGATGACCACCAAGCGCCCGTCCTTGGGATTGACTGCGAATTGGACATTCGACCCGCCGGTTTCGACACCGATCTCGCGCAGGCAGGCGATCGATGCATTGCGCATGATCTGATATTCTTTATCCGTAAGTGTCAGCGCGGGCGCGATGGTGATGCTATCGCCGGTATGGACGCCCATCGGATCGAGATTTTCGATCGAGCAGATAATGATGCAATTGTCGTTCCTGTCGCGCACCACCTCCATTTCATATTCCTTCCAGCCGAGCACCGACTCTTCGATCAGCACCTCGGTGGTCGGACTGGCGGAGAGGCCGCCGCGGACGATCTCTTCGAATTCCTCGCGATTGTAGGCGATGCCGCCGCCGGTGCCGCCCATGGTGAAGCTCGGGCGGATGATCGTCGGCAGCCCGACATGTTCGAGCCCCTCGAGCGCTTCCTCCATCGAATGTGCGATATGCGAGCGCGGGCTTTCGAGGCCGACCTTGTCCATCGCCTCACGGAAGCGCAGCCGGTCCTCGGCCTTGTCGATCGCATCGGCATCGGCGCCGATCATCTCGACGCCATATTTCTCCAGCGTGCCGTCATCGTGCAGTGCGAGCGCCGTATTGAGCGCGGTCTGTCCGCCCATCGTCGGGAGCAAGGCGAGCACATCGTCAGGCCGTTCTTCGCGTTCCTTGGCGATGATCTTGGCGACGATTTCCGGCGTGATCGGCTCGACATAGGTCGCGTCGGCCAGCTCGGGATCGGTCATGATCGTCGCCGGGTTCGAATTGACGAGGATGATCCGATAGCCCTCTTCCTTGAGCGCCTTGACCGCCTGCGTCCCCGAATAATCGAACTCGCACGCCTGGCCGATGATGATCGGGCCGGCGCCTATGATCAGGATCGAGGAGATGTCGGTGCGCTTCGGCATTTGTTCAACTTGCAAAAAGCCGCGCCGTCTTCCCTTGGGATGGCGGCGCGGCTGTTATGGTGGAGCGTTCTAGCTGTCGAGTTGGCCCGACATCGCATCGCTGATGCACTGTTGGGCGCGTTCGGCCAGTTGCTGCTGATCGGCGGCGCTCGAGGCGGTAAGCCCTTCGGTCGCGCAAGCGCAATATTCGTCCATGTCGACACCCGCTGCTGCGAGCTGGTCGGCATATTGCGCGCCTTGCTCCTGGCATTGTGCGCGAGCCTGGTCTTCGATCGAACCACCGCAGCTCGCCAAGGCGGCAGCCGCCGCGACAACAATAAGATATTTCATGATCTTTCCCCTCTATTGGACATCGGCGCCAATCATTCGACACCGCAATATGCGACCGCATTCCTTATGCTTGGAAATCCCTCCTACAACATCCCGACGAACTTTTCGAACAGATAGGCGCTGTCCTGCGGGCCAGGACTGGCTTCGGGATGATATTGCACACCGAAGACACGGCCGCCCTCCATTTCGAGCCCGCACAGGCTACCGTCGAACAGGCTGACATGCGTCACGGTGACGCTTTTGGGCAGGCTGTCGATATCGACGGCAAAGCCATGGTTCATGCTGGTGATCTCGACACGGCCATCGGAGAGTCGCTTGACCGGATGGTTGGCCCCGCGATGCCCCTGGTGCATCTTCACGGTCTTCGCGCCCGCCGCGATGCCGAGCATTTGATGGCCGAGGCAAATACCGAAGATCGGTTTGCCGCTGTCGATCAACTCGCGGATCACCGTCACGGCATAATCGCCCGTTGCAGCCGGGTCGCCGGGGCCATTCGCGAGGAAGACGCCGTCGGGCTCATGCCGCATCACATCTTCGGCCGACACTGTCCCCGGCACCACCGTCACCCGAGCGCCGGCGTTGACGAGATGGCGCAGGATGTTGCGCTTGGCGCCATAATCGATCGCGACGACATGAGGGCGGCTTTCGTCACCCCCCTGCCCTTCGGCATAACCTGCCTCGATCGTCCAAAGCCCGTCGCGCCACGCATATTGCTGCGCCGTCGTGACATCCTTGGCGAGATCCATACCTTTCAGCCCCGGCCAGTCCGCCGCCTGTTTCGCGAGCGCTTCGATATCAATTTCGCCGACCGCATTATGCGCGATCACGCCATTGGGCGCGCCCTCCTCGCGGATCAGCCGTGTCAGCGCGCGCGTGTCGACGCCTGACAGGCCGATCCGGCCGTTGTTCTTGAGCCATTGGTCGAAATGTTGCGTGCTGCGAAAGTTCGACGGATCGGTGACGTCCTCGCGCACGATGCAGCCGAGCGCGTGCGGGTTGGTAGCTTCGATGTCATCGGCATTGGCACCGACATTGCCGATATGCGGGAAGGTGAAGGTGACGATCTGACCCGCATAGGAGGGATCGGTCATCACCTCCTGATAGCCGGTCATCGCGGTGTTGAAGCAAACCTCGCCGACCGCATGGCCCTCGGCGCCAAAGCCCCTGCCCCACACGCATGTGCCATCGCCCAAAACCAATACGCCCGTCGCTCCGTCAGGCGCGTGGGTTTGGCTGGCGTTAGCCATCGTTTTGGATCCTCGATTTCGGGTCTGGCCGGATGCGCAAACGGCTGTCAGCTAGGGTGCGTGCCAGACAGGGTCAATGGGTGGTCAGCAACATTATCCCCAGCTAGAAAATGGCTATTCCCATCGAGCCCCGATTCAGCAAGGAAGAGACATGCTCCGCGACGATATCAAGGCCGCCCAGATTGCCGCGATGAAGGCCAAAGACGGCGATCGCACCGCTGCGCTGCGGCTCATCCTGTCGAAGATCAAAGACCGCGATATCGAATTGCGCACCGAAGGCGGCGCGAAGGATGACGAGGCGATGGTCGTCGAAGTGCTGCAGAAAATGATCAAGCAGCGCCGCGAATCGATATCGATGTATGAAAGTGGCGGGCGGCAGGAACTGGCCGACAAGGAAAAGGCCGAAGTCGGCGTGATCGAGGAATTCCTGCCTGCGATGATGAGCGGAGCCGAGGCCTCGGCGGCGATAGACGCGATCATCGCCGAAACCGGCGCGACCAGCGCAAAAGATATGGGCAAGGTGATGGGGCTGTTAAAACAGAGACATAGTGGCGAAATGGATTTGGGCGCGGCGAGCGGGCTGGTAAAATCGAAGCTTTTGGGTTGACGTATGGGAACCCGACCACGACATCTCCTGTTTCCCAACCTATGTTGAGTCTTGAAATGGGTCGCACCACCATATTTTTATTGGCGCTCGCCGTTACGGCCTGCGCACAGAATCCGTCTTCCAAAGGCGACGATCCGGCCGAGGAAGGCACGACGGCCGATCCCGAAGATATCATCACTCCGACCGACTTCGCCTCGCTGACGCTGGGCGGCACGGTTCAGGGGCCGCTCGGCCCCGAGGTCGAAGCGTCGTTCGTCACCGAGGATGGAGTCGCGCTTGGCGATATCGCAAGCCGCGTCCAATGCCCCGAAGGCGTCGATCCGTGCGATCCAGAGACCGCCGAAGACGGTACGATCTACACCTATATCTACGAGGTCCGTCCCGGCTTTGACGGCCCCAATGACGAACCCTTTCCAAACCCGGAACGGGTCGTCCCGGTCGAGAGCGGGCAGAGCTTCGCCCTCAACTTTCCGGCGCACGGCTTTACCGGCGTCGCCGGCTATTCGGTCCTCGATGCCCAGGAAATCCTCGCCGACGGCTTCAACGCATCGATCAGTTGCGAGGGCGACAGGCTGACCTGGACGCTGCCCGCGCAATCGGGCTGGAGCACGGGCGAGACGATCACCTTCTTCTGGCAATCGACCCAGCCGCCAACCGGCCCCGACGGCGAATATCGCTTCGTCGGCGATGATATGGAGTCTACCGGCATGGGCCCGATGCCGCGCGAAGGCGGCGAAATCGCGGCTGTGTGTGAATAATCAGGCGCCACCAGATTGAATTTTCCCGCGTTTGGGGTTAACGCATTATAATAGGGCCATGTCGCTCAGCCCCGCTTTCCTGGATGAACTCCGGATGCGCACGACTTTGTCGAGCGTTATCTCGCGTCATACCAAGCTCCAGAAAGCCGGGCGCGAATGGAAGGCCTGTTGCCCCTTTCACAAGGAAAAGACGCCGTCCTTCACCGTCAATGACGAGAAGGGCTTCTATCATTGCTTCGGCTGTGGCGCGCATGGCGATGCGATCAAATTCCTCACCGAAACGCGCGGGCTACCGTTTATCGATGCGGTCAAGGAACTCGCCGACACTGCCGGGATGCAGGTCCCTGCCCCCGATCCGCAGGCACGCGAGCGGCAAGAAAAATCGGCGTCGCTGCGCGATGTCGTCGAGGCGGCGGCCGACTGGTATGTCGAACAGCTTCATAGCAATGCCGGCGCAGAAGCGCGCGCCTATCTCGAAGAACGCGGTATCGCAGATGCGACGCTGCGCGCCTTCGGGCTTGGCTTTGCGCCTGACGATCGCGGCAAGCTCGAAGAGGCGCTCAAGGAATTCGGCAAGGACAGATTGCTCGAGGCCGGGCTGATCGCCCAGCCCGAAGATGGCCGCGCGCCCTATGATCGCTTCCGCAGCCGACTGATGTTCCCGATCCGCGACCGGCGCGGGCGCGTCATCGCGTTCAGCGGGCGGATCATTGGCCTAAAAGAAGAAACAGGGGGCAAGCCGAAATATCTAAACTCCCCCGACACGCCGATTTTCGACAAGGGCCGCGAACTCTACAATTTCGACCGCGCCGGCGCCGCTTCACGCGATACCAAGCGGATCATCGTCGTCGAAGGCCAGATGGACGTTATCGCGCTCGACCAGGCGGGCTTCGGCGAGGCCGTCGCGCCGCTCGGCACCGCGCTGACCGAAAACCAGCTGGCGCTGCTCTGGCGCGTCGACGAAGCTCCGATCCTCTGTTTCGATGGCGACAGCGCGGGCCAGAAGGCCGCGATGCGCGCCGTCGAACGCGCGATGCCGGCGATCCGACCGGACCGGACGCTACGCTTTGTCGAACTGCCCGCAGGGCAGGATCCCGACGATGTCATCCGGGCCGGCGGCCTCGAAAGCCTGCGCCGCGCCTTTGACGGCCCGCTCAGCCTCGATGCGTTCCTGTGGAATTACGAAACAGCACGAGCCGAAACGGCGTCGCCCACGGGCCGTGCCAAGCTGAAGGCCCGCCTCAACGAACTGGCGAACGCGATTGGGGACTCCGAATTGCGCGCCGAATTCGGCCGCGAATTCCGCCAGCGTCACTGGAACGCCTTTGGCTGGAAGAAGAAGGAAGTCGATTTTGTCCGCCGTGCGATCGCCGACACGGCAGGCCGCAGCGCACTGACCGGTCACGATCTTTATATCCGCGCGGTGCTGCTTGGTCTTTCACGCTATCCGTCGGTCATCGCCGATCGTCTCGATCAGGTGCAGGCCCTCGCCGCAAACGACACTATGCTGGGGCGTTGGCGCGATCTTCTCGTCGCAGCATCGGTTGAGCGCCCGGGGCTTGATGCCGACATGATCGAGACCATATTAAGCCAGTCCGGCATTGAAACGGTCGATCAGCGCGATCTTGGCCGCGGCTTGGGATTTTCGTTCTTTTTCGGGAAGTCGGAACCGGAGGTCGCAATCAGGGATTTGGAAGCGGCGATCGATACGATCGCAAGGAGCCAGGAACTCGATGCGAATCTCGAAACGGTAAAGGCGGCGCTGGCCGCCGCGACCGAGGAAGAGGATTTCGAAGGCATCTGGAACAGGGAATCGCAGCGTCGCAAGCAGCTGATCGAGGAAAAGCAGCGCTTGCATGACGAGTTGGAAACATTAGGGGAAGCGGCCGAATAGGTGGCCGAACGCACAGAAAGACCACAGGGATAATCATGGCAAAAGCAAATACGGCGAAAAAAGACGACGATACGCCGGCAATCGATCTCAGCCAGGCGGCGATCAAGAAGTTGGTCACCAAGGCGCAGAAGCGCGGCTATCTGACGATCGAAGAGCTCAACAAGGCGCTGCCGCAGGACAAGCTCGATCCCGAACAGCTCGACGATGTGATGTCGGCGTTCGGCGATATGGGAATCAATGTCGTCGAAAATGAAGACGCCGGCGAAGAAGCCAAGGCTGAAGCCAAGGACGCGCCCAAGGCCGTCGATGGCGCCGACAAGAAGGTCGTCGAGCCGCCCAAGAAGAAGACCGCGGCCGACCGCACCGACGATCCGGTGCGCATGTATCTGCGCGAAATGGGGGCTGTCGAGCTGCTTAGCCGCGAGGGCGAGATCGCCATCGCCAAGCGTATCGAAGCCGGCCGCGACATGATGATCATGGGGCTGTGCGAAAGCCCGATCACCTTCAACGCGATCATCGAATGGTCCGACGCGCTCAACGACGAAGAGATGCAGCTGCGCGAGATCCTCGATCTTGAGGCAATGCTGACCAAGGGGCCGACCGCCGAACAGGTCGAGAATGACGACGACACCGGCGAAATCTCCGAAGAGACCGCCGGCCCGTCGATCAAGGCAGATGACGACGATTTCGACAATTCCGACGAGGGCAGCGATTCCGACGGGGACGATGACGATGAGGACGGCGACGAGGGTTCGGCGGCCAATGACAATCGCCGGAAAGACGACGATGACGACGACGAAGACAACCAGTTGTCGCTCGCACAGATGGAAGAAGCGCTAAAGCCCGACGCGCTCGAACGCTTCGCCAAGATCACCAAGCTCTACAAGACCTTCTCGAAAGCCCAGCAGCGCCGCCTCGCCGCGCTCGGCGCGAGCGAGGAATTCCCCAAGGCGCAGGAAACGCGTTACCAGAATATGCGCGAGGAGCTGACCGCCGAGGTCGAGAGCGTCCAATTCCACCAGGCCAAGATCGAATATCTCGTCGATCAGCTTTATTCGTTCAATCGCCGGCTGATGGCGCTGGGCGGCCAGATGCTGCGGCTTGCCGAGCGTCACAAAGTACCGCGCCGGTCTTTCCTCGAAAATTACAACGGCCGCGAGCTCGAAGAAAACTGGCTCGATAAAGTCGGCAAGATCGACGCCAAGTGGCAAAAATTCGCCGAACGCGAATCCGAGGCCGTCGATCGCATCCGCACCGAGATCGCCGAGATCAGCCAGGCGACCGGCACCTCGCTCACCGAGTTCCGCCGCATCGTCAACATGGTGCAAAAGGCCGAACGCGAGGCGCGGATCGCCAAGAAAGAAATGGTCGAGGCCAATCTGCGTCTCGTCATCTCGATCGCCAAGAAATATACCAATCGCGGGCTGCAATTCCTCGACCTCATCCAGGAGGGCAATATTGGCCTGATGAAGGCGGTCGATAAATTCGAATATCGCCGCGGCTACAAATTCAGCACCTATGCGACCTGGTGGATCCGCCAGGCGATCACCCGCTCGATTGCCGACCAGGCGCGCACGATCCGTATCCCGGTCCACATGATCGAGACGATCAACAAGCTGGTCCGCACAAGCCGCCAGTTCCTGCACGAACAGGGCCGTGAGCCTACGCCGGAGGAAATGGCCGAGCGTCTTTCCATGCCGCTGGAGAAGGTTCGCAAGGTGATGAAGATCGCCAAGGAACCGATCAGTCTCGAAACGCCGATCGGCGACGAGGAAGATTCGCATCTCGGCGATTTCATCGAGGACAAGAACGCCATCATCCCCGTCGACGCGGCGATCCAGTCGAACCTCAAGGAGACGGTGACCCGCGTGCTGGCGTCACTCACCCCGCGCGAGGAACGCGTGCTGCGCATGCGCTTCGGCATCGGCATGAACACCGATCACACGCTCGAGGAAGTCGGCCAGCAGTTCAGCGTGACCCGCGAGCGCATCCGGCAGATCGAAGCCAAGGCGCTCCGCAAGCTCAAACATCCGAGCCGGAGCAGGAAAATGCGGAGCTTCCTCGACCAGTAACCCACCACGCCGGCCATTTGCCTCTTGGGCTGCGCGAAACGCTTCCTAGCTATTGGTGAAATTCCCCATATTTTAGGATGCCGATGATTGCGTTCCGGTGCCGCAAGACAGTGTTCTTGGTGCAAACCCTTCTAGAAACTAGCTTTATCGGTTCTGGCACGCTTCGTGCTTAGTGTGTGGGGAATGGCCGCTCGCCGGTCCCGCCACACCAAAGGAGTTATGAAATGTCGACTGCCCAACCCGCCCGCCCCTCGCTCATCGCCCGCCACGATACCTTGCTCGGCGTCTGCGAAGGGCTAGGCGAAGACTTGGGCATCAACGGCAACTGGTTCCGGATCGCGTTCGCGCTGGCGCTGTTCTTGAACCCTTACGCTACTGTTGCGGCTTATTTTGTCCTCGGGGCGCTCGTCTTTTCGGCCCGCCTGCTCATCCCCGTTCGCCGCGCGGACGCCGATATTGTCTCGCTGCCGAGCGAGAAACCGGTCGAGCAGGAAGCGCTGCAGCTCGCTGCTTGATCCGAGGCTTTCTCGACCGGCCGCCCTTAACTTCCGTCAACCGCGTCCTAACGCGGCATAAACCCGGTCTTTACGCCCGCCCGTTATACCGGCCCCTCACACTCACCCGGGTTGGAGTTTTAGGGATATGCAGCAACGAACGGTAGAATCCGTTGAACAGTCGGGCGTGGGCGCCACAATGGCGTCGATGGCCGCCTCCGACGGATCTTCCGGGCACCGCTATCTTTCGAGCGCCGAGTTCAACACCGACGCCTTCGCCGCGCGCAATCTCGCCGACGCGGTACATTATCTCTGCTTGCTCCATGGCCGCTATCCCGGCGTCGTCGATTTCGCCGCCGAGCGCACCGCCAATCCCGGATCGCACGACTGGCTGACGAGTGCCGTCGACGGCTTCGCGCACGAGCGGATTTTCCTTGCGCAGCTGATCTCCGCCGCAGGTCCGCAGCCGAGCACCGCCGGGCACACCCAGGCCGAACAGGCCGTGCTCGCCCAGCGCCATGCCATCGAAACGCTCGCCCAGTCCGAACGGACAGGTTGCGCACTCGGCGCCGCCGTTGCCCTCGTCCTCGACTGGCACGAAATCCGCGCGGTGCTCAATGCCGCCGCTGCCAAGCTATCGGTAGACATACCCGAATTGACCTTGCCCGATGGCGATGCGGCATTGGCCGTTGTCGACGCGATCGGCGAAACCTCCGCGATCCGCCGCGCCATCGTCTTTGGCGCCGAACAAGTGTTTACCCAGCAACGCGGCCTTTGGGATTTGCTCGAAGCCCGCGAAGCCGCCCGCGAGGATTGGTAAGGGTCAGATTAAAAGCGTCATTCCAGCGAAAGCTGGAATCTCCATCCGCATGTGACGCGCTTGCCGCACGAGATCCCAGCTTTCGCTGGGATGACGACTCAAAGGCGGCACGCCAACCGCTCCCCCCTCACTATCGAAACCAAGGTTGCACCCTTCCGCCCCATTCCGTATCGCTTGCGTAGATTGACGTTTACGGAAAGGACAGCTGCGTGCGCTTCGAGGGAACCAAGGATTATATCGCAACCGAAGACCTTCGGGTCGCCGTCAACGCCGCGGCAACGCTGCGCCGGCCGCTGCTCGTCAAGGGCGAGCCCGGCACCGGCAAGACCGTCCTCGCGCATGAAGTCGCCAAGGCGATGGGCGCCCCGCTAATCGAGTGGAACATCAAATCCTCGACCAAGGCGCAGCAGGGTCTCTACGAGTACGACGCCGTCGCCCGGCTGCGCGACGGTCAGCTCGGCGACGAGCGCGTCCATGACATTTCGAACTACATCAAAAAGGGCAAGCTGTGGGAAGCGTTCACCAGCGAAGAGCTCCCCGTCCTGCTGATCGACGAAATCGACAAGGCCGATATCGAATTCCCGAACGATCTCCTCCAGGAACTCGATCGGATGCGCTTCTACGTCTACGAGACCAAGGAAGAGATCGTCGCGGCGGAACGCCCGATCGTCGTCATCACCTCGAACAATGAGAAAGAACTGCCCGACGCCTTCCTGCGCCGCTGCTTCTTCCACTACATCAAATTTCCCGATCGCGAGACGATGCAGGAGATCATCAACGTCCACTTCCCCGACATCCAGAAGATCCTCGTCGGCAAGGCGATGGATATCTTCTACGAAGTCCGCGATGTTCCCGGCCTCAAGAAGAAACCGAGCACGAGCGAATTGCTCGACTGGCTCAAGCTGCTGCTCCACGAGGACATGCCGCTGGAGGTTCTCCAGTCGCGCGACCCCAAGACCCTGATCCCCCCGCTCCACGGCGCGTTACTCAAGAACGAGCAGGATGTGATGCTGTTCGAACGGCTGGCTTTTATGAGCCGGCGGCAGGAGAACTAGAGTATCGGCTTGTCCTGCGGCTCTGGAGCCTAGTGCAGCACCAGCCCGCCATCGACGATCAGCGATTGGCCGGTGATGTAGCTCGCGCCGCCTGACGCAAGGAACAGAATAACCGGCGCGATTTCATCGGGCGTGCCCATGCGGCGCATCGGAATCGTACGCAGCAGCTTCGCCTTGAACGCTTCGTTTTCATCGAGCCCCGAGGTCATCCGCGTCTCGATAAAGCCCGGCGCGACCATGTTGGCGCGCACCCCCGCTTTGGCGCCCTGGTCCGCTTGCGCGCGCGTGATACCGAGCACCGCCGCCTTGCTCGTCGTATAGGCTGGCGCGTTGGGGATGCTGAGGAAAGAAGCGCAGGAACCGATGTTGACGATATTGCCGCCGCTTTGATCGAGCAGCGGGAACAAGCGGTTGGTGATGTCGTGGATCGCCATCAAATTGACCTCCAGCACGTGCCGGAAGGTCTCCATTTCGAACTCTTTTTCGCCGCCGCCAAGCCCGGCGTTGTTGACGAGCACGTCCAATTTTTCGATCCCGTCGCACAAGGCGGCGCGTTGTTCGGCGTCGCTGACATCGCAGGAAATGTAGGCAAAACCGGACAGGTCGTCGTCATAATCGGAGACAGCGGCGCGCGTCCCGGTAATCTTTACCTCGGCGCCGGCGTCCGCAAAGGCCTTGGCGGTTTCATAGCCAATGCCCTGGCTTCCGCCAGTCACCAGAACATGCTTGCCGGTAAATTCGATCATGTCATTGTCCTTCCTCTCCGAGCCGCTTTCCTACACGGTTTCGATCTGCCATAGTTGCCGTTAACGGAAACCTCCGCAGGCGGAAAGCGATTCCTCTGCTTAGGGGCTGAGAACCGTGTGAAGTTCCGTTTTAGGAAACGTTCAATGACAAAGAGATAGCCGAATGTTCTTTTCCTTCATCGACGAGCTTCGCGAGGCCGGGATTCCGGCGACAGTCAAGGAGCATCTCACCTTGCTCGATGCGCTCGACAAGGATGTGATCGAGCGCAATCCGGAAGATTTCTACTATCTCGCCCGCGCGACCTTCGTGAAGGATGAGGGGCTGCTCGACCGTTTCGACCAGGTGTTCGGCAAGGTCTTCAAGGGCATCATCACCGATTATGGCGAGGAGACTGCCGAGATCCCCGAAGAGTGGCTGCGCGCGGTCGCCGAGAAATATCTTTCCGAAGAAGAGATGGCCGAGATCGAGAAACTTGGCTCATGGGAAGAGATCATGGAGACGCTCAAGGAGCGGCTCGAGGAACAGCAGGAGCGCCATGAGGGTGGCAATAAATGGATCGGCACCGGCGGCACGTCGCCTTACGGGCATTCGGGCTACAATCCCGAAGGCGTTCGGATCGGCGGCAAGGGCAAGCATGGCAAGGCGGTGAAAGTCTGGGAAAAGCGCGAATTCCAGAATCTCGACCACACCAAGGAACTCGGCACGCGCAACATCAAGGTCGCGCTCCGGCGGTTGCGCAAATTCGCCCGCGACGGCGCGCAGGACGAACTCGATATCCCATCGACGATCGACGGCACCGCGAAGAAGGGCTGGCTCGATATCCATATGCGCGCCGAGCGCCGCAACGCGATCAAGGTCCTGCTCTGCCTCGATGTCGGCGGCTCGATGGATCCGCATGTGAAGATTTGCGAGGAATTGTTCAGCGCGGCGACGAGCGAGTTCAAAAATCTCGAATTCTTCTACTTCCACAACTGCCCCTATGAAGGGCTATGGAAGGACAACCGCCGGCGCTTTTCCGAGCGCACGCCGACCTGGGACGTGCTTCACAAATACGGCCATGACTATAAGCTCGTCTTCGTTGGCGACGCCTCGATGAGCCCCTATGAAATCACCCATCCGGGCGGTTCGGTCGAGCATTTCAACGAGGAATCCGGCTCCACCTGGATGCACCGTCTCACCAACACCTACCCCGCTGCCGCCTGGCTCAACCCCGTGCCCGAAGATCACTGGGCCTATTCGCAAAGCACCAAGATCATCCGCGAACTGATGAACAACCGCATGTACCCGCTAACGCTCGATGGATTGGACGATGCGATGCGGGAGTTGACACGCAAGCACGGGGCTTAAAGCATCTCCTAAAATGACGACGGCGCGGTAGCTATTGAGGCCGCTCGCTTCGCGCAATCGCTTTCGCCATCCTGCGTGCGGCAATTTCGTGGCTCTGCGGTGTCAGATGAACGGTATCGCGCAACGGTAGATCGAACGTCGACGTCGCGACCTCGATACCCGGCATCGCCGCGGCAACACGGCGCTGCGCAGCACGGACGAGGACAGCGCCTGCGTCCGCCCTTCCTCCGGGCGGCAACAGCTGGCCAAGCTCCTGGATATAAACGCATTCGCAATCGCAAAGCCGCTGCAATCGGCGCAAGACCGTTTCGAGCGTTCGCACGTAGATTTCGAAATGCGCGTCGCCGAGATGAATCGCATCGGCTTCGCCCTGCGCCCAGATGATCCCACGAAAGGCAATGCCCTGTTTTTTCCGCCATCGTTCAATACGCGCCAACGCCATTTCCATCGGCCGACCGAATCGGCCTGATGCCGGATCGAACCAGAAATTCTCTTTCATCTGTGCGCAGAGCTTCCGATCCGCAGCATATTCCTGCGCGTTAAGCCGCGCGAACTCGGCAAGCAGCGCCGATCCTCCGCGAAACGCCGGGAAGAATTCAACCGCCGAGCAATTCGGCGACAACGAGAGAAATTGCTCCCTAAAGGCGGCGAGCGCCGAAGCGTTTTCCGGCTCCTGCCACGCGCCGATATTCGATTGACCGGCGAGCAGGAAATTCGCCTGCCGATCGCCCGCTCTTGCGTTTCGAGCGTGGGGCAACATGGTGAAGAGGTCCCGAAAGCGCATTCCGAATCAGCGTGTGTGGATTTCGAACGACACCCGGTGTTCTCACCGCGATTCTTTGTCGGGAGAAAACAGGATATAGTGATCGCCTGTCACTATTGTATCGTCCACCCATTCGCGAAGAACCGGGCTGGGGTTGATCGCATCGGTCGCCAGCATGCCGCGTTCATGTTCAGAAGGAAAATCGTGCCACAGCTCGTAATCGAAATAAATCCCCCGGATCGTCTTGAGCGCCAGCGCATGGAGTTGCCGGGGCTTGGTGGTCGCGGGCCGGGCCTTCGGGATCGATATCGCCGCCATGACAGAGTTCGCCGACAGGTTTGCGGCAAGCTCAGGCAGGCGGAAAAGCCTCGATCAGCGGGCCGATATGCTTCTCGTAATTGCGCCAGCGTCCGGAAGAGCTCTTATAGAGCGGCTGCCTGACTTGCCAGGCGCTCGCCGTGCGCACAGCGGTATCGGCCTTGTGCGGTTCCAGGCACGCATCCTCCCATTCGAGGCCGCAGAAATCGACGAGCGCGCGGATATGCGGTTCGGGATCGGCGACCAGCGCGTCGTAATCGAGCGTGTGGATGCTGTCCGGGTAGATTTCTCGCCAATGTGCCATCAGCCTCCGATAGTCGCGATACCAGTGGACGATTTGGCCGAGATCGATCGCGAAGGGCACGCCCGGCCCGAGGTTCGCGAAATACATGGCGAGACCATTATCGAGCGGATTGCGCGTCGTGTCGATGATTCGTGCGCCCGGGAACAGCCGCTTGATCAACCCGATATGGCGAAAATTATATGTCTGCTTATCGGTGACAAGATCGGCGCCGGGGCGAATCTTTTCCAGTTCGTCGAGATAATATCGGCGAAGCTCTTTGATCTTGCGATCGTCGGCGGCAGCGACATCGTCAGGATAGCGCGGGAAGCCCGTTTCGACGATCGCCAGGATCAGTTCGAGTTCGCCCCCCGTTGTGACCCGGCTGTGCCGCCCCAGAATTCGCTCGGTGAGGGTCGAGCCGGAGCGGAACATGCCGCAGATGAAGATCGGCCGTTCCGCTTCCGCGCCGCGCGGCTCGGGCGTCGAAAACGTCCTGATGATCTGCTTGGTAAATCGCGTTTCGAGCAAAGGATCATAGGCGGCCTGCCCACGCTCCGCCTGGGCGGCTTGGTTGCCGGTGCGATAGGCGGCAAAGGCTTCGTCGTAATGGCCGGGAGAATCGAGAGCACGGCCCAGCGCGAAACCGATACCCGCCTTGTTGTCCAGCGAAACCCGCGAATCGGCGAGCAACTCCTGCATCCGTTTCAGCTTCGGGTGATCAGCGTCGTCAAAATCCGTCAGCTCGGCGAGGCGTGTCAGCGCAAGCGTATCGTCGGGATTTGCAGCCTGCGCCCTTTCGTAGGCCGCTTTGGCAGCTTCTTTGTCGCCGAGTTCCTCACAGGCCATGCCGAGATTGAGCAGCGCCGAAAAATAATCGGGCACGATCGCGAGCGCGGCGTCGAGCTCGGCCTTCGCTTCTTCGGGGTTGCTGAAGTGCTGGGCGCAAATAATAGCGCGGTTGAGGTGAATTTCCTCGGGCTTGTCGCCGCCGTGGTCGAGCGCTTGCTGGTAGGCGTCAAGCGCCTCGTCGAAGCGCCGGAGTTGACGCAGCGAATAGGCAAGGCGATGCCAGTGATTGCCCTTGTCCGGATCGATTGCGAGCAAACGCTCGAAGGCCTCCACCGCCTCTGAAAAGCGTCCGCTGTTGAAGTGGCCGAGCGCCGTGTTCTCCAAGTTTTCGACTTCACTCATATCGCGGCGCTATCTAGGTTGCGGCAGGGAAACTGTCTACCGATGCTCCGATTAGTAGAGCAGATGCGCTTTTCGCTTTTCAAGCCACGCCGTTTCGTCGGCTGATGTCATGCGCTCCAAGTCTTTCACCTCGGCCTCACTGTCATCGACCCACTCGCGCAATTGCGGACCGCCATTTATCACATCGATCGCCAGCACGTCCTTGGTGTATTCATATTTGAAATCCTTGCCGCGCCATAGCTCATAGTCCGGATAAAGCCGCCGGATCGCCTTGAAAGCCAGCGCCTGCAACCGCCAGGGTTTAAACGCTTGGTGATCATAAGCGCGGCCTTCGGCATGGATATGGACTCCATTGCAGAGTTCGCCCGCATGTTTGTGGAAAGTCGGTTCGAACCAGATTTCACGCAATGTACAGCCCGTGAGCCATTCGGGCGCGACGCGCTCCATTTCGTTCAACACCGCCCGCGCATCGATATCGGGTGCGCCGAAGATTTCGAGCGACCGCGTCGTCCCCCTGCCCTCGCTCAGCGTCGTGCCTTCGAGCATTACAGTCCCGGCATAGGCGCGCGCCATCGAGAGGTTGGGCGCATTGGGACTGGGGTTGACCCAGATGCGCTCGCCCAACGGCCATCCGAAGCCCGGCGCGACCTCGGGTGCCCAGCCCTCCATTTCGATGACGCGATAATCGACATCGAGGCTGAGGTGATCGATAAACCAGTGGCCAAGCTCACCCATCGTCAGCCCATGCCGCATCGGCAGCAGCCCCGCGCCAACAAAGCTCTCCCATTCTTCGTGCAGCGTCAGCCCCTCGACCGGGCGCCCCGCCGGATTGGGGCGATCGAGCACCCAGACAGCTTTGCCATGCTCGGCGGCGGCTTCGAGGGTGTAGCGCAGCGTCGTGATGAAGGTGTAGATACGGCAGCCAAGATCCTGGAGATCGATCAGGATCGTGTCGAACGTCCCCATCGATTGCCCCGTCGGGCGGCGGACTTCGCCATAAAGGCTGAACACCGGGATATTGTGAACCGGATCGGTGAAGTCATCGGTTTCGACCATATTATCCTGCTTGTCGCCCTTGAGGCCGTGCTGCGGGCCGAAAGCTGCGGTCAAATTGACGCCCGCCGCGACCAGCGCGTCGAGACTATGGCTGAGGTCCGTGGTGACGGAAGCCGGATGGGCGAGCAAGGCGACGCGCTGGCCTTCGAGCGGATTGCGCAAGTCGGCGTCTTCGAGGAGGCGATCGATACCGAATTTCATGGAAATTGCGTTAGCCGCCTTCGACCATCTCGTCACCCCGGCGCAGGCTGGGGTCTATCCCAACTACACAATCGCAAGACCGACATCTGGGATAGATGTCAGCCTTCGCTGGCATGACGGATAAGTTAGATTTTATGATGCGTCAGGCGCAGGAAGTTCGAGAGTAAAGCTATCAGGATGGTGGAAATCGGGTTTATCCGTCGGATGGGAGAGTGCCCAATAGGACTTGTTTCCATTTCGCTCCTCGATAACGGCCGCAAGACCCAGTTCCCAGTTCATGTCGCGATATGTTCGGGGCAGTTGCAGCAACGCATGAAGCTCCGCGTGCCGTTCCCTGACCCGCCAATTGGCTTGGATCAGACGTATATCGTCAACCCGCCGCATGCCCTCCCGATAGTCATAGAAAGCGTAAGCGGCCCAATCGCCCGACGTTGCAAAGTTGGTCTCAAGATAACACGGTTCCCCCACAGCCCGCCCGAATGCTTCGAAACAGCTATGCTTCCAGAGATCGTCGGATCGCTTCCAATTTTCGTGCCCGCTTCGATTGTCTCCCGGCCACCTTACTCTTTCCATACCCCCCGCTGCGAGGAAGCTTATAGCGATATGGTCGGGATCGCGTCGCGCGACATTTGCGCATAACGAAATCAACGCGTCCTGCGGAGTTTTTGGATGGGTTTCGAGCCAGATTTTCATAGATTGCTCATCTAGCCGCTATCATTCGCCCATGCTAACCGCGCGCGCAGCATGACCGAATATAAATCCGATCTCCTCCGCCTCCTAAACGAACGCGGCCATATCCACCAGTTGACCGATGCCGAGGGGCTCGATGCGCTGGCACAGCGCGAGGTGGTGACCGGCTATGTCGGTTTCGATCCCACTGCGCCGTCGCTCCATATCGGCAACCTCGCCTCGATTATGCTGCTCCGCCGCGTCCAGCAGGCGGGACATCGGCCGATCGTGATCATGGGCGGCGGGACGGCGAAGATCGGCGATCCTTCGGGTAAGGACGATGTCCGCAAGCTGCTGACCAACGAGGTTCTCGACGCGAACATCGCTTCGATTCACGATAGCTTCGCGAAAATCCTGCGCTTAGACGACAGCGAAACCGGCGCCACGCTGATCAACAATGACGAGTGGCTTTCTGAGCTCGGCTATATCGAGCTGCTGCGGGATATCGGCAAGCATTTCACGATCAACCGGATGCTGGCCTTCGATTCGGTCAAGCTGCGGCTCGACCGCGAGCAGCCGCTGACCTTCCTCGAATTCAATTACATGATCCTCCAGGCCTACGACTTCCTTAAGCTGTCGCGCGATCATGGCTGTTTGTTGCAGCTCGGCGGATCGGATCAATGGGGCAATATCGTCAACGGCATCGAGCTTGCCCGGCGGCTCGATGGTCGCGAGCTCTACGGCGTCACCGCGCCGCTGATCACGACCGCCGATGGCAAGAAGATGGGCAAATCGGTCTCGGGCGCGGTCTGGCTCAACGAGGAACAGCTGCCCGCCTATGATTTCTGGCAATTTTGGCGCAACACCGACGACCGCGACGTCGGTCGCTTCCTGCGACTGTTCACCGATGTCCCGCTCGACGAGATTGTGCGGCTAGAAGCGCTCGAAGGCGCAGAGATCAACGAGGCGAAGAAGCTGCTGGCGGATGAGATTACAGCAGTATGTCGCGACGAGGAAGCTGCACGAGACGCCGCCGAGACAGCGCACAAGACGTTCGAGCAGGGCGCGACCGGGGACGACCTGCCGAGTGCAACTGTGGCTTCTGGCGAAATCGGCCTGCTCGATGCGATGGTCGAGCTGGGGCTGGTGGCGTCGAAGGGCGAGGCCAAACGGCTGGTCAAGGGCGGCGGTGCGCGGATCGACGGCGAACAGGTCGGCGATATCGGAGCGATGGTGGCAGTCGGCGACGCTCCCGTGCGGATTTCGGCGGGCAAGAAGAAGCACGGAGTGCTCGTCCGGGGCTAGTGGGCACAAAGCCTTGTCCTGTGCAGGAAATAGACCGAAGCGATACCGCGATAAGCGCCCGTCGCGGCGAAGGCAGCCTCGCTATGCCGAGCGACCGGATAAGCTGCTATCGCACCGAACCCTGGGTCAGCCCGCGCTCATTCGCCATTAACCAGCCTGTCATCGGCTCGCTTCGCCGTTGGTAAGCCTGAACGCCGTATTTGTCCCGAAATCTTGGAAAACTCTTAGGGTGAACAGTACTTTAAGCAGTTCGATTGTCCAACGCTTAAACGTTAACGAGCACTATGCGCAGGCTAAAGCCAGCAGTGGGAGTTAATACCATGGGAGCGCAGCCCCTCGCCCAACATCTCTTCGACGTCGAAAAGCGGCGCGCGGAACGTGATGCAGTGTCTATCAAGGCCGAATTGCACGAATCGGGCCAGGACGGCCATGAAGTGCTGATCGGCAATCTTTCGCCCTTCGGCTTTATGGCGATCTCGCCCGAAAGCTATCGTGAAGGTACGCTGGTCCGGCTCGAACTGCCGATGATCGGCGCGGTCAATGCGAAGATCGTCTGGTCGCTCAGCGATCGGATCGGTGCAGAATTTATCCGCCCGTTCGATGCCCGCGGCTATCGCGAACTTCTCGATTCAACGCCGCGGCAGGCTGTCAACGACTAGCCCGAACGTAGCAAAGGCACAGCGGTATCGCGCTTGAACAGATAAAGTGCGATCCGCGCTGCCTCGCCGCGCGGACTATCGAGTCCGCCTTCGCGTTCGATCAGCAGCCGCGCATCGTCATTCGCCATCGGGGCAAGTTCCGCGACCAATTCGGGCGTCGCAAGCCGGAAGCCGACATCGCCCGACTGGCGCGTACCCAAAATCTCACCAGCGCCGCGTAACCGCAAATCCTCTTCTGCGATCCGGAAGCCGTCATTGGTCTCGCGCATCAGCGCGAGACGCGCCCGCGCAGTTTCGGTCAGCGCCTCGCCGCGCAGCAACAGGCAGACCGATTTTGCGTCGCCGCGACCGACGCGGCCGCGGAGCTGGTGGAGCTGCGCAAGGCCGAAACGGTCAGCGCCTTCGACCACCATCAGCGTTGCGTTGGGGACATCGACACCGACTTCGATCACCGTCGTCGCCACGAGTACGGCTATCTGGCCGCGCTGGAAGGCGTCCATCACCGCGTCCTTTTCCGGCCCCTTCATCCGTCCATGGACAAGGCCGATGCGTTCATCGCCGAAGCGCATTTTAAGCTCGCGCGCGCGTTCCTCAGCCGCTGCCTGGTCGATGGCCTCGCTCTCTTCAACGAGCGGACAGACCCAATAGGCCTGTCCATCGCTCGCAATATGCCGCCCCAATCCATCGACGACATCGGCAAGCCGAGCGCCCGAAATGACGCGCGTCTCTATCGGCTCGCGGCCTGGCGGCATTTCATCGAGCCGCGACACATCCATCTCGCCATAATGGGTCAGCGTCAACGTGCGCGGGATCGGCGTCGCCGTCATCACCAGCAGATGCGGTGTCCGCTCGGCCTTTTGCGTCAGCATCATCCGCTGCGCGACACCAAAGCGATGTTGTTCGTCGACGACGGCGAGCGCGAGCTTCTTGTAGCGCACGGCCTCCTGGAAAATCGCATGCGTTCCGATCAATATGTCGATCGAACCATCGGCCAACCCCATCAAGGTGGACTCGCGTATCTTTCCCTTGTCGCGCCCGGTCAGCACCGCGATGTTGACCGGCAGACCCGCGAGCATCGCCGTCACTGTATCGAAATGCTGGCGCGCGAGGATTTCGGTCGGCGCGAGCAACGCTCCCTGCCCGCCCGCCTCGACCGCCATAAGCAGCGCCATCACCGCAACCAACGTCTTGCCCGAACCGACATCGCCCTGGAGCAGCCGCAACATCGGCTGTTCCTGCCGTACATCGGCTTCGATCTCCGACACGGTCCGGCTCTGCGCGCCGGTTGGCGCATAGGGTAGCTGCAATGCGTCGCGCAGCTTGGGTTCGCCGAGCAGCGCTTCGCCTTTCCTGCTGCGCGACGATTGCCGAACGAGCGCCAGCGCCAACTGGTTGGCGAATATCTCGTCGTAGGCGAGGCGGCGGCGCGCGCCTTCGTTCGCCGGGTCGGCATGGATTGCTTCGAGTGCGGCACGCCATGCCGGCCAGGTCTCGCGTTCGACCAGGCTCGGCTCGATCCATTCGGGCAGATCGACCAATCGCTCGCTCGCCTGCTCGATCAGCTGGCGCAGGCGGTTATTGGTGAGGCCATCGGACAGCGCATAGACGGGTTCACGCACCGGGATCGTACCGATCTTATCGGGCTCGAGTACGGTATCGGGATGGACGATCTGGAGCTCCTGTCCATACATCTCCATCCGCCCCGAAATCGCCTTGGGCTCACCGAGCGGCAGCTGCTTGCGCGCCCAGCCCGGATTGTTGAAATAGACAAGACTGAGATAATTGCCCGCCGCGTCGGTCGTCTGGACACGCAGCGGACTGCGCGGGCCACCGGCCTTATAGTCGACCGGCGTCACGATCACCGCCACGACGCGCCCGGCATCTTCCATATCGAGCGTTTCGACGCGTTTGCGATCGATCCAGCCGGACGGCAGGTGGAACAGCAGATCGATGATCTGCTCGAGCTTCAACCGGCCAAGCGGTTTGGCCAGAGCCTTGCCGACGCCCTTGAGCAGCTGAATTTCGGCAAACAGCGGATTGAGAATCTCCGGGCGCATGGCTAGATGCCTACACCCAAGCCGACAGGCCCGAAAGCGCCCGTCGGCCTTTTGCTGTTGGAGTCGTCATGGACCGCGAAACCCGTCTCAAGCGCCTGTACTTCCGTGCCTGGCACCGCGGCACCAAGGAAGCCGATATGTTGATCGGCGGCTTTTTCGATACATATTCAGCGAGTTGGGGCGATGACGAGATCGACTGGTTCGAAGCGCTGCTCGATGTCGACGATGTTTCGATCATGGCTTGGGCGATCGGCACCGAGACACCGCCCGAAGCATTCACCGGCGCGATGATGCAGCAAATGCAGAAGCTCGATTACATTGCGGTACCCAAGTGAACGACATCCAGAAAATTCTCGACGCCAAAGAACCGCTGACGCTGTCGAGCGCGCCGGCCGGGTTCCTGCCCTGGTTGATGGCCGACATTGCACGCTCGGCGGCTTTTGCGGGCGGCCGGGCCATCTACATTGCGCCCGACGAAGCCGCGATGCGCGGACTCGCCGATGCCGCGCGCTATTTCGCGCCCGAACTCGACATCGTCGAATTCCCCGGCTGGGATTGTCTGCCTTATGACCGCGCGAGCCCGAGCCTGCGCATCTCGTCCGAACGCCTGGCAGCGCTTCACCACCTGCAGAAAAAAAGCCAAGAGCCGCAGATTCTGGCGACGACGATCAGCGCGATCAGCCAGAGGACGCTTTCGCCTTTCCGTATTCGCCAGCTTGTCGCAACGCTAGCGCCCGGCGAGCGGATCGAGCGCGACGCGCTGACCGCCAAACTTCAGGCCAATGGCTATATCCGCACCGATACCGTCGCCGATGCCGGCGAATATGCCGTGCGCGGCGGGATCGTCGATCTGTTTCCGTCGGGCGCGAAACAGGGATTGAGGCTCGATTTCTTCGGCGACGAGATCGATAGCATGCGCCGTTTCGACCCGGCCGATCAGCGGACCACCGGGCGCGTCGAGAGATTTACCCTGCTTCCCGCGTCCGAAGCCTTGCTCGACGAAGAGAGCATAAAACGTTTTCGCGGCCGCTATCGCGAGATTTTCGGCGCGACGGCGACGGGCGATCCGCTCTATCAGGCGATCAGCGAAGGTCGGCGCCTTGCCGGTATGGAGCATTGGCTGCCGCTGTTCGAGGAATCGCTCGCGACGCTGTTCGACCACATCGATCCCGAGGATGTTCTTGTTCGCGATCCCGGCGTCGCAGCCGCAGCCGACGCGCGTTTCGATGCGATCTCAGATTATTACGCCAATCGCGACGCCGCGCGCAGCGCCGATCCCGGCAGCTACCGCCCGCTCGAAACCGCTTCGCTATACTTGTCGGCCAGTGATTGGGCACAGCGCATTGCCGAAACTCCGCTCCATATCGCAAGCCCCTATCGCGAACCTGATGCCCGGGCTGTCGTCGATTTCAACGTCAGCGGCGCTCGCGATTTTGCGCCGGAGCGCCAGGCCGGCGGGAATATCTACGAAGCCATTGTCGCTCATGTCGGCGCGCTGGAGAAGGATGGCAAGAAGGTTGTCCTGGCGAGCTACAGCATTGGCGCCCGCGAAAGGCTTTCCGGGTTGCTTGAGGAGCATGGCCTTAGCGGCGGCGCCCTTGTCGATAACTGGCAAGCAGCGCAGGGCAACAGCCCCGCACTCGCCGTCCTCCCGCTCGATCACGGTTTTACGACGCCCGATATCGCTCTGCTGACCGAGCAGGATATGCTCGGCGACCGGTTGCGCCGCCGCACGACGCGCAAGAAGGACGCCGACGCGTTTCTCAACGAACTGGCAACGCTCTCGCCGGGCGACCTCGTCGTTCACACCGAACACGGCATCGGGCGCTATGAGGGACTGACCTCAATCCCGGTCGGCAGCGCGCCGCATGATTGCGTGGCGCTCGAATATGCCGGCGGCGACAAGCTCTATGTGCCGGTTGAGAACCTCGATGTACTCTCGCGCTTTGGTTCTGCCGAAGGCGGCGGCACGCTCGACAAGTTGGGCGGCGAGGGCTGGCAGCGGCGCAAGGCGCGGATGAAGGACCGTATCCTCGAGATTGCCGGCGAGCTCGTCGCGACCGCCGCCAAGCGCGCGCTACGCAAGGCACCGTCGGCCGAACCGGATACGAGTTATGCCAGCTTTGTCGACCGCTTCCCCTATGCCGAAACCGACGATCAGGACCGCGCCATCGCACAGGTTATCGACGATCTCGGCAAGGGTACGCCGATGGATCGGCTCGTGTGCGGCGATGTCGGTTTCGGCAAGACCGAGGTTGCGTTGCGCGCGGCCTATGTCGCCGCGATGGCGGGTCTGCAAGTCGCCATAATCTGCCCGACGACCCTGCTCGCACGCCAGCATTATACCAGTTTCACCGATCGTTTCTCGGGATTCCCGATGAAGATCGGGCGGCTCTCACGCCTTGTCCCGGCAGCCGAAGCTAAAAAAACACGCGAAGGGATCGCCGATGGTTCGATCGATATCGCCATCGGCACCCATGCCCTGCTCGCCAAATCGATCGACTTCAAACGCCTCGGGCTCGTCGTGGTCGATGAGGAGCAGCATTTCGGCGTCGTCCACAAGGAACGCCTCAAGGCGATAAAATCGGATGTCCATGTGCTGACGCTGACGGCAACGCCGATCCCGCGGACGCTGCAAATGGCGATGAGCGGACTGCGCGAGCTTTCGGTTATCCAGACTCCGCCGATCGACCGGCTCGCGATACGAACCTATGTCATGCCCTGGGATCCGGTAGTGCTGCGCGAAGCCTTGCTGCGCGAACATTATCGCGGCGGGCAGAGCTTTTTCGTCGCTCCGCGCATCGGCGACCTTCCCGAGCTCGAAGATTTCCTGCGCGAATATGTCCCCGAAATCAGCTTCATCACCGCCCATGGCCAGATGCCGCCAACCGCAGTCGAAGAGCGGATGAGCGCCTTTTACGACAGGAAATACGATGTGCTGCTTTCGACGACGATCGTCGAGAGCGGGCTCGATATTCCATCGGCCAACACGATGATCATCCATCGCGCCAATCATTTCGGCCTTTCGCAGCTTTACCAGCTGCGCGGGCGGATCGGGCGATCGAAGGAGCGTGCTTACGCCTATCTCACAACGCCCGCCGATCGCATTGTCACCGAAGCGGCGGACAAGCGCCTCAAAGTACTCTCCGATCTCGAAACGCTTGGCGCGGGTTTCCAGCTGGCGAGTCATGATCTCGACCAGCGCGGCGCCGGCAATTTGCTCGGCGACGAGCAATCGGGCCACATCAAGGAAGTCGGCTTCGAACTCTACCAGTCGATGCTCGAGGACGCGATTGTAGCGGCCAAGGCCGGCGATGCGGGTATCGATTTGCCGGACGGCGATTTCTCGCCGCAGATCACCGTCGACGCGCCGATCCTGCTACCCGAAAATTACGTCCCCGATCTCGATCTGCGCATGGGGCTCTATCGCCGAATGAACGATCTCGAGGACCGACAGGAGGTCGAAGCCTTTGCCGCCGAACTGATCGACCGGTTCGGGCCGATTCCGGCACCAACGGAAAACCTGCTCAAGATCATAGAGACCAAGCTCAACGCCAAAGCCGCGAATGTCTCCAACATCGACGCCGGTCCGCGCGGCGCGCTGGTCAGTTTCTTCAACGAGAGCTTCCCCAATCCCGCCGGGCTGGTCGACTATGTCAAACGTCTCAAAGGCACGGCAAAGCTGCGGCCCGATCACAAGCTCGTCATCACGCGAAACTGGGGCGATCCGCAGGCGCGGCTCAACGGCGCGCTCCAGCTTTCCAAGGGGTTGGCCAAAGCTGCTGGTTAGTTGGTCGAAAGCGATTTCGCGTTGACCGCCAAAATCGTGTACTCTCACCGGCAAACGGGAGAGATAGCCATGGGTTTCGCGCGAGCAATCGGCCTTGCATGTCTTTTGGCAACAGCAGCACCCGCGGTCGCCGATGCGCCGCTCGTCGACCCCGCGCCCGATCCGTCGGAAACCGAGACATTCGGTTACGACGAAGCGCGCGACGACCGGATGACGATAGCGGTCAGTATCGGTGGCGACGGGCCGTATCGCTTCATTATCGATACCGGATCCGAGCGTACGGTGATTTCGCGCGAACTCGCGGATTCGCTAGCCCTCGTCGCGAGCGACGATGTCATGCTCTCTTCGGTGCTAGACATTCGGCGGGTGCCGACAGTCGTCATTCCCGAGCTCGGCTTTGGCCGGCAAACGATGGAAGAAGTGCAGGCGCCAGCGCTCGCTCGCCGCAATATCGGCGCTCACGGCGTTCTCGGCATCGACGCGCTGGAAGATCATCAGGTCGTGCTCGATTTCGGGCAAAGGGAAATGACGCTGACCCGATCGCGCTACTCCGACCGGCGCTCAAGCGATAACAACGTCATCGTCGTTCGCGGGCGTACGCGCCTCGGCCGCCTCGTATTGGCCGATGCCCGGATCGACGGAACCCGCATTCTCGCGATCGTCGATACCGGATCGAGCTTTTCGATCGGCAATATGGCCTTGCGCGACCGGCTCGTCCGCCGCGGCCGGATCGATCCCGCTCAATCGATCAACGTCACCGCCATCACGGGCACATCGATGGATATCAATTATACGCTGGCCGACCGCGTGCAGATCGGCCGCATCGAGCTTCGCGACCTGCCGATTGCATTCGCCGAGTCGGAGCTGTTCCGCCAGCTGGACCTCGTCGATCGGCCAGCCATGCTGCTCGGGATGAACGCGTTGAGAGCCTTTGATCGCGTCTCAATCGATTTCGGCAATCGGGCGCTGCGGCTTGAGATCCCCCTGCGCGGCAGACCGGCGGATCGTCAACTCGCCTGGTCGGTCCCGGACGTCTCGGAGACGAGCCTGGAAAGCGCGTCGGTCGATATCGGCGGCGAACACAGAAACCCCTGGTAGAGGCTGCAGCCTTGTTCGGCGAGCATATCGAGCTGGTCTTCAGTCTCGACGCCTTCGGCGATCACCGATAGCCCCAGTGAACGCGCCATCTCGATAACGCCGCGCACCACCACACGGTCGCGCACATCGCCGGTAATGTCCTGGCTTAACCGGCGGTCGATCTTGAGATAATCGAGCGGCAGCGATTTCAGATAAGCGAGGCTCGAATAGCCAGTCCCGAAATCGTCGATCGCGACCCGAAAGCCGCCCGATCTGAGCTCCGCCAGCCTTTCGCCCGCCGCGCCGAGGTCGGCAATCAACCCGCTTTCGGTGACTTCGGCGGTCAGGCGATCGCGCGGAAAGCCGCTCTCATCCGCCATCGCCGAGAAGCGCTCGACGAAATTCGGATCGGCGATGTCGCTCGCCGTGACATTGACCGCCAGACGAAGCTCACCGAGCGCATCGGGCCATCTTGCCGCAAGCTCGACGGCCTTACGCTGAACATGCGCAGACAGCTCGGAAAGATAATCGGCGCGGTCCGCAGCCGCGAACAGCGCCGCCGCGCCGAGCTCTCCAAAGGCCGGGTGGTGCCAGCGTGACAGCGCCTCGACGCCGATGACGCGGCCATTGGCGGTCGAAACCTGAGGCTGGAACAGTATCTCGATCTCATCATTATCGAGCGCGGGACGGAGATCGATTTCGAGCCGGTTGGCGCGCGCAGCGGCGCTGCGTTGTTCATCGCCATGAACGCAAATCGCGCCGCCGTCCTTTTCGCGCGCTTCGGCGAGCGCGGTGCTCGCCCGGCGCAATATGGTCCCAGCATCGCTGTCCTTGTTGTGCCCGAGAACGATCCCGCAATGCGCCTTGATCTGGACGGTCTGGTTGCCGGTAACGAAGGGCTGTTCGATCGCATCGCAAAGCTGACGAGCCAGAACTTCGGCCTCGTCGAGCGAAGTCGGCGACGTCAGCCCGATCGCGAATTCGGCGCCTGCAAGACGCGCTATCAGCCGCTTGCGACCCGGCGTCGGGCCGACCAGTTTTTCGATGCGCCGCGCCATACCGCGCAACACATCATCGCCAGCCCCCTGCCCGTAGCTCGCATTGATCATATCGAACCGTTGTATCGAAATCAGGATAAGCGCGAGGGCCGGATCGATTGCTCCCGCAGCTTCTGTCTGAGCGGCGATCCACTGACGCGCCATGTAACCATCGCCGAGCCCGGTCAGCGCGTCGCGATGAGCCAGCGCCTTTGCCTGCGTCATGCGATCGGGCTGCTCGACCCGCGCATGCACGACATTGTCGGTAACGCTGATGTGATGGACGAGTCTGCCGGTTTCCTCGCCCGGGGTCCGGTGCGCAAAGGCCGTCGGCTTGCCATCGTCGCGTAACCGCGCCAGCGCGGCATGCGCGGCAGATTGTCCGGAATCGCCCAAAGCTTTCAGAAAGGACCCCAAATCGGGTGTCAAATTCTTGAGACCGAGCAATTCGCCAAGCGCGGTGCTCACCGAAATCTTTTCATCTGCCAGCACGTGCCGCCAGCTCAGCGCATGGGACAGCGCATTTTCGGGCGGAGTTCGCAATGTGCGGCCAAGTCGCGAGGTATAGCGTTCGGCAAAGCGCAACGCCTGGGCGAGTTCGGCTTCGCCAAAGGGGCTGGCGAGATAATGCGTCGCGCCCGCCGCCAGCATCTCATCGATCCGTTCGACATCTTTTCGCGAAACGAGCACCAGCAGCGCTGCCGCATTTGCCTCGGCCGCATTATCGAGCAGCTGCACCGCTGCCAGTCCGTCGTCGAATGCGCCTCGCGCATCGACGATTGCGATGGCAGCGCCCGACATGATGAACCGGCGCTCGGCATTATCGGCGCGGCGCGCCGCAATCGGTTCCCACCCCGCACGCTCGGTCATCGCCGCCAGCTCATCGCGCTGTCGAAAGGACAGGACGAAAAGCGGGTTGCTCAATGCAGGCGAAGCGGATGGCAAGTCGGCGGTCTCCAGGCGGGCCTGCAAGCCTACAACCGCCCGCGCCGCGCGCCAATCGCCGTTTTCACACTCTTGCCGCGAGACGGGCTGCCCCCTAGGTGCATAGATATGGCGGAAACGCTCACCACACCCCGCACGCTTGTCGACGGTTTCGGCCGCACGATCAGCTATTTGCGTATCTCGGTTACCGATCGCTGCGACCTCAGGTGCCGCTATTGCATGGCCGAGAATATGACGTTCCTGCCGCGCAGCGAAGTGCTGTCGCTCGAAGAGACCAGCGAGCTGGCCGACATCTTTATCGAGCGCGGCGTTCGCAAGATCCGCCTAACCGGCGGAGAACCATTGGTCCGCAGCGACGCACCGAAGCTCGTGCGCATGATCGGCCGGCATCTCGTCGGCGGCGGCCTCGACGAACTGACGATAACGACCAACGCAACGCGGCTCGCGCGCTATGCCGATGAATTGGCCGATGCAGGCATCAGGCGCGTCAACGTCAGTCTCGATAGCCGCGATCCTGAAACCTTTCGCTATGTCACACGGTGGGGCGAGCTGGAGAAAACGCTTCAAGGCATAGAAGCGGCAAAATGCGCCGGGCTTTCAGTCAAGATCAACATGGTTGCGCTCAAAGGGCTGAACGACGCCGAAATTGTGCCGATGCTGCGCTGGTGTGGCGATGAAGGCTTCGATCTCACGCTGATCGAAACGATGCCGCTCGGCCAGATCGATGACGACCGCCACAATCGCTATTTGCCGCTCGACAGGGTGAAGGAGAAGCTCGCCGATCGCTTCACGCTGATCCCGCTGACCGAACGTACCGGCGGGCCTGCTCGTTATTGGAAAGTTGCGGAACTCGGCGCCAAGCTCGGTCTCATCACGCCGCTTACCAACAATTTCTGTGCCGGATGCAATCGCGTGCGGATTACCGCATCGGGCAAAATTTACATGTGTCTCGGCCATGACGATCATCTCGATCTCAAAACAGCGCTCCGCACCGGTGGCCGCGCGGCGGTCGACGATCTGCTCGACCGTGCAATGGTCCTCAAGCCCGAACGCCACAATTTCGAAATATTACCCGATGACACCGCGCCCGCTATCGAGCGGCATATGAGCGTTACCGGCGGATGACCGCGGTAGACGGCTTCGCGCTGGTTGCATCGCCCGTCGACGTCGCCCAAGATGCGGCGCGGCAGCTGCAGGAACTGTATGAGTTCGTTCCGATCGAGGAGGCCGATGCGGTCATAGCGCTCGGCGGCGACGGCTTCATGCTCCAGACGCTTCATGACATGCTTGGAAACCAGCGAATTCGTCCCGTCTTCGGCATGAACCTCGGAACCGTCGGTTTCCTTATGAACGAATGGCGGCCCGGCGATCTGCGCGAGCGGATAAGCGGGGCGAAGAGTTTCAAAATGTCTCCGCTCCGCATGGACGCCGAAACGGTAGGTGGAGAAAGAATATCGAGCCCGGCGATCAACGAAGTGTCGCTGCTGCGTGAGACCCGGCAAACCGCCAAACTCGAAGTGTCGGCGGGCGGCAATGTGGTGATGGAGGAATTGTTCTGCGATGGCGTCCTCGTTGCAACGCCGGCGGGTTCGACTGCCTATAATTTTTCGGCGCGCGGGCCGATCCTGCCGCTCGATTCGAAGATGATCGCGCTGACCCCGATCAGCCCGTTCCGTCCGCGTCGCTGGAACGGCGCGATCTTGCCGGAAAAAACCGCGGTGCGCTTCCGAGTGCTCGAACCCGTAAAACGTCCCGTCAGCGCCGTGGCCGACCAGCTCGAGGTTCGCGATGTCGCGAGCGTCGAAGTGCAGCTCGATCCCGATCTCAGCCTGACATTGATGTTCGATCCCGAACACGCGCTCGACGAACGAATCGCGATGGAGCAGTTCATTGTTTGAATTGGTTGATAGGTGCAAAACGCATTGCTATAGGCCCGCCTTCGCCGCTAAGAGATGCGGCATTCACAGTGTTCCCCGGTAGCTCAGCGGTAGAGCAATCGACTGTTAATCGATCGGTCGTCTGTTCGAATCAGACCCGGGGAGCCACTGTTTCTCGCGCCTAGCGCGCCACATCCGACAGCCTGCTCAATTTGTACATCGCAAGCTCGCCATAGCCTTTGTGGAGCTGCACCCGCCCGACATAATGCGTGCCAAACCGCCGCGCCGTTTCGAGAGCGAGGATCGCTGCGAAAGCCTCTGTCGCATAGACCTCGCCGGTCGGCGTAACGGGTTCGATCCGCGCCGTCCGGGTAACTTCGGTGCCGTAGAACGAATCGCGCCCCGTGACTGCGTCATAGCCGCGGTAGATCGGCCCGTGATGGATACCCATTCTGATGCCGCAATGCGCCCCGGCGCAATCCTTCAGAACATCGGGAATTTCTGCGAGCTCTGACTGCACGTTTAGCGCGATTTCGGCGGCATCGACGGGGTTCTCTATCACGGCATAGAGCGCATCGCCCCAGCTGTTGCGATAGAGTACGCCATCGCAATAATTATCGAGAACGTGCCCCATCCGGCCCAATATGCTTTGCGCGAAAACCGGCAGCGCGGTTTCGCTGAGCTGCGAAAAACCTGCAAAATCGGCGAAGATCATCGAGTGGGCGACGCGCGC
>JABDLY010000070.1 GCA_013001755.1 Sphingomonadaceae bacterium
CCCATTCGCGGCCTTCGAGCCATTTGTCGAAGGCCGCCATGCCATCGCGCGCGCAGGCCTTGAGCGTATCGGCGCCCTCGGGCACGCAGCGCATCCGGTCCTTGAACATCGGCAGGCCTTCCGCGCCGCGGAATGCCGTCGCGAGCGGCATGACGATGTCGAAATCAATGCGCCGGACGAGCATCCGGGTTTCGGCGCGTTCTTCAGGCGTCGAACCGATCAGCACCGGCTCGGGATGCCGCTCCTCGAGATATTCGCAGATGGCGACGCTTTCGAAAAGCGCGCTGCCGTCATCGAGTTCGAGCGCCGGGGTCTGGCCGAAGGGATTTCTGGTCAGATACTCTTCTTGCCGGTTTTCTCCGCCCTGCAGGTCGATGAAACGGCGATCGAGATCGACGCCCTTCTCCTCGATAAACATCAGCGGAACGCGGGGATTGGGGCCTACGGATTGGTAGAGTTTCATGGCAGGGTCCTTTCAGGCCGATCGCGTCGGCAACAGCTATTTCCGTATCCGGTCAGTGACTTTGTCGTAGAGATCGGCGCCGTCGTCCCAGTTTTCGACCTTGTTGTCGAACAGGAAATGCGGCGGCACGGCTTCGGGGCCTTGGCCGGGCGGCAGCGGCGGCGTGTAATAGCCGAGCGCATAGCTTCCCATCGCATAGCCGAGCAGTTCGCGGAGCTTGGGATCGAAGTCTTTGGCGATCTCGGGCGGGCAGGAAAGATACTGGTTCTCCTCCTGCCGCAGCCAGCCGAGCGCATAGGTGATATTGAGCCCCATCCGGTCGGCGCCCGAGGTGTTTGCGCCGCCCGAATGGATGACCGAACCCGAATAGATCAGCACCGATCCGGCCGCCATCTCGGCATAGCCAACCTCGTCCTCGGTCGGCAGCCGCTTGACGTCTTCCCAGAGATTGCTTCCCGGCGCTACGCGTGTAGCGCCGTTCTGGCGGGTGAAATCGGTGACCGCCCAGATCGTGTTGAGCTGCGGCTCTATCGAGCTCTGGATGAAGCCGCCCCAGGCGAGCCGGTCGCGATGGAAGGGCTGTGCCCCCTGCCCGTCGCGGATGCGGATCAGCTGGGTCAGATGAAGCTGGAAGCGATCGCAAAAGGGCAGCAGGAAATCCTCGCACGCGCGGATGATGCGACCGTCCATGACAAGATCGCGGCATGCTTTGGACCGCGCGACGAGCGCGCCTGTGCGTGTTGTATTGCGTCCGGTGAAATCGTCGCGACCGTCGTCGGTCGCCTCGACATAGGGCATGATCTCGCCGCGCAACCGGTCGAGTTGGTCGCCGGGCATTGCGTCGTCTACGATGCAGGCGCCTTTTTTGCGAAGCGCCTCGGCGATATCCGCCGGTGCGGCGTCGCTTTCGAAATGATCTATTTCCATCGCCGCCGCTCCTATCTGCCAAACCGGTTGAACATAATAACCAGCTCGCGCATTGATGTCATTGATGGCGGGACAAAGTTTCTTCGACGAAATCTGGGGCTACAGCCGCGCGCGCAAGCCGCGGCCGGGTTTCGACGAGATCGCGCAATGGATCCGCACGACGCCCAAGTCCGAACTCAAGCGCCGCCAGGATTCGGCCGAAGCCGCCTTTCGCCAGCTCGGCATCACCTTCAACGTCTATGGCGAGGAGGAGGAAGCCGAGCGGATCATCCCCTTCGATATCGTGCCGCGCATATTCACGGCGAACGAATGGGACAGGCTCACCATCGGCCTCGAACAACGCGTCAACGCGCTCAACGCCTTTCTCGGCGATGTCTATGGCGATCGAAAAATTCTCGGCGACGGCATCGTTCCAGCCGATCTCGTACTCGGCAACCCCGGCTTCACGCCCGCGGTCAACGGCCACCGGCCGCCGCACGGGATCCATGTCCATATTGCCGGGATCGATATGGTGCGCACCGGGCCCGACGAATTCTACGTTCTCGAAGACAATGTCCGCACGCCGTCGGGCGTCTCGTATATGCTCGAAAATCGCGAGGCGATGTTGCGGCTCTGTCCCGAACTGTTCGAGATATTCGAGGTCGAGCCGGTCGATCGCTATCCCGATGCGCTTGGCGCGATGATGAAATCGGTCGCGCCCGAAGGCGCGTCGAGCGATTGCAATTGCGTGCTGCTGACGCCGGGGCATTTCAACAGCGCATTCTATGAGCACAGCTTTCTCGCCGACAATGTCGGGATCGAGCTCGTTGAGTCGGCCGATCTGATCGTCGATGACGATATCGTCTGGATGCGGACGATCGAGGGCCGCAAGCGCGTCGATGTCATCTATCGCCGCATCGACGACGAATTTCTCGATCCGCTGATCTTCCGGCCCGATTCAATGCTGGGCGTGCCGGGGCTGATGGCGGCCTATTTCGCGGGCAATGTCACGATCATCAACGCGCCGGGCAACGGCATCGCCGATGACAAGGCGATTTATTCGTACATGCCCGAAATCGTGAAATATTATACCGGCGAAGATGCCAAGCTCCCCAATGTCGAGACGTGGCGCTGCCGCGAGGCCGATGCGCTGCAATATACGCTCGAACATCTCGAAGAACTGGTCGTGAAGAAAGTCGACGGATCGGGCGGCTATGGCATGCTTGTCGGGCCCGCGGCGACCGCTGAGGAAATCGAGGAATTTCGCGCAGTGCTCAAGGCGAAGCCCGCCGGCTATATCGCCCAGCCGACGCTGGCGCTGTCGACCGTGCCGACGCTGACCGACAAATCGATCAAGGGCCGCCATGTCGATTTCCGTCCCTTCGTTCTGAGCGGCACCAACGGCGTGACGACCGTGCCCGGCGGCCTGACGCGTGTCGCGCTGCAAGAGGGTTCGCTCGTCGTCAATTCGAGCCAGGGCGGCGGCACCAAGGACAGCCTTGTCCTGCGCCCCGATGACCAGCAACCCGCGCAATCGCAATCGCAAAGCCAGGCGCAAAGCTGATGCTGGCACGCACCGCCTCATGGCTTTACTGGATCGGCCGCTATATGGAGCGCGCCGAATTTACCGGCCGTCTGGTCGAGGCGACCGTCCGGCTCGACGCGCTGTCGGCGCGCCCGGCCGGAACCGGGGCGTGGGAAAGCGCGCTCTCGGTGGCTGCTGCCGGCGAGGATTTCGCGGCAACCGGGCAATCGATCACGCCAAGCAGCGTCGCGAACTATCTGACGCTTGCCGAGGAGAATGCGAACTCGATCCGCAGCTGCCTCTATAATGCGCGGATGAACGGGCGCGCGGTGCGCACGGCGCTGACCCGTGAAGCCTGGGAGAGCATTAACCGCGCCTGGCTCGGCCTGCGCGATCGATCGGCGACCGGCGGATCGCAGGCGACGATCAACCTCGTCGAAGAACTCAAGGCCGAGATTCGCGGCTTCGAAGGCGCGATGCACAGGATGCTGCGGCAGGAAAGCCACTGGTTTCTGAGGCTTGGCGCGGCTATCGAACGCGCCGACAACACGGCGCGGCTTATCGACGTCAAATATCATTTGATCCTGCCCGAGGGCGAGGAGGTCGGCGGACTCGTCGACCGCGACCAATGGGGAACTATCCTGCAAACCGTTTCGGCCAACACGGCCTTTCGCTGGCTTTATAGCGAGGGCCTCTCGCCCGGCCGCGTCGTCGAAATGCTGACGCTGCGTCCCGAATTGCCGCGTTCGCTCGCCGCATGCGTTTCCGAGGTCGTAACGATTCTCGATGCGCTTGGCCGCCAGACAGGGAGACAGGGCGAGGCCGACCGCATGGCGCGGCTGCGCCAGAAACGGACAGCCGAAACCAAAGTCGACCAGATCATCCGCGGCGGGCTGCACGAATATCTGAAGGCGTTCATCACTGAAAATCGCCTGCTCAGCGGCGCGATCAGCAGCCAGTTTCGTTTCGACTGATGCGTCTCGATGTCGAACATGTAACGCGTTATACGTTCAGCCAGCCACAGAAGCGGCTCGTGCAGCTGCTACGTATGACACCGACCGACTACGCCTCGCAGCATGTCGTCGACTGGCATGTCGATTGCGATTGCGATGCGAAAATCCGGAGCAACCGCGACGGTTTCGGCAATATATTGACGATGCTCTATATCGACGGCCCGGTCGAAAAGATCGACCTGATCGTTTCGGGCGAAGTGCTGACATCGGATCATTCGGGCATCATTGCCGATGCGGTCGAGCCGCTGCCACCCGCCGCTTTTCTCAGGTCGACCGATTTGACCGAAGCCGATGAAGCGATCCGGAGCTTCGCCGCCGATATCGCGGCAGCGCAATCCGATTCGCTCAAGCGGATGCATCTGCTGATGGAGCGGCTGCTCAACGAAATCCGCTTCGAACCGACGCTCGACGCCGTCGAACGCGATGCGGCAACCGCTTTCGCCGCCAATAGCGGCGTATGCCAGGATCATGCGCAAATCTTCTGCTCCGCGGCGCGCTCTATCGGCCTGCCCGCACGTTACATATCGGGCCATCTCTATCGCCGCGACGGAGCCGAGTTACAGGAAGCGAGCCATGCCTGGGCCGAAGCCTATCTGGACGGTCTCGGCTGGGTCGGCTTCGATCCGGCGAACGGGATCAGCCCCGACGAAGCCTATATCCGCGTCGCCACCGGCCTCGATTATCGTGACGCCGCGCCGATCGCCGGACGGCGGCTTGGCGGCGGCGACGAGACGCTCGACGTCGAAGTGCGCGTGACGCAAGCGCAACGCCAGTCGCAAAACTGACGCCGCATCCACATAGGTGCAGAACATATCGCTTCCGCGCCGCCGTCCAGCCCGTTAACCCACGCGCGCTGGTTCAACTGCCGATGATTGACGCATGACCTATTGCCTCGGAATGCTGCTGAAAGACGGATTGGTGATGATCGCCGATACCCGCACCAATGCAGGTGTCGACAATATCTCCTATTATAAGAAGCTGCATATCCTCGAAGACAGCGACGAGCGGACGATACTCGCCTGCACGGCCGGCAATCTCTCGGTTACCCAGTCGGCCTTTGCGCGGCTCGCCGAGGGTCTTGAAGAGAACGCCGATAGCGACGGGCCGCGATTCGTCGGCGATATGTCCAATATGAACCGGGTCGCCAGCCTGGTTGGCGAGGCGCTGCAAAATTCGCGCGAAGAGATCAGCGAGAATGTCGGCGAAGATAGCCAGTACAGCTTTTCGGGGTCGATGCTGCTGGCGGGCCGTTTTAAGGGCCGCCCGCTGCGGCTTTTCCATATCTACAAGGAAGGCAATTTCATTACCTGCCAACCCGACCGCCCGTTCATGCAGATCGGCGAGACGAAATACGGGAAGCCGATCCTCGATCGCGCGCTCGAATATGAAACGCCGCTCGACGATGCGGTAAAGACCGGGCTGGTGTCGTTTGATTCGACGATGCGGTCGAACCTTAGCGTCGGCCGGCCGCTCGATGTAGCGGTGATTCCGGCGAGCGGCGACCAGAAGCTGATGACCCTGCGGATCGAAGAGACCGACGAATATTTTAACATGCTGTCGTCGAAATGGGCGCTTGCCCTGGCCCAGGCGCGCGCCGCGCTTCCCATGCCGCCCTTCATGGAAGGGATATACAAGGATAGGGAAACGCAGAGCGGCGATTAATCGGCGGCGGCCAGCTCTTTTTTGGCGGCTTTGGCTTTCTTCGGCTCGAACGGCATCCAGCCGCGCGGCGTAAGCTTCTCGATCGGCTTGTAGCGGATCTTATACTGCATGCGCGGTGCATCTTCGACCCAATAGCCGAGATAGACATAGGGCAGCCCCGATTTCGCCGCGCGGACGATATGATCGAGGATGATATAGTTGCCCAGACCCTTGCGATCGTCATGATCGGCGTCGAAGAAACTGTAGATCATCGACAGGCCGTCCGACTGGCGATCGGTAATACAGGCGCCGACGAGCTGGCCCGGTTTTCCATCCTCGCCGGGCTCGCGATATTCTATGACGAAGCTGTCCACCGGCGTTTGCTCGACCATGTCGGCGAAATCCATCTCGTCCATATCGCTCATTCCGCCGCCTGGATGACGGGTGGCGAGATAGCGGCGGAGCAAAGCGAACTGCTCATCGGTCGTCCAGGGCTCACAGGCGCTGACGACGAGATCGTTATGACGGCGAAGAAGTTTGCGCTGCGTCGCATTGGGGCGGAACTCGCCGGCGACGACACGGACCGAGGTACAGGCCTGGCAATCGATGCAGCTCGGCCGATAGGCGACGCCCTGGCTGCGGCGGAAACCGATGCGGCCGAGCGCCTCGTTGAGCTCGGCGGCGTGCGCGCCGCGAAGCTCGGTAAAAACCTTGCGCTCGCTCTTGCCCGGTAGATAGGGACACGGACTCGGGGCGGTCACGAAGAATCTGGGAAAACGAAATGGTGCGCTCACCGCGTGGCCCGCCCTTGCATTAGAATCAGTGTTGCAATCCCGCGTTTATGACGGTGCAGGCATGGCATGGAAAGGCTGTTTACCGTCAAAAAAGGGTTAAATGGCGGCGCGGCGGCAATTTTTTGGCAAGATTAACCCTTGCCGTTCAGCATGAAGCAGCAAGCGTCGGCGCATCTGTCCCGGATCGCGCCACTTGCGCAGCGGGCGATCGATCAGGCGGCCACCGATTCGGCTCGCAGGAAGCCGGCACGAATCGCAAAGTCGGCCTGGCGGCGCATCAGCGCGAGATCGGCGACAGGGCCGGCCAAACCGAGCAATTTCTCTGTATTATCCTGCAAAAACAGGGGATTGTTGCGAAAATAGGCGCCGTAAAGCGTCGCGACCTTGCGGTGCAGCCGACGTTCCAGCGGCGAAAGCGATTCGGGGTCATAATGGTCCGGACCGACCAGCCTGGGGTCGGCAAATTGCGGATAACCGTGGATCAGCTCGAAGAAATCGGCGACCGGCATGGGCTCGCTGGCGACGAGGTGAAAGGCCCTGCCCGCCATCGCCTCGACCTGCCCGGCCATGGTTACGATTCCCTTCACGACATGATCGATCGGCACGAAGTTGAGCGTGGCATCGGATGCGGCCGGAATCGTACCGATTCGACCCTCGGCGAGCAATTTGAACGCCGCATAGATCGAGTCGAAACCGGCTATCGCGCCGTCATCTTCATAGCCGACAACGATGCTCGGCCGCGCGATAACCGCGGGCAATCCCTCCGCCATTGCGGCACGGACGAGCTGTTCGGCGGCGTATTTGCTCGCCTCATAGGGGTTGGCGAAACTTTCAGGTGCCTCGTCATTGTCTTCGGCCAATTCCCCGCCGCGTTGCCCGCAGACGTAAGCGGTGCTCACCTGAACGAAGGGAATCGGACGGCCGCGGTCGAAGCGAGCGAATTCGAGCATATGCGCGGTGCCGGCGATATTGATCGCATCATAGACGTCCTGACGCGCATCGAACTCGACGATCGCCGCGCAATGAATGATTGCATCGACTTGCCCGGCCAATGCGCGATAGGCGGCGCGGTCGAGACCGAGACCGGGGTCGGACACATCGCCGGTAACGAGCGCGATATGCCCCGGCTGAGGCGTCGAACCGGTCCAATCTTCCGTCTCGACGATTTCGCCGGCGCTGCGGCGCAACTTGCGATTGCGCCTGACGAAACCGATCACCGAGGCGCCCTGATCGGCAAGCGCCGCCGCGATTTCGCCGCCGATCAGGCCGGCGGCTCCGGTAACAAGATAACAGGTCATTTCAGCAACAGCCCGACACTGTCCTGGTGGCAACTGTTCACGGTCTTCACATTGCTCTCCGCCGGGGAATCGTCTGTGCAGGCATTCGCGCCGACGTGGGGCGGGGTTACACAAAAGCTCCATGCTTGTAACCTCTGCTAGGGGCCTTCCGAAAAGCTGGGTCAGTATGTCGCGGCAAGCCGGGCATGAGACAGTAAGGACAAGGGCGACGATGAAACGTACGCATGATGTTATCGTAATCGGCGCCGGATCGGCCGGACTCACCGTTGCGGGCGGCTGCGCGCAATTCGGACTCAAGGTCGCGCTGATCGAAAAAGGCCCGATGGGCGGCGATTGCCTCAACACCGGTTGCGTGCCCTCCAAGGCACTTATCACCGCTGCGCGGCGCGCGCAGGAAATGCGCGAGAGCGCCAAATACGGCATCGCCGATGTCGAGCCGGAAATCGATTTCGAGGCCGTGCACGATCATGTCCAGAGCGCCATCGCCTCGATTGCCGTCGACGATTCGCAGGAACGCTTCGAGGAGGAATTCGGCGTCGAGGTCATCCGCGGCGCGGCCAAGATGATCGACGGTTCGACGATTGAAGTGAATGGGCAGACACTGAAGGCCCCGCGTATCTGCCTCGCGCTAGGCTCGAAGCCCTTCATTCCGCCGGTCGAAGGCATTGAGGACGTGCCCTATCTGACCAATGAGAGCATTTTCGAACTGGCCGAGCGTCCCGATCACCTTGCGATCATGGGCGGCGGGCCGATCGGCATGGAGATGGCGCAAAGCTTCCGCCGGCTCGGCAGCAAAGTGACCGTTTTCGAACGCCACACGGTGTTCGGCAAGGACGATCCCGATGCGGTTGCGATCGTCCGGCAGAAGCTGCTCGACGAAGGCGTTGTCATGCATGAGCACAGCGATGTCGTGCGAGTGTCTTCGAAAGACGGGCAGGTGACCGTCGAAACCGGCGATGGCGAGACGGTCACCGCGAGCCATTTGCTCGTCGCCACCGGGCGAACCTGCGACTTTACCGGCTTCGGGCTCGAAAATGCCGGCATCAAATGGGACAGGAAGGGCATCGAGGTCGATGCGCGCCGCCGGACGGCGAACAAGAAAGTCTATGCGATCGGCGATTGCCGCGTCGGGCCGCGTTTCACCCATGTTTCGGGCTATGAAGGCTCGCTCGTCATCCTCCAGATCGCACTCGGATTGCCGAGCAAGGCCGATTACACCGCGCTCCCTTGGGTCACCTATTGCGATCCCGAACTCGCCCATGTCGGCATGACCGAGAGCGACGCGCGCAAAAAATATGGCGACAAGGTCGAAATCACGAAGATGGGCTTCGACGAGAATGACCGCGCGCGCGCTGAAAACGACGCCGAGGGTTTCCTGAAGATCATCCGCAAGGGAAAGAAGGTGCTCGGCGCGACGGCGGTCGGCCCGCATGCTGGCGAATTGCTGTTGCCGTGGAGTCTCGCGATCACCGGCAAGGCCAGCCCCTTCGCCATCGGCGGCGCGATCGTCCCCTATCCGACGCGCTCGGATATTTCGAAACAGGCCGGCTTCGCGATCTGGGAGCCGACGATCTTCGGCGGATTGCCCAAGCGCTGGGCCCGCTTCCGTGCGCGATTCCTGCTCTAAACACCTTTTTCCTCGGAGATCCTCCATAGCCACCAAGCCCCTCCCCGGCCCGTCGCCGTTCGAAGACGCCAACGCTGCGCCGCTGCCGCCCGAAAAGTTCCGCGATCCCCGCGTGACGGCGAAAGGCGAGGCGCGCGCGCATGTCGCGCTCGGCACGCTCGAAACGCTCTGGTTCAACACCGGCACGCTCTGCAATCTCGCCTGCAAGACCTGTTATATCGAAAGCTCGCCGACAAATGACGCGCTCGTCTATCTGAGCCTTGCCGAGGTCGAGATCTATCTCGACGAGATCGAGCGCAATGGATTGAGCACGCGCGAAATCGGTTTTACCGGCGGCGAACCGTTCATGAATCCCGATATGATCGCGATGCTCGAAAGCTGCCTGTCGCGCGGCTTCGAGGTGCTTGTTCTGTCGAATGCGATGCGACCGATGCGGCGGTTCGAAGAACAGCTGCGCGATCTCCGCGCACGCTATGGCGACAAGCTGACGATCCGGGTCAGCCTCGATCATTACACCCAGCCGGTGCACGAAGGCGAACGCGGCGCCGGCGCGTGGGACAAGGGCATCGATGGGCTCAAATGGCTGTCGGGCAATCGCTTTTCGATCGCCGTCGCCGGGCGGCATCTGGCGAGCGAGGACGATGCCGCAGCGCGCAGGGGATTTGCGGCACTGTTTGCGGCCGAGGGCATCGATATCGACGCCGACGACCCGATGCGGCTCGTCCTCTTCCCCGAAATGGACGCGACCGCCGACGTGCCCGAGATCACAACCGCCTGCTGGGGCATCCTCGATGTCGATCCGCGCGCGATGATGTGCGCCTCGAGCCGGATGGTCGTCAAACACCGGGGCGCCGACGCGCCGGTCGTCGCGGCCTGCACCTTGCTGCCCTATGGCGATGATTTCCAGATGGGAGCGACTCTCGCAGAAGCGAGCCGCGATGTTCAGCTCAACCACCCCCATTGCGCGCAATTTTGTGTGCTCGGCGGGGCGAGTTGTTCGGGGTAAGACTCTCCTCTCCCATTCGGGAGAGGAAACGAGACTTATGAGCGCAGCGAATTAGTCGCAGTTGGAGAGGGCCTGTCGGCAGAGCGCGTAGGTGGTGAAGTTTATCACGCTCACTCCGATCGCTCTGTAACCTCTCCCTGCTGTCGCTTCGCGCCAGCTTTCCCTCTCCCGTAAAAGGGAGAGGGGGAGTTACCGCTCCCCAAACACCCGCCCCGCAATCGCATCCAATTTCGTCTTGAGCGCCGCGTCCATCGCCTCAGGTGCGGTGATAATCGCGTGATCGAGCACGGTATCGAGCGGGTTGGCGGGGCGCTCGTCGGGCAACGCCTTGGCAAACTCCGCCACCGTCTGCGCCGCCTTGCCGGCATTGTCTTGCAACGTGGCGAGAATATCGTGGACGACGACATCGGCGGTTTCGTCGCGCCAGCAATCATAATCGGTCACCATCGCGACAAGCGCATAAGGCAGCTCGGCTTCGCGCGCGAGCTTGGCCTCGGGCATCGCGGTCATGCCTATAACGTCGCAGCCCCATTGGCGATAAAGCTCGCTCTCGGCGCGCGAAGAAAATTGCGGGCCTTCCATTGCCAAGTAGGTCGCGCCGCGATGGACGCTGTCGGCACCCGCTGCCTTTGCCGCCGCTTCGGCGCGGTCCGATAGCGCCGGACAGACCGGGTCGGCCATCGAGACATGCGCCGCCAGACCTTCGCCGAAAAAGCTCTTCGCGCGCGCAAAAGTGCGGTCGATGAATTGATCGACGATGACGAAGCTGCCCGGCGGCAAATCCTCGCGCAGCGACCCCACCGCCGAGAGCGAGACCATGTCGGTGCATCCGGCGCGCTTGAGCACGTCCACATTTGCGCGGAAGTTTAGATCGCTCGGCGGGATATGATGACCCTTGCCGTGGCGCGACAGGAAGACGAAGCGCTTGCCGGCGATCTCGCCGATCACGAGCTCGTCCGACGCCTCGCCCCAAGGACTCTCGACGCGGATAGACTGGGCGTTCTCGAGCGCATCGATAGCATAGAGCCCCGATCCGCCGATAACGCCGATAACCCATTCATCTTTCGCCATTTTGAACTTTCCCCCGGCTGCTGCATTATTCTATTGAACCGGCGGAACCGCGATCGCAAAGGCGATGTCGCGCGGTCCGCAAGAGAAGGAGCACTATGCGTATCTTTGGCATGGCGATAGCCGGCATCGCGATTTCGGCTACTGCGCCCGCATCGGCACAAAGCGTCTTTGACAACTGGCTGACAGAAGACCGGCGCGCGGTCGTAACCATCGAACGCTGCGGAAGCTCCGTCTGCGGCCGGATCTCGCGGGTGCTTGTCGCGATGGAATCGGGCCAGCGCGACATCAACAACCCCAGTCCGCGGCTGCGCAACCGCACCATCGAAGGGCTGCGCGTGCTGTCGGGCTTCAGTCGCGACGGCAACCGTTATCGCGGCGGCGAGATCTACGACCCCGAGGACGGCCGCAATTACAACGCCCGCTTCCGCCTGATCAACGCCAACACGCTGCGGGTGACCGGCTGCGTGCTCGGCGGCATCGTCTGCCAATCACAGGACTGGCGGCGGAGATAGAATTCTGCGTCATTGCGAGCGTAGCGATGCAATCCAGAGCCGCAAACGCTTTCGCCAGCCGCGCTGGATTGCTTCGTCGCTTCGCTCCTCGCAATGAGGACGAGCTTCGAAGTCGAAGAACTCGTCTTACCCCTCCACCACCTCCTGCTCGATCGTGCCGAAGGTGGCGTGGCCGTGCTCGTCTTCCATCCAGATTTTGACCGTATCGCCGGGCGACAGGAACGGCGTCTTCATTTCGCCGTCCAATATCTTCTCGACCATGCGGACTTCGGCAAGGCAGCTATAGCCGCGGCCGCCCTGGTCGATCGGTTTGCCGGGCCCGCCATCCTCGTCGCGATTCGACACGGTGCCCGAACCGATGATCGACCCGGCGACGAGCGCGCGCGTCTTGGCGAGATGCGCAACGAGCGTGCCGAAATCGAAGGTCATGTCCTCGCCGGCATCGGCGCGGCCAAAGGGTTTGCCGTTGAGATCTACCATCAGCGGCCCGTGCAGCTTGCCGTCCTTCCAGTTGGGCAGTTCGTCGGGCGTGACGAAGACCGGCGAAAAGGCGCTCGCCGGTTTCGACTGGACGAAACCGAAGCCCTTGCCGAGCTCGCCAGGGATCAAGTTGCGCAACGACACATCGTTGACGAGACCGATCAGCCGGATGCCGCTAAGCGCATCGTCGCGGCTCGCGCCTTGTTTCACATCGCCGGTGACGACGACGATCTCGGCCTCGAGATCGCAGCCCCATTCGGCATCGGGCAGCGGGATATCGTCGCGCGGGCCGATAAAACCGTCCGATCCGCCCTGGTACATTAGCGGATCTTCCCAGAAGCTGTCGGGAATCTCCGCCCCGCGCGCCTTGCGCACGAGCACGACGTGATTGACGTAAGCCGAGCCATCGGCCCATTGATAGGCGCGCGGCAGCGGCGAGGCGGCCTCACGCTCGTGAAACCGCTCCTTGGGGATCACGTCATGCGCAAGATCGGTGGCGAGATTTTCGAGGCTTGGCGCGATCGTCTCCCAATCATCGAGCGCGGCCTGTAAGGTCGGCGCGATATGCCCGGCATCGGCGCACCAGGCGAGATCATGGCTGACGACCACGAGCCTGCCGTCGCGTCCACCCTTGAGCGATCCCAATTTCATTCTGTTCTCCTGTCAGCGTTTATGTCCATCTAATCGTTCAACGCACGGGGCGGCAAGCAAGTTGCGGATTGGTTCCAGCTTGTTCAGAAGGGATGCGTTCGAAGGGTCGCGGCGAAATCGGACGCGAAAGGGGACTAAAGCTCTATGGTGGCACCGCCGGGGCCAGGCGCCGACGACAGCAAGCGCGGCTTCGATGCGGCCTATGAAGAGCTGATCGAGAGCGAGCGGATTCAGACCGAATTCGCGCAGCCCGAGCAACCCGAAGCCATCGAGCTGAACGAGCCGCCACAATGGCTGATCGACCTGCTCGCATTTTTCGGCCAGACGGGAAGCGTCTGGCAGGGGTTTTTCTGGATCGTCGCGGGCCTGTTCGCCGCGCTGCTGCTCTTCTTTTTCGGCCGGTTTCTCCTGCGGCTCTATGCCGATCGTTCGTCGCGCGACGGCGATGCGGCCGAGGAAGATTGGCGGCCCGAGGAAAGCGCGGCGCGATCGCTGCTCGCCGAGGCCGATAGTCTGGCGAAAGACGCGCGCTATGCCGAAGCCGCACACCTTCTCCTCTTTCGGAGCCTTGAGGATATCGAGAACCGGCTACCCGATTTCCTTAGGCCCGCGCTGACGAGCCGCGATATCGCGCGCTCGGACACGTTGCCCGATCAGGCGCGGCGCGCCTTTGCGGCAATCGCGCAGGTCGTCGAACGCGGCGTTTTCGCAGCTCGGCCCGTCGATGCGAGCGGGTGGGACGAAGCACGCGGCGCTTATGAGCGGTTTGCGCTCGGCGGAAGCTGGCGATGAGCACCGAGAGCGCCAACCCGTTTACCGCGCGGACGATCTTCATCGTCATCGTCGCGGGAATTATCGGCTTTATCGCCTTCCTGCTGCTCGCAGCCTATGCGCCCGAGCTGCGCAGCGGTCGCGACGGACGCGCGCATAGCCTTTCGACATCGGCAGTGGGCTTTCGCGGCGTCTATGACCTGCTCGAAGCAACCGGCAACGAGGTCGCATTCGTCCGCAACGAAGGCAGCTTCGTCAACGGCGGGCTCACCATCGTCACGATCGAACCCGGCGTCGACCAGGATCGGCTCGACAGGCTGATCGAAGAGGGCGTGTACCAGCCGACGCTCTTCATCCTGCCCAAATGGACGACCTTTCCGGTACTTACCGAAAATGATCGCGTCATGGCTTTCGGGGCCAATCTTGGGGCAACAGCGGAGCAGCCGCTTGCCAATCTCGACGACATTGCGGTGCGGCGAAGCAACACCGCGCCCGGGTCGCGACTTTTCACAACCGAATTTGCTGGCGTCGATTTCAGCGCGCCGGACGAACTGCAAACGGTTTCCGGTAAGAATGTCGAGGGACTGGTAGAAACGGAAAGCGGCGATATCGTGCTTGGCTACGTAAATCGCACCGAAAGCTATATTCTCGCCGATCCTGATCTGCTCAACAATCAGGCGTTGGCGTCGCCCGAGCGAGCTCAAGCGGCGCTGTTGCTGCTCGAAGAAATAAACGGCGGGACCGGACCCTATCGTTTCGATCTGATCGCCAACGGCTTCGGCGGCAGCGCGAACCTGCTCACGCTCGCCTTCGAACCGCCCTTTCTCGCGCTGACGCTTTGCATCTTCGCCGCCGCCTTGCTCGCCGGGCTGCAGGCGGCTTTCCGCTTCGGCCCGCCGCAGAGCGAACCGCGCGCGATAGCCTTCGGCAAACGCGCGCTCGTCGATAACAGCGCCGAATTGCTGCGTCTGGCGCGGCGCGAACATCTGTCGAGCGCGCGCTATGCCGAGCTCACTCGGGAAGCCGCGGTCGCCGCGATCGGCAATCCGCGCAATCTGGAAGGCGAGGCGCTCGACCGCTGGCTCGACGAATTCGAGTCCGGCGGCGATCGCTTCACCGTACTTGCCGCGGCCGCCGAAACCGCGCGGTCGCGTCACGACATATTGAGCGCCGCGAGGGCGCTGCACAATTGGAGAAAGGCCGTCACCCATGAAGGTTGAAGATATCAAGCCGCTCGGCGACACGATCCGCGCCGAGATCGCCAAAGCCGTTATCGGCCAGGAAGAAACGATCGACCATATGCTGATCGCTCTGTTCTCGGCCGGCCATTGCCTGCTCGAAGGGCCACCGGGCACGGCAAAGACGTTCCTCGCGCAATGTTTCGCGCGCACACTCGGTCTCGATTACGGCCGCATCCAGTTCACGCCCGATCTGATGCCGAGCGATATCATCGGCGCGAACCTGTTCAATTTCCAGACCAGCGAATTCACCCTCACCCGGGGGCCGATCTTCTGCGAATTGCTGCTCGCCGACGAGATCAACCGGACGCCGCCCAAGACGCAGGCCGCCCTGCTCGAAGCAATGCAGGAACGCTCGGTAACGATCGATGGCGAGACGCACAGGCTCTCGGATCGTTTCATGGTCGTCGCGACGCAAAACCCTATCGAGCAGCAGGGCGTCTATCCGCTCCCCGAAGCGCAGCTCGACCGTTTCCTGTTCAAGCTCGCTGTCGGCTATCCGAGCGAGGAGGAAGAGCAGCGGATAGTTTCGATCCATGGCAGCCGCTTCGGCGCGCCCAAGGCGGCCGATTTCGAAGTTGCGCCGGTGGTCGAGGCCGCGCAAATCGCCGCGGCGATCGAGGTAGCGGCTTCGGTGAAGCTCATCCCCGACATCACCAGCTATGTCGTCTCGCTCGCCCGCGCGACGCGCGAAACCCCCGATCTCGACGCCGGCGCCAGCCCGCGCGCCGCCGCGATGCTGGCAAGCGCGGCGCGGGCGAGAGCGGCGCTCGACGGGCGCGATTATGTCATTCCCGACGATGTAAAGGCGCTCGCTCCCGCCGCACTGCGCCACCGTGTTATCCTGTCGGCGGCCGCCGAGATCGACGGGCGCGAACCCGATGCGATCATCGAAAACCTCATCGAACAGGTCGAGGCGCCCCGGTGAAGAGGTCATGATCTACCCGACCGCCCGATCGATCGTGCTGACCGCGCTTGGCGCACCGGCGGCGCTGGTGATCGGCGTCATGATACCGCAATTCTGGCATCTCGGGCTGGTCTGGGTCGTGCTGATCATTGCGCTCACGGTCTTCGACGGCCTGTCCGCTCCCGGGCGGACGCAGCTCGATATCGAACTCGACAAGCCGATGGCCGTCGGCGTCGGCGCACCTTTTAGCGTCACGACGCGGCTGCGCTTTGCCCGGACGCGCGGAGCGCCGCGCAAGGTCGAACTGGCGCAGCGCGTCGATGAGCGGCTCGAGATACGCGGCATACGGCGCGAAACTGCAACGCTGATCGACGGCGTCGGCGAGCATGGCAGCGTTTTCACCGCGCACCGGCGCGGCCCGGCGGAAATCGAGACGATCTGGGCGCGGTGGAAGGGCCCACTCGGCCTTGCCTGGGTGCAGGCGCGCGAGCAGCTTGTCGCGATCATCGCGGTGACGCCCAATATCGCGCCGATCCACGACAAGGCGATCCAGCTGTTCCTGCGCGACGCCTCGTTCGGCCTGATCGCGCAGGTCGAACGCGGCGAAGGCAGCGAATTCGAAGCGCTGACCGAGTTCCAGCTCGGAATGGACAAAAGGACGATCGACTGGAAGCAATCGGCGCGCCACACCGCATTGCTCGCCAAGGAATATCGCACCGAGCGCAACAACCATATCGTTTTCGCGCTCGATACCGGGCGGACGATGTGCGAACCGCTCGATGGCCTGCCGCGTGTCGACCGCGCGATCACTGCCTCGCTGCTCACCGCCTATGTCGCGCTCAAACTTGGCGACCGCGCGAGCCTGTTCGGCTTTGCCGGACGCCCGCTGCTCGCCAGCCCCACCGTTTCGGGCGCGCGCGCCTTTGCTTCGTTGCAGCGCGCGGCAGCCGATCTCGATTACATGCCCGAAGAGAGCAATTATACGCTCGCGCTGACGACGCTTGCGAGCCAGCTTCACCGGCGTTCGCTGATCATCATCTTCACCGAATTCGCCGATCCCACCAGCGCCGAACTGATGCTGCGAGCCGCGCGGCGGCTCGTCGATCGCCATCTCGTGCTGTTTGTCGTAATGCGCGACGCCGAACTCGCCGATATCGCGCATGACGCGCCCGAGGAACCGGCAGACGTGTCGCGCGCCGTCGCCGCCTCGGCGCTGCTTCGCGAACGCGCCATCGTGATTTCGAAACTGCGCCGGATGGGCGCCGATGTTCTTGAAGCACCGCACGGCCAGATCGGCACGCGGCTTGTCGATCGCTATATGACGCTCAAACGCCGGAGCCTGGTGTGATGCGCAGGGTTGCGAACCAAACAGTGTTTTCGAGCCAGACCTTCCGCGCCGAGCGCGAGGAAGACTGGCAGCGGCTCGAGGAAATGCTCCGCCGCGCCGAGGGCGGATCGGTGCGGCGACTATCGGACGACGATTTGCTCGAACTGCCCGTGCTCTATCGCTCGGCGCTCTCCTCGCTCTCGGTCGCGCGCGAAACCACTCTCGATCTGGCGCTGATCAACTATCTCGAGGGGCTGTGCACGCGCGCCTATTTCTTCGTCTACGGCGTCCGCACCAGCCTCGGCCGCCGCACGCTCGGTTTCTTCACGGAAGATTGGCCCGCGGCGATCCGCACGCTGTGGCGCGAAACGCTGATGTCGCTGGCGCTGATGCTGGCAGGCGCGCTTGCCGCCTATCTGCTGGTGCAAGGCAATCCCGACTGGTTCAATTCGATCATCCCGCAGGGCCTTTCGGGCGGGCGCGACCCGAGCGCCTCGACCGAAATGCTGCGCGAGACGCTCTACACTTCGGACCAGAGCGGTCTTGCCGTCTTCGCGACCTATCTTTTCACGCATAATTCGCAGGTGGCGATTTTCGCCTTTGCGCTCGGCTTCGCCTTTGCCGTGCCGACGGCATTGCTGATGGTCTATAATGGCGCGATTCTCGGCGCTTTCGTTGCGCTGTTCGTCGAGCGAGGGCTGGGCTTCGAGCTCGGCGGCTGGTTGCTGATCCATGGATCGACCGAATTGTTCGCGATCATTCTTGCGGGCGCAGCAGGCCTCAGGATCGGCACCAAGGTTATCTTTCCCGGCATGCAATCGCGGCTCAATGCCGCGCGCGAGGCGGGCAAGACGGCCGCCGTCGTTATGATCGGCGTTATCGTGATGCTGCTCGCCGCCGGCCTTCTCGAAGGCTTCGGCCGGCAACTGATCACCGAAGACCTCACCCGCTATGCCATCGCGTCGATGATGTTCTTCGGCTGGTGCGCCTATTTCTATCTGCCGGGGCTGATCCGTGGCCAGCGCTAGTCCGTCTCTCTCCCCCGATAGCAGCGTCCAGCGGACGCTGGTCACGCCCGAAGGCGTCGACCTGAGATTGCGGCTCGGAACGGCCGGGCAGCGCGCCGGCGCTTTCGTCATCGATTTCCTGTTGCTGATCCTCACGCTGATATTGTTCATGATCCTGCTGTTCTGGGCCGGGCTCGGCGCCGCCGAGGGCCGCAGCAATGACGGGCTGAGCGTCGTCGCGATCATCTGGCTGCTCGGCTTTTTCCTGCTGCGCAATTTCTATTTCATCGCATTCGAGATCGGCCGCCGCTCGGCGACGCTCGGCAAGCGGATTTTCGGTATGCGCGTCGTCGCGCGCGATGGCGGGCGGCTGACCGCCGACGCCGTGATCGCCCGCAATTTGATGCGCGAGATCGAGGTGTTCCTGCCGATAACCTTCCTGTTCAGCGGCGGCATCGATACGGGCAGCGCGCTGATGGCCGTCGTCGGCTGTCTCTGGGCGACAATCTTCCTGTTCTTCCCGCTGTTCAACAAGGATCGGCTGCGTGTTGGCGACATTATCGCGGGCACCTGGGTCGTCCATGCGCCGCGCCGCAAATTGCTCGCCGATCTGGCCGGCGAGGGCAGCAACCGCCTTCCGGATTTCGATTTCACCGACGAGCAGCTTGCGGTTTATGGCGAATATGAGCTGCAAACGCTCGAAAAGGTGCTGCGCGACGACAATGCCGAGACGCTGCACGGCGTCGCCAATACGATCCGCGCCAAGATCGACTGGCATGATGGGGACGACGATTACATCTTTCTCAACGCCTATTATGCGGCGCTCGTCGCCCGGCTCGAGCGCGGGATGCTGTTCGGCAAGCGGCGCGCGAGCAAGTTCGATATCGGCGAGGATCAGAGCTCGGGCTGAGGCGCGGGCTCCGCTGGCGATAGCGTTTCGGCGGGGGCCACGGGCTGCACCTCAGCCTGACCCGGCCAGCTGACCCGGCCCGCCGCATCGACGCGCACGCCGCTTGCCGCGAAATCGAGCGCCGTCAGCTCGGCAATCCGCGCCGCCGCAGCGCCCGAAGCATCGAGACGGGGCCCGCCGGGCCGATCCTGCCGCGCCGAGACGATCTCGGCGGCAACCAGCGCCCCTTCGCCATCGACCTCGAGCCGCGCGACCGGCGCCAGCCCGTTATGGCCGCGCAGGTTGAAGCGGCCATAGGTCCAGAAATTGCCAAGGCTATAGGCGATGAAACGGCCATTATAGACCTCGATCGCACGCGGAATATGCGGGCCGTGGCAAAAGACGATATCGGCGCCGGCATCGATCGCCGCATGGGCAAAGCGATAGGGATTGCCGCGATCCTCGTTGAGGTAAGTCTCGGTCTGCCGCGTCACGCGGAAATGCGATGCGCCTTCGGCGCCGATATGGCAGGAAACGATGACGACATCGGCCCGGGCATCGGCGGCGCGCACCATTTCGGCGACGCGGCTATAGTTCTGGACCGATAGCAAGCCGGGATTATGGCCGAAGGCGACCAGCGCAAAGCGGCGACCGTCATCCGCCTCCTGCACCGCGATCCGCATCCCTTCGACATCGCCGCCCGCCACCGCGATTCCGGCGCGGATCAGCGTCGCATAGGTTGCCATTCTGCCCGGTTCGCCGAAATCGCGCGCATGATTGTTGGCGTTCGACATCAGTGTGAAACCGGCGCGGCGCAGATAATCGGCATGGAAGGGCGGGCTGCGGAAGACATAGCAATATTCGGGATTGCCGCATTGCTTGGCGCCGATGTCGCTCGAATGGATAGTGCCTTCATAATTGCCGAAGACGATATCGGCATCGGCGAAAACGCCGGCGAGCTGGTCGCCCATCACAACGGCGGGATCGGCTTCGGGCGTGATCCGCGGGTCCATGCCCGGCTGCGGCCAGTCACTGCCCATCATGATGTCGCCGACACCGACGACCGAATAGGTGCGCGGCTCGCTCACCGCCGGCGCTACAGGCGTTGCAAGGCCTGCTCCGGCGCCGGCGCCGAGATCGGGTTGAGCGGGATCGGCAGCTGTCGGCGGAGCGGGCGTCGGTGATTCCGCGGCTAACGGGTCCCCCGGCGCCGTTTCGGTCTCGGCCGGCTCGGCGACGGGCCGGGGCTGTTCGGCCGGCGCTTCGCTGCCGGCGCTTTCCGGCGGCGCGGTGCGTCCCTCGGTGCACGATCCGAGCCCCAGCGCTGTCGCTGCGCCAAATGCGAACATCACTGTCCAGCGGGTTTGCGCCACGTCTTTTCCACCCCTTGCCGACCGAAAATCGCGAATCTGCCAGATCGCTGGCTAGCAGAACAACGAGGCGCGAGGCGAATCGATTCAACGCTTCACCGTGCAAATGCGAGAAATCACGCATTAGGAGCATTTTAGCCAAGTTGCATTGCGAGACCGATATGGAACCGTTTTAAATCAATATTATAGCGAATCGCAACTGCGTAAAACCTTGTAATTTTATTGCGTCATTCATCCTGTTGGGTCCACGGCTCATCGTAGTTCGGTTGCAATGCTGCGCTGCACAATAGAGATACCCCCCAAGCCCGGCCGGGACGCGTGCGCCTATATGGCATTCGCCCGGCACGACGTGGATTGAGAGCGGGTCGATCAGGAAAGTAGCGTAATTATCGAACCTGCCCTTTCGGCGCACCCGATGGAGTATTGAATGTCCTTTGGACGCAACAGAACTATTTTCGGCATTTCGACGCTGGCCGCTATCGCCGTCGCCGCATTGCCGATCAACACCGGCTTCGCGTTCGGCAGCGATGCCGTTCCGATGGCCGAGGCCGACGATCAGCTGCTGGCCGAAAACGGCCTTGGCGATTTCGTCGCCGAGCCGGCTGAAGCCGTTGCCGAACCGACGATCGACCTTGACGGCGAAGACGCCATCTCGATCCAGGAAGCCGCCGCCCAGGCCGAAACCATTATCGAGCAGGCCGAAGAGGCCAACGAAGCCTTCGAGGAAAGCGCCGCCGCGATCAACGACGCGCGCGACGACGAGCTTCACTGTCTCGCCAAGGTGATCCTGCACGAATCGCGCGGCGAACCGCGCAGCGGACAGCTCGCCGTTGCCCAGGTCGTCATGAACCGCGTCGAATCGCCGCGCTTCCCTAATTCGATCTGCGGCGTGATTTATCAACGCAGCCAGTTTTCGAATATCCGCGGCTTCACCCCGCGGCGTTCCGGCGCGATGTGGGAACG
>JABDLY010000071.1 GCA_013001755.1 Sphingomonadaceae bacterium
CGTCACCGTCGAAGAGATGCGCGCCGCCGCCGAACGCCGGGGCCTTGCCGGTCACAATCCCGAAGCCCGGCAGGAGCGCCGCTCAGAGCGGGCCGCACAATGGGCCGCTGCCTGGGACGCCGCCGATGCCAATGGCAATGGCGCGCTCGACCGCAATGAATTCGCCGCGATGGGGGAAACTCGCCGGGCCAATATGGCCGCGCGCCGCGCCAGCCGTTTCGAGCGACAGGATGCCAACGGCGACGGCAGGCTGTCGCTGTCCGAAATCTCGTCGCGCGCGATGGCGCGCTTCGACGCCGCCGATGCCGATGACGACGGCGTTGTAACCCGCGAAGAACGTCGCACCGGCCGCCACAATCACCGCCGCGCCATGTATATCGAGAACCAGAACAACCGGGTTTACTGAATTCCTTCGGACCGCACAGCCGTTGGATAGCGGGAGGGCCGGGGCAGCAATGCTCCGGCCCTTTTCTGTTGCAGAGGGCGAGCGGTGCTAATGACGTGCTTTTTAGATGAAACGCAGCCCTGACCGGCGAACGCCATGGGCTGCGCTGAATTAAGACATTAGTCGTTATTCGTGAATCGCGGAGAGATCGGATGATGAAATGGATCCAACCACTGGCGCTCGGCATAGCGCTAGTGGCGTGTTCCGGGCAGGAGGCGGCCGAGCTGACGGTCGATGAAGTGCTCGCACGCCATGTCGAGGTGACGGGCGGCGCTGAGGCGATCGATGGCCTGCGCAACCTGCGCCTCGCCGTCGAGGTCGTCGAGCCAGACTTCACCGTCAACGGCGATTATCGCGCAACGCGCGACGGGCGGATGCAGGTCGATATCTTCGCCGATAGCGCGCGCGTTTTCAGCGAGGGCATCGATGAGCAAGGCGGCTGGCAGCAGGGCGGCGACGGCGGCGAGGTTACCCAGGCGACCGGCCTGGCGACCGCGATCCTCGCCCGCGGCATCGATTTCAACATCTTTGGCTTGCATGATCTTGAGGAACGTGGCCATCGCGCGGTGCTACGCGATCCGGAGACGATCGACGGTACCGATTACCAGGTCGTCGAGCTGATCATGGCCGATGGCTTCCAGCGCCGGTTCTACATCAACAGCGAAACATGGCTGATTGAACGCCACCGTGAAGTGAGCGCGCTCCATCCCGACCTCGACGCCGAAGAGCGCCCCGCTGAAACCGTCGAGGGCGATTATCGCGCGATGTGCGGCGTGCTGAGATCGACCACGACGCGCAAAATCGATCTCGAAACCGGCGAGGAAATCCAACGGACGCGTGTCACCGACTTCGATTGCAATGTCGATCCGGCGACGCTCGAGATCGCGCGCTACGAAGACGAATAATCACCAGCTTGTGCTAGTATTACCTCGCTCGATGGCGCTATCGCGGCGCCATGGGAACGGGGCATTCGCATCACGGGCATGACCATGCCGGTCACCGACACAGCCATGGCGGCCTCGGCCACGCGCACGCTCATGCGCCCGCCGATTTCGGACGAGCTTTTGCGATCGGCATTGCGCTCAACTCGGTCTTCGTGGCGATCGAGGCGGGCTATGGCTTTGCCGTCGGTTCGATGGCGCTGCTCGCCGATGCCGGGCATAATCTGTCGGACGTTCTCGGGCTGATGATCGCCTGGGCGGGCGCGACGCTCGCCAAGCGCGCGCCTAGCAAGCGCTTCACCTTCGGACTGCGCGGCTCGTCGATCCTCGCGGCGCTCGCCAATGGCGTGCTGCTGCTCGTCGCGGTCGGCTTTATCACGTCGGAGGCCATCCAGCGCATCATCTATCCCGCGCCGGTGCCCGGAGGCACGATTATCATCGTCGCGGCGATCGGCATCGCCGTCAACGGCGCGACCGCTACGCTCTTCGCGCGCGGCCGCAAGGGCGATCTCAATATTCGCGGCGCCTATCTCCACATGGCCGCCGATGCCGCCGTATCGGCCGGCGTCGTCATCGCCGGGATCGCGATCGTCTTGACGGGGATGAACTGGATCGATCCGGCGACGAGCCTCGTCATCGCGCTCGTCATCCTGCTCAGCACATGGAGCCTGCTGATGGGATCGGTCCGCATGTCGCTCGCCGCCGTGCCTGCGCATATCGATACCGACGAGGTGCGGGGGCAGCTGCTCGAATTGTCCGGCGTCGCCGAAGCGCATCATCTCCATATCTGGAATATGAGCACGACCGAAATCGCGCTGACGGTGCATTTGAAGATGCCAGGCGGCCATCCCGGCGATGGCTTTCTAAAAGACCTCGAAGTGAGCCTCGCCGAACATTTCCAGATCGGCCATGCGACGATCCAGATCGAGACCGGCGACGGCTGCGCCGATGAGAATGGGTGTTAGGCGGATGCCGGCAGTGGAAATCGACCTAGCTTCGTCATTGCGAGGCGCCGAAGCGACGCTGCAATCCAGAGCGGCAGGCGACATCGCTTGCGGCTCTGGATTGCTTCGCTTCGCACGCAATGACGATGGAGCGGCTGAACTTCGGTAATCTCTAACCCAGCGCGGCCTGTTTCTCTTCGGCCAGCCGATCCAGCTCGGCGCGCGATTTCTTCTCGGCCGCCGATTTGAGCTGTCCGCACGCGGCCATGATGTCGCGGCCGCGCGGCGTCCGGACAGGCGCCGAAATGCCTTCCCCGAAGATCAGCGAGCTGAACGCCTCGATCCGCTCGGGCGAGGAGCACTCGTAAGGCGCGCCGGGCCATGGGTTGAACGGGATCAGGTTGACCTTGGCGGGCAGCTTGTACTGACGGATCAGCCGGACGAGCTCGCGTGCATCCTCGTCGCTGTCGTTGACGTCCTTGAGCATGACATATTCGAAGGTGATCCGCCGCGCATTGTTGGTGCCCGGATAATCGGCGCAGGCCTGGAGCAGCTCGTCGATGCCGTATTTGCGGTTGAGCGGCACGATCTCGTCGCGCACTTCCTTGGTCACGGCGTGGAGCGAGACGGCGAGGTTGACGTTGATCTCCTCGCCGGCGCGTTTCATTGCCGGGACAACGCCCGAGGTCGAAAGCGTGATCCGCCGCCGCGACAGGCTCAGCCCCTCCTTGTCGCGGACGATGTTCATCGCATCGCGGACACCGTCAAAATTATAGAGCGGCTCGCCCATGCCCATCAGAACGATGTTGGTCAGCATCCGGCCATGCGGATCGTAATTGCTGCTCTCGCCGGGTTTGGGCCATTCGTCGAGCGTATCGCGCGCCAGCATCACCTGCCCGACAATTTCGCCGGGATTGAGGTTGCGAACGAGCCGCATCGTCCCGGTATGGCAGAAGCGGCAATTGAGCGTGCAGCCAACCTGGCTCGAGATGCAGAGCGTGCCCCGGTCTGCGTCAGGTATAAAAACCATCTCGTAATCATGGCCGTCCTCGGTCTGGAGCAGCCATTTACGCGTGCCGTCTTCGGACACCAGATGTTCCATGATGTTTGGCCGCCCGACGACGAAATGTTCGGCGAAGAGCGCGCGGTGCGCCTTGGCGACCTCGCTCATTTCGTCGAAATCGGCGCCGCGATGATAGATCTGGTGCCAGAGCTGCTTGGTGCGCAGCTTGGCCTGTTTCGGCGCGAGCCCGATCCGCTCGAGCTCTTGGCTAATTTCCGCGCGCGTCAGCCCGATCAGCGCTATCTTGCCATCGGCGCGCGGCGCGGCATCGCGCGGCACGGTAACGGGGTCGACGCTGCCGGGGCGGTCCATCGGGGCGGAAGATGCGCTCATGGCGCGCGATGTAGGGGGGAAGAGGCGGTATTGCTAGCTTGCACATCCCAGCGCCGCGGCGTCGATCGCGCTCGCCGCGCCGCGCAGGCTGTAGCTGTCGCGAAACCGTCCACTACTGGCGCGCGCTTCGACGCGCATCGTCATCCCGGTGCGCATCGCGGCGATGATCGCGGCATCGGCGCGGCTATCGGCGGCCCAGGCGTCGGGGCCGCGACCGACGAGTTCGAAGCTCCGGTCGCCGATCCGCAATGTCGCCGTTGAGTCTTCGCGCATTTCGCGGCGCAGGCGCACATGCACTTGTCCGTTCACATTGCGGCGGGGCCAGTTGCCGATCGAGACGAAGGGCTGCCATTGTCCCTGGGTGCGGCCCTCGGGCCGGGCTATGGCATAGCAGCGCGGCGTGGCCGGATCGCGAAATGCGCCCCATTCTTCGTAAATGCCGAGCGAATCGCGGGCCTGGAGCGGCGCGGCGAGCAAGCCGCCGGTGATGAGTGAGAGCATCCAGCGTTTCACGCCCGCTCTCCCCCGCTGCCTTCCATCACCAACTCCTCGCGCCCGTCTTCGATCATGACAAGCGAGCCTTGCGGCAGACCCGGTGCGACCGGCGCGTCATAGCCCGGTAGCGGATCGAGGCCGAGCAACACGCCGCGCAGCACACGGCTCGAAATGCCGTGCATGACGACAAGCTTGTCCCTGCCCTTGCGGCCATGCTCCTCCCACCAGCTGCCGACGCGCGTGGCGATGGCAGGATAATCCTCGCCATCGGGCGCCGCCTTGAGCAGGCGCGTTTCCATGTCGACGATCGGACCGTGTTCGGCGGTGACATCGGCATAATAGCGGCCCGCCCATGTCCCGGTATCGATTTCGACGAGCCGGTCGTCATGATGGCAATCGTGCCAGTCGAGCTCGAGATGCTCGGCGATGATCGCGATCGTTTGCAGCGCCGCCACGGCGCTCGAG
>JABDLY010000072.1 GCA_013001755.1 Sphingomonadaceae bacterium
ACGCTACAGCTGGCGGTGGCGGTGGCGGTGGCGGTGGCGGTGGCGGTGGCGGTGGCGGTGGCGGTGGCGGCGCAGGCGTTGCCGGATCGGTCGAAGCGGGCAACAGCGATTGCGGCGTCTCGCCAGCAGCGGAAGGCGGCGCGCGAACCGGCGCAGCATTTGCGGCAGCGGCGGCCCGCGCATCCATCTCGTCCTGCGCGCGGGCACGAAGCTCGGTCCGTAGATCGGTCAACGAAAAGCCGGAGGGTTCGACGCCGGCGATCGCTTCGCGCTGCACAGTGACGGGTGTCGGCGTGGGTGGATCGGAAAAACCCGGTCGCGGCGAATCCGGCCGATCCGTTGCGACCGAAGAAAGAGCGGGAGATGGTGCAGGTGAGGGCGGGGGCGGAGGCGACGGTGGCGGCAAAGCCTGGGCCAGCTCGGTTGCCGGGGGAGCCATTGTCGTCGTTTCGACAGCCGCATCGGATGCTGTCCTTGCCGCCGGTTGCGCCTCGGCGCCGGCCGGAGCGGATGGCGCAAGAGATTGCGCCGGCACCGGCAAAATCGACTGCGGCTCCTCGGCATTCTGTCTCTCCACAGGTGTCGGCGCCGGAGTAGGAGGAGGAGGAGGAGGCGGAGGAGGCGGAGGCGGAGGCGGCGGAGGAGGCGGCGGCGGAGCGGGCTGCGGAACCGGCGAGGGCGGAACAGTCTCGGCGCTGGCGACTTCGGTGGGCCGGCCGCGACCCGGCCGCCGGCGGTTGCGATTTTCGCGCTCTGCCTGTCGCCTTTCGCGCGCTTCGCGGCGCTGGCGGCGGCGTTCCTCGCGCCGCGTTTCGCGCCGTTGCCGCAGCTCGCCCGATCCGTTGCCGCCGAGCGCCGTGCCCTGCGGAACCAAACCCGCCCCGGGTGTTCCCACGCTGGCGAATTCGGGGAAGTCGCTCAGCGCATAGCGCGGGCCCGAGCCGCTTGCCGGGAAGTTGCCGAAATGAACCGCCTGGGCTTTCCCCGCATTGCTCAGATCGCGAAGCTGGCCCAGATAGGGCGTCAAAATCGTCAGCTCGCGGCGCGGCAGGATGATCGCAGCCGCCTCGACGGCTTCGCGCACATCGCCGGTCAACCCGATGACGAAGGCGCGGGTTCGCCAGGCCGAACGATCCTGCGCCAGAAGCAGCGGATCGAGGACCTGCAACGCGCCGTCGCGATCTCCGGAAATCGCCAGGCTGATCGCCAGCCGCTTGACGGTTTCGGGTGTATTGCGCCGGTCGAGAGCGGCGCGATAATCGGCTTGCGCACGCTCGGGCTGGCCAAGCAGGTCGAAGGCGAAACCGCGGTCGGACTGATATTCGAAGAGCGGGAGGCCGAGCTGCTGAGCCTCGCGAAAACGCTGCATCGCCTCAAGCGGGCGCTCGAGCCGGACAAGCGCGCTGCCAAGCCCCGCCTTCACCTGGCCGTTGCGCGGGCTGAGTTCGTTCGCGCGCACGAAAAAACCGAGCGCGGCGCCCGAATCGTCGAGCTGGAGAGCCGCACGTCCCGCACCGATCAACGCCGAGACATTGTTCGGATTATCGGCGAGCATCCGCAGAAAGCTGCCGAGCTGATCGACCGTGCGGGTTTCGCCGCGATTCATGAACGGGAAGGCGTTGGACTGCTGGGCGGTTGCGGGTGCCGCCGTGCCGGCAAGCAGCAGCGCACCCAATCCAAACCGTCCGATCATATTGCGCTGGTGCATCGGCCGATCATAGCCGCGCCTTTTGCTGAACGCACGACAAATGCAGGGAAGCTTCGCGGCAGACCGTTACCGGCAATCGGCGGGCCGGAGATGGGGACCTCCGCGCCCGCCGATCGACAGGGCTACTGGTTATTCTGCCGATTGAGAAAGGTCGGGATATCGAGCGAGTCGCCGCCCGCCGAACGATCGCCGCCGGCAGCCGCCTTCTTGCCATCATCGACCTTCGCCGCACCGCGCGCGATATTGGACATCCGCTCGAACAATGTGCCGCCGCCCGTGCGCGCCGCTTTGGACGCCTTTTCGGCGTCCTCTTCGGCAATCCATTTCCGTGCGCCGGCGGCGTCGGCCTTGGGTGTGTCTTCGGTCGAGACGATATTGTCGGCGTCGAGCAACAGTTCGTCATCGTCGGCCGCAGCGGCCTTGGCGGTTTCAGCCGGTTTCGGCTCGGACATGACCTGTTTCGGTTCCTGACCCGCTGCGCGTACCGTGAACGACGGGCGGGGCGCGAATGAAGACCGCGGCGTCGTTGTCGCCGGAGTTGCTGTATCGTCGAATACGCGCGCGGCCGGCGTTTCGGCAACGGCGGGCGTTTCTGCAATCTCTTCGGCGACCGGCGCTTCGTCGGCTTCGGTCTTCGCTTCGATCGGCTCCGGTGTCTCGGCATCAGGCTCCGGTTCCGCCTCTGCAGCGGTTTCAGATTCTTCCATGATCGGCGTCGGCGCTTCGGCGGCATCGCCGGTCAGGCTGTCGTCGGCTGCCGTTTCATCGGCCGGTTCTTCCTCGCGCGCAGACGGGAAGGTGAAGACCTTGGCGGGCTCGGGCCGATGTGCGGCAAGAGCGTCGGCCTCGATCCCGGTGGCGACGACCGACACCCGCAGCTTGCCTTCGAGATCGTCGTTGAACGCCGAACCCCAGATGATGTTGGCATCGGGATCGACGAGCTCCTTGATGTGGTTGGCGGCTTCGTCGACCTCCATCAGGCGCATATCCTCGCCCCCGGTGATCGAGATGATGACGCCCTTGGCGCCCTGCATCGACACCCCGTCGAGCAGCGGGTTGGCGATCGCCTTCTCGGCGGCTTCGCGGGCGCGATCATCGCCTTCGGCTTCGCCGGTGCCCATCATCGCCTTGCCCATTTCCTCCATCACCGAACGAACGTCGGCGAAATCGAGATTGATCAGGCCGGGCATGACCATCAGGTCGGTAATCCCGCGAACGCCCTGCTGGAGCACCTCGTCGGCCATCCTGAACGCGTCCTTGAAGGTCGTGTCCGGGTTGGCGATCAGGAACAGGTTCTGGTTGGGGATGACGATCAGCGTATCGACATGCTTTTGCAGTTCCTCGATGCCGGCATCGGCCGATTTGGCGCGGCGCGATCCTTCGAAGCTGAACGGCTTGGTGACGACACCAACGGTGAGAATGCCCTTCTTGCGGGCAGCCTCGGCGATAACCGGAGCAGCGCCGGTGCCCGTGCCGCCACCCATGCCGGCAGCAAGGAAGCACATATGGCAGCCATCGAGCGCCTCTTCGATCAGGCCGATCGTTTCCTCGGCGGCCGCACGGCCGATCTCGGGACGCGAACCGGCGCCAAGGCCTTCGGTGATCTTGGGACCGAGCTGGATCCGCGTATCGGCACCGCTAATGTTGAGCGCCTGCGCGTCGGTGTTGGCGACAATGAAGTCGACACCCTGGACCTGCGATTCGATCATGTTGGCGATGGCGTTGCCGCCTGCGCCGCCGACGCCGATCACGCCGATTCTCGGACGCAGTTCGGTGACTTCGGGTCGTGTGAATTCGATGGTCATTCGGATGTCTCCCCTTGCTTAGTCGCATCCCGCTCTCGCGATGCGAAACATTACAACAGCATGACTCGCTCATGCCAGCGCTAACACTATGCGACTCGTGGATAAACCACGCTTTATCGCTCAATACTCACTCTTGAACGCAGCCATGAATCGGGCCCAGAGGCTGCCGCCCTTGGCCGTCGTCACAAGCTGCACCTGATTTTCCATAACCCTGAGGTCCGCCGGCCCTTCCGCGGCAAAGCGGGCGAGCCCGGCAAGCGTCGCAAAGGCGGGGCCCGAATGCGCTTCGGGGAGGCCCGCAAGCGCCGTCGGCCGTCCTGTCCTGACCGTCCTGCCGAGCGCGCCTTGCGCAAAATCGGCAATGCCTTTCATCTCGGCGCCGCCACCGGTCAAGACGACCTGGCGGCCGACCGGCCCGGTGAATCCCATCTCGTCGAGCGCGCCTCCGACCTGGCCCATCAAATCCTCGAGCCGTTCGCGAATGATCGTGATCAGCTGCGCGCGCGTGATCCGCGGCGATTCCCCGGCCTCGTCGTCGGTGACCTGGGCGATCTCGATCATGTCGTGATTGTCGCGCGGGCTCGTCGTTGCGGAGCCGTGGAAACATTTGATCCGCTCGGCAAGCGAACGGCGCATTCCGAATTCGGTGGCGACGGCGTCGGTAATGTCGGCAGCCCCAAAGGGTATCGACATCAATCCGACCAGCATTCCGCCGGCGAAAAGCGAAACATTGGTGACACCGGCGCCGAGTTCGACCAGCGCGACGCCCAGCTCGCGCTCCTCGGCGCTCAAGATGGCATGGCCGGTCGCCACCGGAGAGGCGACGACGCCGTCGACCGACAGATAGGCGCTACGCACACAATGATCGAGATTGCGCAGCGGCGAACGTTCGGTGAGCACCGCATGGATATCGACGCCGAGCTGGTCGGCATGAAGACCGAGCGGGTTCTTGACCCCCTGCAAGCCATCGAGCGTGTAGAGCGTCGGATGGGCATGGAGAATTTCCATGCCTTCGGGATCGATCGATTTCAGCCCGGCCATGTGAAGATCCCGGATATGCGCTTTCTCGATCCGGTAGCCGCCAAGATCGGCCTCGATCGTCGTCACCTTGCTCACCAGCCCGCCCGCCGAAAAGCCGACCCAGGCGCTTTCGATATTGACGCCGGCAATCCGCTCGGCCTGTTCGACGGCGGCACGGATCGCCGCCTCGGTCTGCGCCATATCGGCGATATAGCCGCGGCTGATTCCCTTGCTCTCGCGCTGGCCGGTGCCGAGCACCTGCAAGTCCGAGCCGTCGGGCTTTCGCACGATCATCGCGCACACTTTCGATGTGCCGATGTCGAGCACGGTGATCAGTTCGTCATTTCTCCCTTGCGCCATAGTCCTTCCCCCTCAGATTTCCTCTTCGCCGCCGCTACCGCTCTCGTCCGCCACCGCTTCGGCTTCGCGCGAGACGCGCACCACGAAGCGATCGGGCACGCGCATGTCGAAGCGTCGAAAGCCTTCGCCGAGCAACCCGGTCACGCCATCCATCCGGGCAAAGCGGATCAGCGCGCGCGCCGCATCTTCTTCGCCCTCGGGCAAGGCCAGCGTCTCGCCCGACTGGAAGCGCAGATCCCAGCGCCGGTTGCCGACCCAGGTCGCGCCTTCGAGCATCGGCAGCAGCGACGGGGCGCGGTCCATCAGCCCCTCGAAATTGGCGACCTGATGATTGGCGCTCGGGCCGATGATCAGCGGCAGATCGGGCATCGCATCGAGCGGCACCTGTTGCAGTACTTCGCCATCGACATCGACGAGATAGAGCTGCCGGTCATGCTGCCAGATCGCGACCGGCTGGCGTTCGGTAATCGCAATGACGAGCGTATCGGGCAGGCGGCGCGAGACGCGCGCCTCACCTACCCAGCTGAACGCTTCCACCCGCTCGCGAATTTCATCGAGATCGACATTGGGCATCGCCATCGATCGTTGGTCGAGGGCTACGGCATAGACCGGCAGCCGCTCCATCTGGTCGATGCCGAGAATCTCGACGCGCTCGACGGTGAAGCCGAGCTTGCCGAAGCCCTCGCCAACCTGCCAGCCTACCATCTGCGGGACGCGCAGCATGAAGGCGCCGGCGAGCACCGCCAACCCCACCAATCCGAGGACGCCCCATGTCGAAGTGCGGCGGATCGCCGCCTCGTCCCAAGGCGTGATATCGGCCATCTGCGCCGAGAAGGACGCGTTTTGCCGCCGGCTGGCGGGTTTGCGTTTGACGGTCTTGCGCTTCTTCGGCTGCGGCCCGCGCCGCGCCTGTTTACGGCTGCTCATAGCGCTTCCTCCACGATTTTTTGCACGAGTTCGGGGTAGCCGATGCCCATATGTTTGGCCTGTTCGGGGACGAGGCTTAGCGGCGTCATCCCCGGCTGGGTGTTGACTTCGAGCAGATAGAGCCCCGCTTCGCCGTCGGTCTCATCCCAGCGGAAATCGGAGCGGCTGGTGCCCTTGCAGCCGAGAAGCCGGTGCGATTGCAGCGCGATCTCTTTGCAGCGTTCGGTAATCCGAGTTGGGATCGCCGCCGGGCAGATATGCTCGGTCAGCCCCTCGGTATATTTCGCATCATAATCGTAGAAACCGCGCGTCGGTAGCAGCTCGGTGACGCACAATGCCTCATCGCCGATCACCGCCGTCGTCAGCTCACGGCCCTTGATGAAAGGTTCGGCGAGCAGCACATCGAATTCCTGCCACGGCCCTGCGACATCGCGGCCGATCGGCGAACCGTAATTGCCGCCCTCGGTGACGATGGCGACGCCGACCGACGAGCCTTCGTTGACCGGCTTGAGCACATAGGGCC
>JABDLY010000079.1 GCA_013001755.1 Sphingomonadaceae bacterium
ACGCTGCGCCCCGATCTCGCCTTCTCGGACGGCCAGACCATCGATGCAGCGTTGTTCGTCGCCATATTCGACCGCCTCCGCGCCGAAGACACCGCCTCGCCCGTCGCCTCGCTGTTCGATGCGATCGAAAGCGTCGAAGCGCCCGCAGCCGATCGGGTGAGTGTCACGCTCGCTCACCCCTTCCCCGCCATGCTCGAACTGCTCGCCCAGCCTGCCATGGCCGCGATCCCGATGCACCGCATAGCCGACGCCGGCAGCGACTGGACCGCCGACCGCCCGCTTGTAACCTCGGGCGCCTATCGGCTGACCGAATGGCGGCTCAACGACCGCATCACGCTTGAGCGCAATCCGAACTGGCATGGCGGGCAAGCGCCGGTGCCGGTCATCGTCTGGCGGCCGGTCGATGACAGCCTCACGATGCTCCGCATCTTCCTCGCCGAGGAAGCGCATATCGCCAGCGATTTTCCGGCGACTCGGCTCGACTGGTTGCGCGAAAATCGCCCCGATGCAATTCGCATCGCGCCCTATCGCGGCACCTATTATTTCGCCTTCAACACACGGCAGCCGCCGTTCGACGACGTCCGCGTCCGCCGCGCGCTCGACGCCGCGATCAACCGCGCCTGGATCTCGGAGGAGTTGCTCGCCATCGGCACATTGCCCGCCTCCTCGCTGCTACCGCCGAGCCTGGGAGGGACCGGCGCGGTGCGGCGCAGCGATACGCCGCGGCGCGAGCGCCATCTCTCCTGGGCGCGCGCGCAGCTCGCCGAGGCCGGCTATGGTCCGGACAATCCGCTGCGCTTCGCGATCCGTTTCAACAGCTCGGCCGAGCATCGCAGGATTGCGGTAGCGCTCGCTGCGATGTGGGAGCCGCTCGGCGTCGAGGCGCGGCTCCACAATAGCGAGGCCTCGCTCCACTTCGCGTCGCTGCGCAACGCGGACTTCGCGCTCGCGCGCTCGGGCTGGATCGGCGATATCTCGGCCCCCGAAAATTTCCTCGCCGTCCACCGTTCGGACGCGGGACCGGTCAACTATTCGGGCTATGCCAATCCCGCCTATGACGCCGCGCTCGACGCCGCACTTGCCGAACCCGATCCTGCCCGCCGCCTCGCGCTGATGCAGCGCGCCGAGGCCATCCTGTCGGCCGATGCGCCCATCCTGCCAGTGTATTTTTACGTGAGCCGTTCGCTGGTGTCGTCGCGCGTCGGGGGCTGGATCGACAACGCCGCCAATGTCCATCCGAGCCGGACATTGCTATTGCGCCCGACATCATGATCCGCGCGTTCCTCATCGTCCTGTTGCTGAGTCTGGCCGCCTGCGGAAACGGGCAGGACAATGGGCCATTGCGCACCGATGTCATCGGCGAGGCAGCTGCGCTTGCCGATCCGATCCGCAGGCCGCCTTCCGAACATGGCGCATTCGTCCTCGATGCGATGGCGCAGGGGCTGGTCGCAATCGATGCAGACGGCGAGATCGAACCGGCGCTGGCGCGGCGCTGGACGGTTCTCGACGACGGGCGAACCTATATCTTCCGGCTCGACGACTTTGTCTGGCAGGACGGCACGGCGCTGACGGCAGGGCAGATTGCGCGTCAATTGCGCGCGGCGCGGCGCGGCGGCCCGCGCAGCCGCGTCGCGCCAGTGCTCACCGATATCGAGGAAGTGAATGCCGTCACGCCGCAGATCCTCGAGGTTCGCCTGACGCGTCCGCGGCTCGATTTCCTCCATATCCTTGCCAGCGCGGAGCTTGCGATGGTGATCGAGAATGAAGGTCTCGGCCCCTATGCGCTGGCAGATGGCTATGCGCTCGATGACGAGGCTCCGGCCCTGCTTTCGCCGCTGCGTCCACCGATCGACGAAGAGGATGACGAAACCGCCCCGCCGCCGCCGATAGCGCCCGAAGAGACCGTCGAACTGCATTTCACACGCGCAGCGCTCGCCGTGGCGCGCTTCGATCTCGGCCGGACCGACATAGTGCTCGGCGGGCGATGGACGACGTTGCCGCTTGCCGAAGCCATCGATCCGGCGGCCGCCAACCTTGTTCTCGATCCGACCGACGGCCTGTTCGGTCTCGCCTTTGTCGAACAGGCCGGATTCCTAGCCAATGCCGATAATCGGCGCGTGTTGTCGATGACGGTCGATCGTGCACAGCTTGTCGCATTGCTTGGCCGCGACGAAGCCGAAGCGCGGGAGGTGATCATGGCGAGCGATGCCGAAGACATCGCACCTGTCGCCGCGCCTGCCTGGATCGAAGCCGATCTCGAAGGCCGACGGCAATTTGGCCGCGCGGCGGTTTCGATCTGGCGCGCCGCGAATGGGGAGATCGAGCCACTGCGCATCGCACTCCCCGACGAACCGGGCAGCAGGCCGATTTTTGCGATCCTTCGCAACAGCTGGCGCGCGATCGGCATCGAGGTCGAGCGCGTCGCATGGGATGCCGATGCCGATTTGCGGCTCGTCGACCGGATCGCCGCGACACCGAGCGCGAGCTGGTATCTCCAGCAATTCCACTGCGAGCGGGGCCTGCCCTGTTCCCAGGCCTATGAAGAGGCACTCTCGCTGATCGACGAAACGCGATCGCCGCGCGCCTATGCACTTCGCATTGCCGATGCCGCGGCGGAGCTAGAGGCGATGACGCCCTTTATTCCATTGCTCCGCCCGATACGCTGGTCGCTCATTTCATCGCGGATCAGCGGTTTCCGGGCGAACCGCTATGCAAGCCATCCGCTCGATACGCTGCTCGACGGCGGCGATTGAGCGGACTGGAAACGGGCG
>JABDLY010000092.1 GCA_013001755.1 Sphingomonadaceae bacterium
GGTCTATATCGGATCGCTCGGCAACAATCCCCACTCGCTGCTTGAGCGCATCGCGACGCCGGCAGCCGTCATTCGTGCAGCCACGGGAATGCGCGGCGACGGGATGGACTTTACGTTGTCACCGACCTGGGAAGGGCTTGCGAACGCGCTTCCAAACGCCCGCGATATCCATCTCCCCGAACTGACCCATTTCATGCCAATGCAGGATCCGGCGCTGATTGCGGGTTACATTGCCGGAGAGGGAATGGCAGATTGACCAAGTTCAGCATGACGATTTTGAAAGCGGCGAACAGGTAACAAAAATGCCAATCAACCTCTCCGATTACGAAAATGGCCTCGATTTCGACGGCGATTATGACGACGAGCTGAAGACGCTGCAGGAGCGTTTGGCGCGCATACAGGCGGCCTATATCTGCCACGATCAGCGCGCCGTGATTGCGGTCGAAGGCTGGGATGCGGCGGGGAAGGGCGGTACGATCCGCCGCCTGACCGGGCGCTGGGACCCCCGTTATTTCGAAGTCTGGCCGATTGCTGCACCGACACCCGAGGCCAAGGCACGCCACTTTCTCTGGCGTTTCTGGAAGCGGCTGCCCGGCAAGCGCGAGATCAATGTTTTCGACCGCAGCTGGTATGGGCGTGTGCTGGTCGAACGCGTCGAAGGCTATTGCAGCGAAGCCGAGTGGAAGCGCGGCTATGACGAGATCAACGAGTTCGAGGCGCAACAAAAGGACAGTGGCACGCCGATCATCAAATTGTTCTTCCATGTCACGCTGGAAGAACAGGACGAGCGCTTCCGCAAACGGCTCGAAAGCCCGTGGAAGCGCTGGAAACTGACGCTCGACGATTTCCGCAACCGCGAAAAACGAAGCGATTATCTCGATGCGATGCACGATATGTTCGCGAAAACCGACACCCGATGGGCCCCATGGCAGGTGATCGACGGCAACAAGAAGAAGGCGGCGCGTATCGCTGCACTGCGCTATGTCGCCAATCGGCTCGAAGAAAATGTCTCGATGGATCCGCCCGAAGCCGACGAGGCGCTGATCACGCTGGCGCAGTCCCATTTGGGGACAGCCGGCAAAGGTTGATTAACCCTGTTTGCGCGACTCCGGTCAGCTGTGCGATATTCGCGACAGACAAGGAGAGCGATCATGCGCAGCATTCCCGCCATAATCGGCGCTATCGGCCTGATCGGGACGAGCGCCTCGGCACACGATACGTACCAGCCCGGCTATTTCGGCGATGACGGTTATCTTGATCGTCCAGACAGGCCCGGCGATTGGCGGCGCGGCGGCGATGACCGCGAAATCGTGGTTCGTGGCAGAAGGCTGCCCCGGCATCTCGAAGTCAGCCGGCGTGTCCGTCTCGACCCATGGCTCGCTGATACCTGGGAGGGCCGCAAGTTCGTCCGTGATCATTATCGGGTCACGCGCTGGAACACAATCGACGAGGATGATGCCGAAAATGCCAATGTGTTCTTCCGCCGCTGGGCCGATCATGATCGCGATTACCGGCTGACCGATACGGAAATTCACACGGCGCTCAACCATATCGCCAACAGCTATGGATTGCCCGATACGCCCGGCCATGCCGGTCCCGTGAGAATTTGGCACGATAGCCACCGGCCTGAACATCGTTCTCGGCCACGGCATCGTCATCATGATCGTCGCCAACACGATGGGCATCAGGATCAGCCAAAACCCCCGATTATCGAAAGCTATCCCTATGGCGAAAGGGGCTAAGACGTTTCGCCGGGATATTCTATCGCGATAATTTCATAGTCTTTGGGTCCGGCGGGAAGGAGAACCGTACGGACATCGCCAATCCCGGCCCGTTTAAGCGCATTGGCGAGCGGTGAGCGCCAGCTGATACGTCCTTGCGACGCATCGGCCTCGTCCTCGCCGAGCAGCGTAACCGTGCGATGCTCATCATCCTCATCGGCAATCGTCACTGTCGCGCCGAACAGCACGCGGCTCCGATCCTCTTGCTGCGCCGGATCGATTACCTTGGCCGCCTTCATCCGCCGCGAAAGGAAGTTCAGCCGCCGGTCGATCTCGCGCAATTTCTTGCGACCATAGATATAATCGCCATTTTCCGAGCGATCGCCATTGCCGGCAGCCCAGCTGATCGTTTCGACCAGCTTCGGACGCTCCTGCTTGAACAGATTTTCATATTCCGTCTTGAGCGCCTGATAGCCCGCCGCCGTGATATAGTTGGGCTGGCCGTTCATGTGACCAAACCGTCCCCGCTATTCGTTCGGATTGCGATTGAGATAGCGCGAGACCGGCGTCGGGCTCGGGCTGTTATACGCCCGGTTCGGATGAAGCAGATCGTACATCACCATATTCTCGATCACGCGCTGGACATAATTCTTCGTCTCGTAGATCGGAATTTCCTCGATCCAGCGCAAAATATCGACGCCCGGTGTGCGCGGATCGCCGTTGGCGCGGATCCAGCGGTTCACATTGCCCGGCCCGGCATTATAGCTCGCCGCAGCAAGGACATGGTTGTTCCACCGGCGATAGAGATCGCCATAATAGCGGTGCGCCAGCCGGATGCTGTATTGTGGATCGGCGGTCAGGCCCGACGGGCTATAAGGCCGGCCGATCTGCGCCGAAACTTCGCGCGCCGTGCCCGGCATGAACTGCATCAGGCCGCGCGCGCCGGCATGGCTGACGGCCAGCGTGTCGAACTGGCTTTCCTGCCGGGCGATCGCGTGGATCGGCGTGAAGAACCGTTCGGTGCCCGAGGGCATGTTCACAATCGGATAGCCATAATCGTACGAGTCGAAACCGTTTACCCGGGCGCTGCGGTTGGTCATTACCGCAAGGTCGGGCCGGCCGATTTGTGACGATAGCTGCGCGGCGAGGCGGTGATCGGCTTCGCTCCGGGCCTGCTCCGCCAATTCGCGAAGGAAACGAGCCTGGGTCCGAGGCGCACCGATTTCGCCAAGGAAACGGATCGCGCGAACGATTTCCTGATCGAAATAGGCGCGCTGGGCGGCGGCATCGAGCGAGACCGGCTCGACGCGTGGAACGGCGAGCTGTCGGCCCAGTCTTTCGGTCGCCAGCTGGCCATAGAAGAAATCATAATATTCGGCGGCCTCTTCGTAGAAGCGGTTCGCTTGATCACGCTGACCGGCGGCCTCTGCGGCGCGGCCCGCCCAATAGAATCCCTTTGAGCGCGTCTGTGGCGAGCGGGCGGCGCGGCCATAGCGCACGAACATGCCGATCGCTTGCGCAGGCTGGCGCTGTTCCCAGAGCGCTGTCGTGCCGGCAAGCCAGACAAGGCTGGTATAGTCATCGCGAACGCCAAGCGGCTGCTCGCTGATATCGGTGCCAGGTTCGAAGGCATCGTCGACCTTGCTGGCGATGCCATAGGCGCGGTCCCACTGGCGATCATTGGCGGCGGCGCGCGCATTGAGCAGCAGAACTTCGTACCATTCTTCGGCATCGCTCGGGCGGTGGCGAAGCGTAGGGCGGCTGGCGAGCAGGCTGCGCGCCTCGATCGACCGGCTATTGTTGCGCAGCCACATCGCGCGTCCGGCAACATAGCCGGCATCGGTCAAGGCGTCGCCGCCCGCTTCGGCACCTGCACCCGTCGCAAGTCTCAACCGGGCCGAATTGGTGTCGCGGCGCGACGGCGATGTCAAAGAGAGGACGCGCGCGGCCGAAGACGTATCGTCCTGCCACAACAGCCGGTCGAAACGTGCATCATGATCGGCGGCGCTCAACGCGCCCGAAAAGCGCGACAATATGCTGGCTTCGTCGGATGACGCTGTAGTGCGGTTGAAAGACCCGGCGCGCCAGGCCTCGCGTGCAAAACGCGCCGCTTCGTCATTGCGGCCAAGCGCCGATAGCGCTTCGGCGTAGCGCAACATTCCGCTCGGTGTGACCGGTGGCTGGCGCTCGAAATAGGCGATCAGCGACTGCGGTGCGCCGCTGCCATTGGCGAGCTGGTTCTCGGCAATGCCGCGCATTCGCATTTCTCCGGGCCAGCCGGGATGCGATACGAGAAAGCTCGCATAGTCGTTGAACGGCAGGTCGTCGCTCTGCTGGAGCCGGTTCCAGTGGAGGATCGCTTCGCCAAGCGGATCGGCGCGCGGCACCGAGCCGATCGAGGGCGCGCCCGACACGCCCAGCCGGTTTGCATACCAGGCCCTTTGTTCGGAGGTAAGCGATTGCGCGGATGCAACGGTTGCGCAGCAAAGCGCGGCAAGGGCGAGGGTTTGTTTCAACATGCTGGACATCATGCGAGGTCGATCCTTATCTGACGGTGAACGCCGCCGGGTCTGCGCGCGCCTATGCCGTGCCAAACGCCGGAGGTGAAGGGAGAAATTCATGTTTCACGGGTCGATTCCCGCTCTCGTGACGCCTTTTAGCGACGGAACGTTCGATGAGAGCGCCTATCGGAGCTTCATAGATTGGCAGATTGAAGAGGGCAGCAGCGCGCTTGTCCCATGCGGAACGACGGGCGAGGCGGCAACGCAAAGCTTCGACGAGCATTTCGAAGCCGTGCACGTTTGCGTCGATCAGGCCGCCGGCCGCGTTCCCGTGATCGCCGGATGCGGATCGAATGATACGCGCAACGCACTCAGAAACCTGCAAAAGGCGCAGGAACTGGGCGCCGATGCCGGTCTCGTCGTGCCGCCCTATTACAACAGACCCAGCCAGGAAGGCATTTACAGGCATTTCGAATATCTCGCGTCAAACTGCGACCTGCCGATCGTCCTTTACAATGTGCCAAGCCGAACGGCGTCGGATATCCTCCCCGAAACGATCGTGCGATTGTGCAAATTTCCGACGATCATCGGTATCAAGGATGCGACCGCCGATATGGACCGGATCAGCGCCCAGCGCGCGGCCTGCGGACCCGAATTCTGCCAGCTTTCGGGCAATGACTATCTGGCGCTCGGTTTTATGGCGATGGGCGGAGCTGGCTGTATCTCGGTCACCGCCAATGTCACGCCGCGGCTTTGCGCCGACTTCCAGAAGGCTTGTGCCGAGCATCGCTGGGAAGACGCACTCGCACTCAATGATCGGCTCTATCCGCTGCACGGAGCGATGTTTGCCGATGCCTCGCCCGGGCCGGCGAAATATGCGCTGTCCAAAGTCCGCCCCGGATTTCCCGGAGGCATCCGTATGCCGATGACCTGGCCGTCCGACGAGGCACGGGCAAAGGTCGATGCCGCACTTGCGCTGGCGGCGCTGTCGGACGACTGATGGCGCGTCCCCGGCCCGCCACGTTCGACAAGGTAAAGACCGTCGCCGAGAACCGGCGCGCGCGCTACGATTATTCGATCGACGAGAAGTTCGAAGCCGGGATTCAGCTTCAGGGCACCGAAGTAAAATCGCTGGGCTTCGGAGAAGGGTCGATCGCCGAAAGCTATGCCGATGTCGAGGGCGGTGAAGTCTGGCTGATTAACGCCAATATCCCCGAATTCAGCCATGGCAACCGCCACAATCACGATCCCAAAAGGCGCCGGAAATTGCTGCTCCATGTGCGCGAGATCAACAAGATGCACGGCGCGGTCGAGCGCAAGGGGATGACGCTCGTGCCGCTATCGATCTATTTCAACAGCCGTGGCAAGGCGAAGGTCGAACTCGCGCTCGCCAAGGGCAAGAAGCAGCATGACAAGCGAGCCACCGAAAAATCGCGCGACTGGAAACGGGAACAGGGTCGTCTGTTACGCGACCGTGGTTAGATCGCGCGCACCAAGACGCGAGACGGGGCCATTTGTGCGCTGGGTGCGCAAACATTCGCCGACCCGCAAAGAGCTTGCGCGCAATCGCTTCATCCGTCCTTTTGCGGGACGCGTGATGCGCCGCGAATTATGGCGATTCACGCGGCGTTCGGTGCCACGGGGGGCCGCGCTTGGCATGGTCGTCGGCATCTTCGTCATGATTCCGGGCTTGCAGATCATCGTTTCCGCGTTGCTCGCGCTGCCTTGCCGCGCCAATATTCCCGTGGCGGCTGCAGCAACGTTCACCAGCAATCCATTCACAACCCCGTTTATTTTGTTAGCCGCGATATTTGTCGGCAATGACGTCTTCGGGCTCGAGGCCAATCCTTCTCGATTTCAGGAACTTGTCGAACAGGGGGCCGGCTTTTCCGAATGGCTGCGCTGGCTCGCTTCCGACGCTGCCCCTGCGATGATCGGTGGCTTGCTCGTGATAGCTGTCATTGCCGGTGCGATTGCCTATCTGCTAGCCGCGTGGTTCTGGCGTTATCGTACGATACGCAAATGGCGCCGACGGAGATTGACGGTGAATTCAGCGGAATCGCATTGATGGCGACCCTCGCACCGGGCCGCGCTCAAAATTCGAGTACGATGACGGACCGCGCCTTGCTTGCCGCCGTCGTGCTGGCCGGTATCGCATCTGCCTTGTTGTTAATGTTCTTCCTCGAAAGCCCGGCCTTCGCAGTCGGTTTTGCAGCATTCTTTTTTACCGCTGTCGCAATCACAATGATCTGGGCAAAGCTCCGCCCGGTCGAGGCCGTAACGGCGAATTTCACGCCGGACCGACAATTGATGCGCGCGGCGATCGAAAGCGCAACCATTCCGATCGCGATCACCAACCGTCAGGGGCGCTTGCTGACGGCCAATTCCATGTTCGAAAGAGATTTTCGGGGAGCGCCGACGCCGCCGAACGTCAACCTCAGCGATGACGAAACGAGCCGGCTGACCGATGCCGGACGCTCGGCCTGGCGCGATGGCAGGGGAGAGGCGGCGGCGCTGACAACGCCGCAAGGCCGTTACGACGCGGTTGTCGAGCGCGGTGGTGAAACCGGGGACTATCTGGTCTGGCGATTCAGTCCGGCGACGAGCGATGATCTTCTCGGTGACGCCCGGCGCCTGATCGAAGGCAAGGGCGGGCGGGCGCTCGGACTGTCGGGTGTTATGGCAGCGTTGGTGGCGCGTTCCGGCGCGTTGCTGGCCGGCAACCAGGTTTTCCGCAAGCGCGCGCTGGGCGCTGCCGATGCGCGGTTACGCGGTACCGATTTTGCATCTTTGCTCCTGACCGATTCCGACGGCCAATTGAAGCTCGCTGCCGAAGGAGAAACCGCATCGCCGATCCGGCTCGTGCAGGTTCCTGTCGAGACAGGCGCTGAAGAAGGCGATCCGTTGCTTTTTTTCCTGCTCGATGAACAGGAGGGCGCGGGTTGCGCAGCGACCGGCAATGCGGACGATATCCGCGCACTGCTCGATCTCCTTCCACTCGGCCTGGCGCTCGCCGATCGCGACGGGCGTTTCCAACATCTGAACGCCGCCTTCCGCCACGCCGCCGGTCTCTCGGAAGACCAGCGCGTGCTCTATCCCGGCGATCTCGTCGTCGATGAGGACAAGACCGCCATATCGAACGCCGTGCGTCGCTATTCGAGCGGCACCGCGAATTCCGCGGATATCTCGGTGCGTCTCAAGCAGCGGCCCGAAGAGACCGTCGCATTGACCGTCGCCGGAGCGCGCGGGCTTGGCGACGCGGCGGTGCTGCTCGGCCTCAAGGACAATAGCGAAGACGAGAAGCTCAAGCGCCAGGTTGCACAGGCGACCAAGATGCAGGCGGTAGGCCAGCTCGCCGGAGGCGTCGCGCATGATTTCAACAACATTCTGACCGCGATTATCGGCCATTGCGACCTGATGCTGATGCGCCATGGACCGGGCGATTCGGATTATGACGATATCCAGCAAATCAAATCGAACTCGAACCGCGCTGCCGGATTAACCCGCCAGCTGCTTGCTTTTTCGCGGCAGCAAACGCTGCGACCGCAGGTTCTTCAGCTTCCCGACGTCGTCTCCGAAGTCTCGAACCTGCTCAAACGGCTGCTTGGCGAAACCGTATCGCTTGCAGTCCATCATGGGCGCCACCTCGGGCCCGTCCGCGCCGATCCCGGGCAGCTTGAACAGGTAATCGTCAATCTTGCCGTCAACGCGCGCGATGCGATGCATGCCAAGCCCGACAAGGGAATGCTGACGCTCAAGACGTTCACCGTCAGCCCGTCCGATGTCGAAGCGATGGGCATCGATATCATGCCCGCGGCCGAATATACCGCGCTCAGCGTATCCGATACCGGTATCGGCATTGCGCCCGACACGCTGGCGAAAATCTTCGAGCCCTTTTTCACAACCAAGGAAGTGGGACAGGGGACCGGCCTCGGCCTGTCGACAGTCTACGGCATCGTCAAACAGTCGGGCGGATTTATCTTCGCCGATTCCGAGCTGGGCATCGGCACGACCTTTACGCTCTATCTGCCCGTGCATCGCGGAGAGGCACCTGCCAGCGCGGCTCCAGCCACCGAGGCGAAGCAGGACAGCAACGACCTTTGGGGCAGCGGCAACATTCTGGTCGTAGAGGATGAGGATATGGTTCGCGCAGTTGCAGAGCGCGCGCTTGCCCGGCAAGGCTATCAGGTTACGAGCGCCGAAGACGGTGAGCGGGCGCTCGAGATCATCGGTGAAAATCCGGATTTCGATCTCATATTGTCCGACGTTGTCATGCCGGGAATGGACGGACCGGCAATGGCACGCGAGCTTCGCAAGACGTTACCCGACGTGCCGATTCTCTTCATGTCGGGCTATGCCGAAGAACAATTACGCGATTCGATAAATCTCGAAGAAGTGCATTTTTTGCCAAAACCCTTTTCGGTCCAACAACTTGCTGAAGCCGTGCATAAAATTGTCAGTTCGTCTGATGATTGAGTGCCGTTTTGGCGCTTAATTAAATAGGCTTCAGCCAGATTTTCTCTATTGAATGTGAGTTATGAGCAGCAAACGTATTTTGATTATCGAAGACGAACCCCTGATCGCGATGATGTTGGAAGACTTCATCGAAACGCTCGGGTATGAAATCTGTGAAACGGTCGACACGGTCGAAAATGCACTGGCGGCTGTTGCCAACAGCAGTTGCGACATCGCCATTGTGGACGTCAATCTTCGTCATGGCGAAGCCAGCTGGCCGGTCGCCGACGCGCTCCACGAAGCCGGGATTCCGTTTCTGCTCGCCAGCGGCGGGCAGCTCGAAGAGCCACCCGAACGTCATTCCGGCCGTATCTATCTGAGTAAACCCTACACGCTCGACGCGGTAGAAACCGCGATTAATGCCGCCTTCGCATAAAATTATGTTCCCTACTTGTTCTACAAGAACAAATCATATACATCGTTCGCACGTTGAAGGATCAGCGCAGAGAACATATGAGGGGAACAGGCTATGTCGGCCCAGCTAAAAGTCATCGATTCCGGAAGCAGTAAGAGCAATATGGACAGGCAAAAAGCGCTCGATGCGGCGCTCGCACAGATAGATCGGGCGTTCGGCAAAGGCTCGGCGATGAAATTGGGATCGCGCGAGGCGTTGGATATCGAATCGATTTCAACCGGTTCGCTCGGCCTTGATATCGCGCTCGGCATCGGCGGTCTGCCCAAAGGGCGCGTCATTGAAATTTATGGCCCGGAAAGCTCAGGCAAGACGACGCTCGCGCTCCACGTTATTGCCGAAGCCCAGAAAGCCGGCGGCTCAGCGGCATTCGTCGATGCCGAGCATGCGCTCGATCCCGGTTATGCGAAAAAGCTTGGCGTGGATATCGACGAATTGATTATTTCGCAGCCCGACACCGGCGAACAAGCGCTCGAGATTACCGATACACTGGTGCGGTCCGGCGCTATCGATATTCTTGTTGTCGATTCGGTGGCCGCGCTTGTGCCGCGCGCCGAAATCGAAGGCGAAATGGGCGACAGCCATGTCGGCCTGCAGGCGCGGCTGATGAGCCAAGCGCTGCGCAAGCTTACCGGCTCGATCAACCGCTCGAACTGCATGGTCGTTTTCATCAACCAGATCCGGATGAAGATCGGCGTCATGTATGGCAGCCCGGAAACGACATCGGGCGGCAATGCCCTCAAATTTTACGCCTCGGTGCGTCTCGATATCCGTCGCATCGGCCAGATCAAGGATCGCGATGAAGTCGTCGGCAATGCCACCCGCGTGAAAGTGGTCAAGAACAAGGTCGCACCGCCGTTCAAACAGGTCGAGTTCGACATCATGTACGGTCGCGGCATTTCCAAGACCGGCGAGATTCTCGATCTTGGGGTGAAGGCCGGAATCGTCGAAAAATCGGGCAGCTGGTTTTCCTATGATTCGACGCGGATCGGCCAGGGCCGCGAAAACGCAAAGACCTTCCTCGAGGAAAATCCGGAAATTTGCGACCAGCTCGAAAGAGCTATCCGCGGCAAGGAAGAGGAGGTCGCCGAAGAGATGATGACCGGCCCTGACGCGGATGACGACGCCTAACCGCCGACCGGTTTAGCACATACCAAATAAGCGGGGGCTCGCCGACCAGGCGGGCCCTTTGCTTTTGGAACGCAAGCCGCCATTCTGCGCTGTCGGAACAGGGGCCACATCATGACAATTATCGTCCATCATCTCGAAAACTCGCGATCGCAGCGCATCTTGTGGCTGCTTGAGGAACTCGGCCTCGATTATGAGGTAAAACGCTATGAACGCGATCCGAAAACGATGCTCGCGCTGCCAGCGCTCAAAGCTATCCATCCTCTCGGCAAATCACCGATGATCGAGACCGACGGCAAGACGCTCATCGAGACCGGCGCGGTCGTCGAATATCTCGTCGCCAAAACGGGCGGAGAACTCGGCGCACCGAGTCATGTCGACGAAGCGCTACGCTATCGCCAGTTTCTCCATTATGCCGAAGGCTCGATGATGCCGCCGCTGCTCGCTCTGTTGATCGTCCAGCGCCTCGGCATCCTCGGCCGCCCGGCGCGTGGCACCTTGCTGAAGATGTTCGGCGAACATCTGATATGGCTCGACAGCGAACTTGCCACACGTCCCTGGTTCGCCGGCGAGAGCTTTACCGCCGCCGATATCATGATGAGCTTTCCACTCGAAGCGGCGCGCCAGCGCGGCGGCCTTGATGACAGCTACCCCCATCTCACGACCTGGCTTGCGACGATCCATGCCCGCGACGCTTATCAGCGCGCCCTCGAACGCGGCGGCGCCTATGCTTATGCATAAGCAGGCTGTGCTTGCCGCAATCGCACTGCCCCCCTAAATCGCGGCGATGACTTCGACGAACGACATACGCCGCTCCTTCCTCGAATTTTTCGAGAAGGATGGCCATGCGCTAGTGCCGTCGGCGCCGCTCGTGCCGCATAACGATCCGACGCTGATGTTCGTCAACGCCGGCATGGTGCCGTTCAAGAATGTTTTCACCGGCCTCGAAAGCCGTGATTATTCGACCGCGACAAGCTCGCAAAAATGCGTGCGTGCCGGCGGCAAGCACAACGATCTCGACAATGTCGGCTATACAGCACGCCATCATACCTTTTTCGAAATGCTCGGTAATTTCTCGTTCGGCGACTATTTCAAGGAGCAGGCGATCGAACTTGCCTGGCGGTTGCTCACCAAGGAATGGGGAATATCGCCCGACCGGTTGACCGCAACCGTTTATCACGACGACGATGACGCCTTCGACCTCTGGCGCAAGATTTCGGGACTCCCCGAGGACCGCATCTTTCGTATCGCGACGGCGGACAATTTCTGGTCGATGGGCGATACCGGACCGTGCGGACCGTGCAGCGAGATATTCTACGATCATGGCGATCATATCCCAGGTGGTCCGCCGGGATCGCCCGACGAGGATGGCGATCGTTTCGTCGAGATCTGGAACCTCGTCTTCATGCAATATGATCAGGGCGAGGACGGCGAACGCGCCGATCTGCCCAAACCGTCGATCGACACCGGCATGGGTCTCGAGCGCGTTGCCGCCGTTCTCCAAGGATCGCACGACAATTACGATATCGACCTGTTCAAGGCGCTGATCGCCGAAAGCAGCGAGCTTACGCATACTCCCGCCGATGGAAATCACGCCGCCTCGCATCGGGTGATTGCCGATCATTTGCGCAGCACGAGCTTCCTGATCGCCGACGGCGTGCTGCCCGCCAATGAAGGGCGCGGCTATGTGCTGCGCCGGATCATGCGGCGCGCGATGCGCCATGCGCATATCCTTGGCGCGGACGAACCCTTGATGCACCGGCTCGTACCGTCGCTGACCGCGGAGATGGGCGGAGCCTTCCCCGAACTCGTCCGTGCCCAACCGCTGATCGAGGAGACGCTCAAGCTTGAGGAAACGCGCTTCCGGCAGACGCTCGACAAGGGACTCAAGCTGCTCGACGAAGCCGTCGGCGATATGGGTGAAGGCGGTATTTTGGCCGGAGAAACCGCGTTCAAGCTCTACGATACTTATGGCTTTCCCTATGATTTGACCGAGGACGCGCTGCGCGAACGCGGCTTGGGCGTCGATCGTGCGGGCTTCGATGCGGCAATGGATGCGCAGCGCGAGGCAGCGCGCGCGGCATGGAAGGGCTCGGGCGATGCGGCTTCGGAAACCATCTGGTTCGACATCGCCGACGAGCACGGCAGCACCGAATTTACCGGCTATGCCGGCAGCGAAGGCGAGGGACAGGTGCTCGCCCTCGTCCGCGATGGCGCGCGCGTCGATCGCGCGGGCAGCGGCGATGAAGTGATCGTCATTACCAATCAAACGCCATTCTATGGCGAGAGTGGCGGACAGACCGGTGACACCGGGACGATTACATCCGAGAGCGGGCTGCGTGCCGACGTCACGCAAACTTCAAAGCCGCTCGGCCGTCTCCATGCGCATCACGCCAAAATAGCCCGAGGCGAACTCGCGGCCGGCGATGTCGTGCACCTCGCCATCGATGACGACCGCCGCACCCGGCTTCGCGCCAATCACAGCGCGACGCACCTGCTGCACGCCGCGCTGCGCCACCGTCTCGGCGAACATATTACGCAAAAAGGCAGCCTTGTCGCCGAAGATCATCTGCGTTTCGATTTCTCGCAACCCGCTGCAATGACGTCTGACGAGATCGCCCAGATAGAGGCCGATGTGAATGCACAGATTCGCCGCAACGCGCCCGTGATGACGCGACTGATGACGCCCGATGAAGCGATTGAAGCTGGTGCGCTGGCGCTGTTCGGCGA
>JABDLY010000099.1 GCA_013001755.1 Sphingomonadaceae bacterium
CTATGCGTGTTGAGCGCCGAACGCACGGCAAGGATAACCGCCGCGCCCAGCGCCGCCGCAGTCAGAGCCACGAGCGCCAGCGCCAGCCAGGTCAGCGAACCGATCAAACTGGTCAGCGGCGCGAGAAACTGCGCATGATCGTCGATGCGCGCGGCAGGGGCAACTTGCCGGACTCCCGCTTCGATGGCCTCGAGCCGGTCATGCGCTGCTTCGGTGAGATCGGCATCGATAAGCGCGGGAACCGGAATGCCTTCTTCGCGGCCGCCGACGCCGATATAGGGTTCGAGCAGCGCATCGATTTCCTCGTCGGGCACGCGCTCTATCGCCGACACGCCTTCGAGCTGCCCGAGCGCCTCGATCGCGCGCTCGGTCTGCGCTTCGCGTTCATCGGGATTGGCTTCGATAATCTGGACGGTAACGCGCTGGGCGATGCCGTCGGTAACGTTGCGCGCGGCATGGGCGAGGCCGAGGCCGCCTGCCGCCGCCAACACCGTCAGGAACATCATGATCGCAATCACCCAGGGCATCGGGCCCGAGAGGCGCCCTTCGGTCAATAACCGGCGCTCGGCCGCATTGGCGCTCAGGAAAGGGATATTCACGATTTCTCGCCCTCTGCACTGCCGCCCCGCGCCTTGCCGCGCGGTTCGCGCGGCGGATTCTTGAGCGCGCCCGTCGGGTCGTCGAGCTTGCCGCCGTCGAGCCGCATCATCTGCGCATCGGTGACGCGGCTGAGCAGGTGGATATCATGCGTCGCGACGACCATCGTCGTGCCGAGTTTGTGGAGCGCATCGAACAGGTGCAGCAGCCGCGCCGCCATTTCGGGATCGACATTGCCGGTCGGTTCGTCGGCGACGAGGATTTCGGGGCGGCCGATCACCGCGCGCGCGATCGCCACGCGCTGCTGCTCGCCGCCCGAAAGCGTCGCCGGCCGCGCGCTCGCGCGGTCTGAAAGCCCGACCCAGGACAGCATTTCCTTGACCGGCGCCTCGATATCGTTTTCGGCGACCCCGGCAACGCGCAGCGGCAGCGCGATATTGTCATGCGCCGACAGATGCGGGACGAGGCGGAAATCCTGGAAGACGACGCCGATCCTGCGGCGGAAACCGGGCAGCCTGCTGCGCGCCAGCGTCACCACATCCTCATCGAACAACCGGATCAGCCCGCGGCTCGGCCGCAGCGCGAGGTAGAGCAGTTTGAGCAGCGACGTCTTGCCGGCGCCCGACGGGCCAGTGAGAAAGTAGAACCCGCCCTCGTCGAGGCTGAAACTGATATCGGACAGCGTTTCGGCACCCGTGCCGTAACGCAGCCCGACATTTTCGAACTGGGCAATTCTGGACGCCATCGTCCAACCGACATCGCACAGCCGCGCCATGGGCGTAAAGCGGCTGCGAAACAGCAATGTACATTGTCGCATTTCGCTACAGACGTTTCGGCGAGCCGGATGGGCGGGTCCCGAATCACACATTGCCGCGATGATCGTGCCGATGATGGATAGCGCGCTTGCCAGCATGGCCCCGCTCCGCCTAGATCGCTCGAACCTATGCAACAGACTGGCGCCCGGTCCCTTCGATGATCCTCCAATGCCCCGCCTGCTCGACGCGCTATGTCGTCCCCGATACCGCAATCGGCGTCGAAGGCCGTCAGGTGCGCTGCGCCAAATGCCGCGAAAGCTGGTTTGCCGAACCCGGGGCGGTTCCCGGGTCCGAGCCGCCCGCTTCCGTCGCGCCCCCTGCGCCGGTGCCGCCTCCAGCTCCCGCCGATCCCGTGCAGCGCGATTTTGCCGAAATTTCGGAGGACGACGCACCGCCGCCGCCCAACCCGGCCATATCGGAACCCGAGGTGGCGCCCGACGATGAACCGGTCGCGAGCCGCTGGTCGATTTTCCGGCGCGAGCGACGCGACCTGAGCGATCCCTTCGCGCCCGAACCGCCCTTCAAGGCGCGGCGCAATCCGGCGAAGATGTGGACCGCGATTGCGATCGGATTGTTCGTGCTGCTTGGCGGCACCGTGGCGGCTGTCGCGATTTTCGGGCCGCCCGATTTCGCGTCGCGGCTCGGGATCGGCGGCGCGGACGCCGATGGCGCGCTCGACGTCCAGCTTGTGCGGCGCCCCGAGCGGCGGATCCTGGCGAGCGGCCACGAGTTGCTCTCGATCTCGGGCCGTATCGTCAACATGACCGATCAGGAACAGCCGGTTCCCGACATCCGCGCCGAACTCCGCAACGCGCAGGGCGCGGTCGTCTACGACTGGACGATCCAGGCCCCGCAACGCAGCCTTCCGGCGCGCGAAATGGTCGAATTCAATTCGGCCGAGATCGATATTCCGCGCACCGCCGAGGAGCTCAATCTGCAATTCGTCTCCGATGGCGGGGAATAGGGATTTGGCGTTTATTGATAACCGATTGCCCTGAGCTTGTCGAAGGGCTGCCCTTCACTTTTCGACATTGAAAAAGAAAGCACAGGGCTTCGACAGGCTCAGCCCCATCGGATCTAGGGAGTTCGGTCATTGATCAGCGGAGAACCACTATCCACATAGGCATCCTTACCGGGGGCGGCGATGTGCCGGGGCTCAATCCCTGTATCCGGGCGATCACGCTGGCAGCGCTCGAGCGCGGCTGGCAGGTCACCGGGTTCAGGCGCGGCTGGCAGGGTTTTCTTCTCATCGATCCCGATGTGCCCGAAAGCATCGACGCGCAGACATGGGCGCTCGACCGTGAAAAGGTGCGCGGGATAGACCGCACCGGCGGGACGATCCTTCACACTTCGCGCACCGATCCGCGCACCCAGCCCGAGGGCGACCGCACCGACCATGTCCTCCACGTCCTCGACCGGCTCGGCATCGATGCGATGATCACGCTCGGCGGAGACGGCACGCTGCGTTTTTCCGCGCATCTCTCGGCGCAAGGATTTCCGGTCATATCGGTGCCCAAGACGATGGATAACGACGTCCATGGCACCGATTATTGCATCGGCTTTTCGACCGCTATCAGCCGCTCGGTCGAATCGATAAATGCGCTCAGGACAACCTCGGCGAGCCATGAGCGGATCGCCGTGATCGAGCTGTTCGGTCGGCGTTCGGGCGAGACGGCGCTGCTGTCGGGCTTCCTCGCCCAGGCCGACCGCACGGTTATCGCCGAAGTCCCGGTGTCGCTCGACAAGCTGTTGCCGCTGCTCGTCGAAGACCGACGTGGCCATCCTCAGCGCTATGCGATCTGCATCGTTTCGGAAGGCGCGAGCATCGAAGGCGGCGCGCGGGATTCCGATATCGGGCAATCCTCGACGGCCCGGGACGCTATCGGCATCGGCACGCAAATCGCGCGCTCGATCGAGGCCGAAACGGGGATCGGCACGATCGTGCAGGAGCTCGCCTATCTGATGCGCGCGGGCGAACCTGACGCGCTCGACCGGATGGTCGGTTTCGCCTTTGGCGGTCTCGCGGTCGAATTGCTCGCCGATGGCACGGATGGGCGGATGGTCGCGCTGACCGACGGCAATTACTGCCATCTGCCGATCGCGAAACTGCTCGAAAGCGACAAGATCGTCGATGTCGCGAACATGTACGATGCCGAGGCCTATCGCGCGAAATTCCTGCGCATCCAAGGCATGCCGATGTTCCTCTATTGAAAGGCTTCTACTGGAATTCGACGAGGCGGGTTTCGCCATTGCCGCCGATCGCCGGATCGGGACCCTCGACGATCAACGAGAATTGCGCGGCGGCCGTCTCGGCTTGGCCTGCGTCGAGCCGGGCGAAATCGATCCGTTCGGCGCTGACGATGGTGGCAGTTGCCTGAGCCTGAACCGAGGCGCCGGCGTCGGGCGCGGCGAGCATGAGGAGAAGTGCGGTGATCATGCATGTCCGGCTATCGCGTCCGATCGGGCGCGAGAAGGTAAAGAGATGGTTAAGCTACGTAAAAAGAAGGTTAAATTGCGATGCCGGATCGCAACAGCACCCGCCAATCGCGCGGCGGCGCTATCCGGCATTGCGCCGGGCCAGCCGCTTTGCTAGAGGCACGCCCCTGCCAGAGACCGGGCGCTTGCCCGGTTTTCCTATGTGTGCGGTCGTGGCGGAACTGGTAGACGCGCAACGTTGAGGTCGTTGTGGGCTAACGCCCGTGGAAGTTCGAGTCTTCTCGACCGCACCATTCCTGAGATTCCAAGGGTTTAGCGTCGCGAAAAGTCGCGCGGCGCGACTTTCTATCGTCAGAATTTTCCTGACGGAAAATCGCGGCACCGGCCCGCTCCCCCTCCCGGCCTCCCACATTGTGCACCCTAATGGG
>JABDLY010000101.1 GCA_013001755.1 Sphingomonadaceae bacterium
CCGCGCGCCGAAGCCGAAGCCGAAGCCGAAGATGATTCGATCGGCGCGAATATTTCGGCGAGCTATTTTGAATTGCGACGCAACATGTTGATCATCGCGCTCGTCTTTCCGCTGGTGCTGATGGCGCTTGGCGGGCTGGGCGATATCCAGGGATCGCTGAGCGCCTATTACCACCATGATGCCCGAGGCACGCGCACCGTGTTTACCGGCGTGCTCTGGGCGGTCGGCGCTTTCCTCGTCTTCTACAAGGGCTATTCGGACGGCGAGAATATCGCGCTCAATATCGCCGGCCTCAGCGCGCTGACGGTGTCGCTGTTCCCGATGGACTGGCCTGAGGACGCGGCGGCGACGATCAGCGGACGCGTCCATTATATCAGCGCCGCGATCTTCTTCCTCGCGATCGCCTATGTCTGCATCTTCCGCTACAAGGACACGCTCCAGCTGATGAAGGACGAGACGCGGCGCGCCGCCTTCGCCAACAGCTATCGCGTGATCGGCGCGCTGATGGTGCTGCTGCCGCCCGGCATATTCGCGATCTTCCAGATTGCCCCGCGCGCGGCCGACGCGCAGGGCTTTCCGGTGATCCTCGCGGTCGAGGCCGTCGGCATCTGGGTGTTCGCCGCCTTCTGGCTGACCAAGAGCAAGGAGATCGCGCTGCTCGAAAAGCAATAGCCGCCGGGCGCGGCTTATCCGCACCAGCTCCGCCGCCCGCCGTCATAGGGGCGAGCGAGCCCTTCGCCGATCAGGATATCGCCGACCGAGCTGCCGTCGACATAGACGCGGCGCAGCAGCCGCCCGTATCGATCGCGGTCGCGGCCTTCGCTTTCGAGCGTCACGGCCCCGGCGTTGAGCAGCGTATGAAGCCGGTATTTCGCCGCCTGGCCGAGCCGGTCCTCGGCCGCGCAGCGGGGTCGGGATATCTCGGGCGTGTCGATATCGAGCAGGCGGATCTTCTGCCCGTCCATCCAGATCGTATCGCCATCGACGACGCAATCGATCCGCGGCCCCGATCCGCAGATACTGAACGTCACGCGGCGCGAGGCGATGTCGGGCGCCCGGGCATTCGGGGCGGTAACGGGCGATAGCGCGGTGTTGCGTTACGGAGCGGCGGGCCGCTCCCACCAGTCGAGCGCGATCCAGACGGCAACAATGACGATCAGTGCCGCGACGACGATCATGCCGCCGCCCAACCTGCCCCGGCTGTCTGGCGAAGCCCGGCGCGGCCGGCGATCGGATCGATGATGGTGGGCCAAGCGCCGCCTCCGGTTCGCGGAAAGACGAACCGGCGCATAACGGCAAAGGCCCGCCGATACCGGCGCGACCTGATCCGCTTTCGCACCGAAATGGAGGATTTGCGCGGACCGGCGTCCGCGATGCTTGACCGGGCCGGGCGGCGCTGTATCGCTCGCCAATTGCCCCGAAATTAATGGAGTTTGTTATGCGTATCCTGACCCTTGCCGCTCTCGCCGTTTCGGCTTTCGCGCTTCCCGCCGCCGCCCAGGTCGAACCGATGCCGCGGATCGCACCTGGCGAGGCCGCGCGGCTCGCCGAGCTCGATATCGCGCTGTTCGCGGCGGCGTTCGAGGATTGCGACGCCGCGGCGGTGCGCGCGATCGTCGCCGACGATTTCGAATTCTATCATGATCGCGGCGGGATGGTCGCCGACAATGGCGCCGATTTCGCCGCCGGGATCGCCGAAAATTGCACCGCCATCGCGACCGGCGAGCAAATGGCCGCGCGACGCGAGTTGATCGCCGGAACCATGGAGGTCCAACCGCTTGGTGCCTATGGCGCGGTGCAGACGGGACGCCATAATTTCTACGAAGTGCGCGACGAAGATAGCGAAATTTTGCGCGAAACGGCGCTTTTCCTCCATGTCTGGCAGCGCACCGACAATGGCTGGCGGCTCGCCCGCGTCGTCAGCTATGCGCACGAACCCGCGGAGTAGACGCTCCTAGCAATTCTCATATTTCCAGTTGCGCTTCTTGCCCTCGGCCAGCCACTCGATGGCGGTGGCGATGCGCTTGTCGCGGGTCGCTTCGCGCTTGGCCTCGGCGACCCATTCGACATAATCGCGCTGCGCGCCGGGCGGGAAATTGTCGAAAACTTCCTTTGACTTGGGATTGGCGGAAAGCGCATCGGCTAAGGGCTCGGGCATCGGCGGCACCTTGACAGGCTTGGCTTTCTTCTTCGCCGGACCCGCCTTTTCAAGCGCGATCGCCTGTTCGATCAACGCCTTGATCTGCGTATCGCCCGGCACATCATCTTCGCTTTTCAATTTGCCGAGCAGCCCCATTGCCTCGCCGGGTTTCCTGCTCAGCCCGGCCTTGGCAAAATCGAGCTCCTTGTCGCGGGTGAAGCTCAACACGGCATGCCTCTTGAACGACGCCATGATCGCCAGCGTGCGGCCGTTATGGAGAAACGCCGGCGCGCCCCATTTGATATCTTCCTCGATTTCGTCGTCTGCCGCGTGCACGGCCTCGCGGATCCGCCGCAATATCGGCTGTGCAAAGGGCAAGGTGCGATCCTCGATATAGGCGTCGATACGATCGTCGCGGTTCATGGCGATTCTCCCCAGTGCTGCTTCCGGCCCTGAATAACGCAATTCACCGCGACAGGTAAACGGACCGACGCGGGGCAGGAACCGATAGGGGCCGGTGCCGCGTTGAGCGTGCGGAAGGAGAATGTATCATGCGTACTGCCCTTATCCCCCTCGCCATGGCCCCGCTTGCTCTCGCGATGTCCGCGGCGCCGCTCGGCGCGCACCCGGAGGTCGGCAACCCTCCCGCCTCGGTCGACGAAGCGGTGACTTTCGACGCGCCGATCGCCAATATCAGAAACGATTACTGGTATGATTATCGCTCGGATCTTGAAGAGGCGGAGGCCGAATTGTACAGCGATCTGCGCCGCGCGACCGACCCCGAAGACGAGCAGGATGCCTGGGCCGAATATGTTCGCGAGATAGCCGATGCCGCCGACGATTATGCCGGTGAAATGGCCGAGCGCGGCTATCGCAGCGGCCTGGTTACGATAGGCGGCAACCGGTAATTCGCCAGAAGCCACCGGCTTTTCATCGAAAGCCCTAGGCGGTGGGCCCTGATTTCCGCCATAAGCGCATCATCGATCGAGGAGACCGATGATGCGCTTTTTCTTGTCGCTGGCCGCGCTGGCCGCTGGCGCGCTTTCGCAGCCCGCCATCGCACAGGAGATTCATCCCGATCCGCCGGCCGAAGCGGCGGTCGAGCAGTTGCGCCAGGCGATCGGCCTATGGGATGTCACGACCGAGTTTATCCGCGAAAACGGGTCGGTGGCCGGCGCCGCCGAAGGGCAATATCGCTTCGGCTGGATCGTGCCCGATCGGGTGGTCCAGGGGATGAGTACAATCCCCGAATGGAACCAGGCATCGGGTATTCTCTTCTATGTGCGGCCGTCTACCGACGAGATCGAGATGGTGTCGGTCGGAGCCGATGGGCGGCTCTGGACGATGACCGGTCCCGAAACCGGCGAAATGCGGACGACGCCCAATGTGACGATGGCCGACGGGACGACGCTGATGCTGCGCTTTTCGCGCTTCGACGTTCAGCCCGGCAGCTTCCGCTCACGCATGGAGATGTCGAACGATGGCGGCCAGACATGGCGGCTCGGCAATCGGCAGCATTTCCGGCGCGCAAGCGGCGACGGCGAAAGCTGACCGCCCGCCTTTTGCCGCTTCGAAGCCACGCTCCACCGCTTCGACTGTCGCAAAACCGCCGTTGCCTGAGGTTCATGGAACCGGACCCCCGATCATAGGTTAAGGTCGCGACGTTCTTATTCCTGATGGGAGAAATGTCATGCGTACCCAAATCCTCTCGATGGCGGCCATAGCCATGGCTGCGACGGCCGGTCCGGCGCTCGCCGCGCCGCCCGCCCATGCCCCGGCCTGGGGCCACCGTGCGCAGGAAGCGCAATATCAGCAGATCGCTATGCTCGACCGGCGCGACCGCAGGCGCGGCTATAATGGCCGTATCTGGCGTGACGATCGTGGCCGCTATCGCTGTCGGCGCGACGACGGAACGGTCGGCCTGATCGTTGGCGGCGGCGTCGGCGCACTACTCGGCCGCGAAATCGACGGCGGACGCGACCGCACTGTCGGCACCGTTGTCGGTGCGGCGGCCGGCGCGCTGCTCGGCCGCGAAATCGATCGCAGCGACGCGCGCTGCGACTAACGGCTTCGGCCTGGCCGAAGTTCGTCAGGCGACCGGGATCCAGATCTCGTTGCGCCGGATTGGCCCGGGAATGAAGGGCGAATTGTAAAAGGCGAACTCGGCCGGCCCCTCCGCTTCGAGCGAATTGGCCTCCATCCATTCGGCAAGTTCCGCCTTTTTGGCGGCAAGCACATCATCGTCCGGCGCGCCCGAGAAGCGGAACACCGCGACACGGCGCGCCGGCATTTTCGTCACGATCATGCCCGGCGATTCGGGCGGAAGATCGTCTTCGCGATATTTCCCGGGCATCACGAATCGCGTCCGCCAGCTATCCTCGTCGCTGTCGGGATCGGCATCGCACAAAATCGGTGCCGTCATCGCGATCTTCTCGCCGGGACGCGAGCGCGCGAAGATGTAATCGGCGAGCACGCGGAAACCGTTGCCCATTGCGGTTTCACGGCTCCCGGCCTGCACCGTCTCGGCAACGACCATTTCGGGATAGGCGCGTAGCGCGAATTTTCCCTCGTCGATCAGCAGATCGTAATCGGGTTTTTCGGTATTGCGTTCGTTGAGATAATAGGCTGCTGCGGCGACCGCCGCCGTACCCGCCGCCGCCGCCGCTATCCATCGTGCCTTCGACATTGTTGCTGTGAGTCCCGTTCAATCAAATGGAAACCGAACCCTAGCATCTTCACCTAGAAGGCGTCAGCAAAATCGCCATGCCCCGAAAACGCCATCCGCGTGACGCCCGATCGCGCTATCGTCGCGAGCAGATGGTCGACCCGGCCGTAGCGCGCCCCGCCATCGGTGCGGACAAGGAGGATAGGGCGCGCCGGATCGGCGACCATGGTCTCGAGCCGTTCGGGCAGAGCGCGCACGGGCAATGCCTCGCCATTCCAGTAGAGAGCGCCCGAGGCGACGATATCGAGTCGTTCGGTGAGCGTTTCAGGACCTACCGTCGGCGTTGGCGGCGGCAGGTCGATCGGTACTTTGTGCGTGATCGCCGGAACGACGAGAATGAACATGATCAGCAGCACTAGCATCACATCGATCAACGGCGTCGTGTTGATTTCCTTCATCGGTTCGGCGGCGGCTTTTCTCCCGATACGCATGCTGTTTCTCCCTCGTTGTATATAATGATACAACATACCATTAAGCGAGCTTATGGAAAAGAGGCTTGACCGGGCGGCATCGCCGCCGCGACAGTCGCCGCATGACCGAAAACCATGTCGACCCCAGCCGCGCCAATTTCGATGGGTTCAAAGCGCTCGATCGCGACCAGCCGATCGACATGCTCAACCTGGTTCGCTTTCGCGACACCGCCGCCTATCCCGGCGATCATCCGCTCGCAGCGGAACGGCTTACTGGTGCGGAAGCCTATGCGAATTACGGCAGCGAGAGCGGGCCAGTCTTCGCGCGTGTCGGCGGCACCGTCCTTTGGTCGGGCGAACCGCAGGCGATGGTCATCGGGCCCGAGGCCGAAATATGGCATACCGCCTTTGTCGCCCATTATCCGAACGCGCATGCGTTTCTCGAGATGGTCGCCGATCCGGACTATCAAAAGGCCGTCATCCACCGCCAGGCCGCCGTCGAAACGTCGCGGCTGATCCGGCACAAGCCGCGCGATGCCGGCGAGGGCTTCGGCTAGGCCCCTAGAAGAAGCCGCCGCCGAGCCACAGCCGGACGACGCCGATCACGATGATGATCAGATTGAAATTGCGCCCGGCATTGCCGCGCGAAAGCAGGCCGAAGAGCAGCCCGACAAAGGCGATCGGCAGCATGATCCAGTTCACCCAGCCGAAAAACGGGATCAGCCCCGGAAGCAGCAATACGCCGGCGATCACGCCGATGATGATGGAAATAATATTGAGCATAAAGCTGTCCTATTTGCCTCGACCAACTGTATTGTCGATATAATACGCTCGCCATCGTCAATCAAGGCCGTTAGAACGCTAACCGGGCCGGAAAATCGGGAGGATATTGCGATGCGAATGACAATTTTGGGCGCCGTGACGGGATCGCTTGCGCTAGCAGGCTGCGGCATCAGCAGTGGCGGCTCCGACGAGACCGTCTCGCAAGGCCCCGATGGCGAGGAAATCACGATCAGCCGCGATCGCGACAACAGCGTCACCTATTCGAACGAAGATGGCGAAACCGTCGTCACCACGGACACCGGCGGCGACACGGCGGTGGCCGGGTTGCCCGCCTATCCCGGCGCGCAGGGCAATGGCGGAATGAATATCAACGCGACGGGCGACAATGGCGGTTCGGGTCAGATCACGAATTTCCGGACAACCGACGCACCCGATGACGTCATCGCCTTTTATCGCCGCGCGCTCGAACGGCGCGGCTATGACGTTCGCGCAACCATGCAAACGGGCCAGCATCAGGCTATTTCGGCGGAAGGGTCCGACGAAAGCGGCATGCATATCACCGCCACCGAAATCCCCGGCCAAGGCACATCGGTGACGATCATCGCCGGTCACGGCGGTTGATATCCGAGGGCGGATAGTTCTATCTTCGTTGGCGTAACCGATTGAGGGGGAAACATGCGAAAGACGATAGCAATGGCCGCTGCCTTGGCTTCCTTGGCCGCCTGCGGGCAAATGGGCGGCGACGACGCGGGCGACGAGATTGCCGAAGCAGAAGCCGAGGACGGCGATGAAGCCGAAGCCGAGGCGGAAGCCGAGGCGGAAATGCTCGCCAATGGCGCGCCGGCCTATCCGGGCATGGATATATCGGCCGCCGCCGTTCGCGAACCAAGCGGCGACAGCCAGACGGTGTCGTTCGAAACCGGCGCGGATATTTTCGACGTCGCTGAATTCTACCGAACATACTATGAAAGCGACGATCACGATATAACTTCGATGAGCCTGTCAGCAGCCGGCGAAAGCAACGATCAGGGCGCGACCGTTTCGGTTTCGCGCGATTCGCAAGGCGGCGGCAGCCGGGTTACGATCATGCCGCGCGATGAGGCCGGTGAGTTCGATTATTCGAAGGCCTATGGTGTCAACGTTCCCGCCTATCCGGGGGTCGACGCAGAGGCCGTCCGCGAACACGAGTTCAGCAACGGCCGACGTTCCATCCGGTTCGAAACCTCCGATACGCCGATAGCCGTGCTGAATTTCTACCGTGAGGCATTAGGCCGCAATTTCGACATTCGCTCGACATCGCTTAACGCGCAGAGCCGGGTTTACCGACGTAGCGCCAGCATTAACGTATCGCGGCGGTTCAACGCGAATGGCAGCCGCGTTTCTACAACGACGCGGGATCCAAATCGGACGGCACAAGCCGCGCGCAACGCCGATAAATAGTTAACGACTAGAAAATCGGCCAAATAGTTACCCGTTCACCATATATCTGAACGCTTTGGTAACCTTTGGCCGCGAAAAACCGGGCTTCTATCAGGGAGCTGTGGACCATGGCCGTTAACCACATCACAAAGCCAGCCTGCATCGTGCTGGCGCTCGCGCTGGGCGCCTGCGGCACCCAGGGCTTTGGCGGCGAATCCGACGCCGAGGCGATCGACGAGGCGATCCTCGGCGAGGCCGACAATAGCGATCCGGCGCTGACCACCGCGCTCGAAGACCAGATCATGGTCGATACCGATCTCGCCGGCCAATCGAACCGCAACGCCGCGCTCCCCAATGACGCGGTGTCGGGCCAGCCGGTCCCCGATACGTTCGGCGCGAGCCGCGAGATGCAGGCGCGCGCGCAGCAAGCGATTTCCGAAGACCGGTTGCTCAGCGCTCCCGCCGCCCGCGAAGCGACCGAAGAGGATTGCGGCAATTGCGACGGCGCCAGTGCTGCCCGCGGCGAAACCACGCTCGGCGAACTCGCCTCGGACGGCAATAGCGGCGGCGCAAGCTGCGCGGCGGGCGATGTTACTTACAGCCTTGCCTATGCCGACCGTATGCCGGCAGCGTTCCGGCCCTATCCGCGCTCCGAGATTATCGAAGCCGCAGGCAATGACGCGGCGGACTGCCGCCTCCGCGTCGTCAGCTTCCGCTCGGGCGCCGATATGGAGCGGCTGATCGACTGGTATTACACCCGCGCGATCCGCACCGGCTATTCGAGCGAACATCTGCTCCGCCACGGCGACAACGTCCTCGGCGGCTATCGCGGCCGCGACGAAGCCGCCTATTACATCATCTTCGCCACGCAGCCCGGTGGCGGGACGAATGTTGATATCGTCGCCAATAACGGGCGGTAGGCTACAGTAGACTCCGTCACCCCAGCGAAGGCTGGGGTCTATCCCAGTTGGGCAATCGCAAGACCGATGTCTGGGATAGATGCCAGCCTTCGCTGGCATGACGATAATTGCTTGTTCAGAACGCACAGGTGTCGACCACATCCACGATGACGAGTCTGGCGGGCGCAGCACTCCTCCGCTAAACGCCTCCCATGCCTTCGATCCTTCTTGTCATGGCGGGCGGTGCGCTTGGCGCAGCGATGCGGTTCCTGCTCGGCCGTTTCATGCTCCACCAGTTCGGCCCCGGCTTTCCCTGGGGTACGCTTGGCGCCAACATCCTCGGCGGGCTGGCGATGGGCGTACTTGTCGGCTTGCTCGCGCGCTATGGCGGCAATTGGGGCGAAGGCTGGCGGCTGTTTCTAGGCATCGGCCTGCTCGGCGGCTTTACGACCTTTTCGGCGTTCAGTCTCGAGACCGTGAATATGATCGAGCGCGGCGATTTCGGCATTGCGCTTTCCTATATTCTCGCTTCGGTGCTCGGCGCGGTGGCCGCGTTGTTCGTCGGCCTCTGGGCGATCAGGGTCGCGCTATGAGCAAGGCCTTCACCGACGATGTCCGCCAGTTCACCGTCGAGCGCGACGATGACGGAATCCGGCTCGATCGCTGGTTCAAGCGGCATCTGCCCGAGGCCAACTTCAACATCGTCTCGCGCTGGTCGCGCACCGGCCAACTGCGGCTCGACGGCAAGCGCGCCGCGCCGGGCGATCGCATAGTAACAGGTCAGGTGATCCGCGTACCGCCCGCCGAAAAACCGCATAATGCCAAACGCCCGCGCGCGCCGATCGAGCTGACCGACGACCAGATCGAATTCGCGCGCGGCCTTCTCATCCACAAGGACCGGTCAGCGCTCGTGCTCAACAAACCGCCTGGCCTCGCAGTGCAGGGCGGCACCAAGATGAAGGACCATGTCGACGGGCTGCTCGATGCGCTGCAATTCGACGCCAAGGCGCGGCCGCGCCTCGTCCACCGGCTCGACAAGGACACGTCGGGCGCGCTGCTCGTCGCGCGCAGCCCTTCGGCTGCCGCGATCTTCTCGAAGAGCTTTTCGAGCCGCAAGACGACGAAGATCTACTGGGCGATCGTTATCGGCGTGCCCAAGGAAAACGAGGGCGTGATCGACCTGGCGATCGGCAAGCAGCCCGGCATGGGCGGCGAGAAGATGTATCCCGATCCCGAAGGCCAGACCGCCAGGACGCGCTACCGCGTCATCGAACGCGCCGGCAACAGCGCCGCCTTTGTCGCGCTGCAGCCGTTCACCGGGCGTACGCACCAGTTGCGTGTCCATATGGCGGCGATCGGCCATCCGATCCTCGGCGACGGCAAATATGGCGGGCAAAACGCGTTTCTGACCGGCGGGGTCAGCCGCAAGCTCCACCTCCATGCACGGCGGCTGTCGCTGCCCAGTCCCGATGGCGGCAAGCTCGATATCACCGCTGATCTGTCTGAACATTTCACCAAGAGCATGGATGCGCTCGGCTTCACGCCCGACGATGGCGACAATCCCTTCCAGCGCGCCGCACCGCTCGATCCCAGGATCGCGAAGAAGAAGGCCGGGCGCGCCCATGCCAAGGACCAGCGCAAGGCGCGGCGCGGCGAAAGGCGGCGGCGCGGCGAACCGGGCGAACGCGGGAAGCGCCGTTGAGCCGGGCCCCGATGAACAAATTGGCCATCTTCGATTGCGACGGCACGCTCGTCGACAGCCAGGGGCCGATCTTCGACGCCATGGAGCACGCGTTTGCGGCGTCTTCGCTGACGCCGCCGTCGCGAGAGGCGACGCGGCGGATTACCGGACTCAGCCTGTTCGAGGCGATGCGCTCGCTCCATCCGCATGGCGAGGAGACCCATCACGTCCGGATGGTCGAGGATTTCAAAAACGCCTTTCAGGAGCTGCGCCGGACCACGGATGTCCATGAACCGCTCTACGACGGCATCGTCGATATCCTCGATGCGCTCGATGGCGCGGGCTGGCTGCTCGGCGTCGCCACCGGCAAATCGGATCGCGGACTCAATTTCGTGCTCGGCAATCATGGGCTGACCGAACGTTTCGTTACGCTCCACACCGCGGATCGCCATCCGTCCAAGCCGCACCCCTCGATGATCGAAGCGTGTATCACCGATGCCGGCGCCGCGCCCGAAACCGCCGCGATGATCGGCGACACGAGCTTCGACATGACGATGGCCAAGGCGGCCGGCATCATGGCCATCGGCGTTTCCTGGGGTTATCATGGCCCCGATGAACTGCGCGAAGCGGGCGCGGATATCGTGATCGATCATCCGAGCGACATCGCCCCGGCGCTGAAGGAGCTTCCATGACCCCCGAAGATCGCGAACGGCTGGCCAAGTCGCGTTTCCAGACGATCCAGCTGTGCCGCTTTACCGGCGTTGTCGTCATGATTCTAGGCATGTGGATCGGCTTTGGCGATATATTGCGCGAAGGCGGCTGGCGCGCGCTCGGCGTTCCCCTGCTGCTGCTCGGCGCGTTCGAAGCCTTATGGCTGCCGATCATCCTTGCGCGGCGATGGAAGACCCCTCCCCCCGAATGATGGCAGCTCGATGAAACGCTTTTACGACGAAGCCAAAGCCGCCCGTAATGATGCCGGCTGGGGTATCGCGCTCGACGGCAAGCCGGTGATGACGCCGGGCCGCGCACCGCTTGCCGTGCCCGCGCAAAAGCTTGCCGATGCGATGGCGGCCGAATGGGCGGGGCAGGAAGAAAAAATCGATCCGCTCTCGATGCCGCTGACCGGGCTCGCCAATGCCGCGGTCGACCGTATCGCGCCCGATCCGCAAAGCTTCGCCGCCGAGCTCGCGAAATATGGCGAGACCGACCTGCTCTGCTATCGCGCCGAAAGCCCGGTCGAGCTCGTCGCGCGGCAGGCCAAGGCCTGGGATCCACTGCTCGATTGGGCGAGCGAGCAATATGGCGTCACCTTCGAAACGACGACCGGCATCGTCCACCGCCCCCAGCCCGAGCCGACCGTCGCCCGGCTCGGCGAGGAAGTCGCGCGCCTCGGCCCCTTCCACCTTGCCGGCCTCTCGCCGCTGGTGCGAATAGGCGGATCGCTCGTCGCCGCGCTCGGCCTCGCCGAACGGGCGTTCGACGAAGACGCGGCCTGGGCGGCGACGCGGATCGACGAGGACTGGCAATCCGAACAATGGGGCGACGACGAAGAGGCGATCGAGGCGCGCGACGCCAAGCGCCGCGAATTCGGCGCCGGGATGCGTTTCCTGCGGCTGCTCGACTGACGGCCTCGATTGCCGCCGGGCGCCCGCTTAAGGTGACACCTGCTTGACGCTCGCGAGCGGTCTCCAGCCTATGCCGTCTCGGCCGCCGCCTTGTCGCGCGGCAGGAACCAGCGCGCGATGATAAACGCCGCGACGAGCATCATCACCGTATTGGCAACGAAGACATAGAGATGATGCATCCAGCTTTGATGCCACCAGATCGGATCGCCGAGTTGCATGAAAATCCCGGTCGCGATGATGAACAGGGCGGCGATCGACATTCGCGCGGCGAAATCGCGGACATGCCCCGATAGGGTGAAGAGCGCCGCACCGAGAATGAAGGCGGCGATCAGCATATGGACGAAACCGCCGAGCATCGACCCCGGATCGCCGATCGCAAAACCGTTGGGATTGTAGTGAACCATCGCCGTCGGCCCATCGATATACATGCGCTGCTGCGCCTCGCTTTCGGGAAAGGGCACGAGAAAGGCCGCCGGGCCTTCGGCGCCGATATTCTCCGACAGCACCGACTGAATCGCGGCGGCCTCGCCGTCTTCGAGCCCGTCGACATGGATATTCGCCAGCGGCGTCGCGAAGAAAATAAAGCCGACGATAAACATCGCCACCGCGGCTGCCGCCGCCCCGATTACAACCCGTATCATAACTGCCCTCCTGTTAACGACGGCAAGGCTAGGCCGGGTTTTCCTATATTGGTAGAAAATTTTGAGAATCCGCGGAAACGTCCCCGGTCAGCTCGACCGTCACGCCCGGTTGGACATTTCGAATTGCTGGAACAGATGGCCGTTCGCATAGTGTTTCGAGTCGGTGAGCGTGATGTCAGGCGCGGCCCGCTCTCCGCCGAAGAGCTCGATGCCGCCGCCCAGGATAATCGGTGCGCGCTTGAGCCGCAGCATATCGATCGCCCCGTTCGCCAGGAGCGAACCGGCGAACGCTCCGCCTCCGCACAGATAAATCGGTGCGGATTGCACGCGGCGCAGTTCCTTGAGCAGATCATTCGCGGCGCTGCGAACGACCGTAACCTCATTATCGGCGGGGAGTTCGATGGTGGCCGAAAATATATAGGTTTCGAGGCCGGGGTAGGGATTATCTCCTGGCTTCAGGCCAAATCGATAGCCCAGTTCGTAAGTTGCCCGGCCCATGATGGCGCAGCCATAGCTGTTCAGCCGCGCATAATAGTCGTCGATAACTGCGTTTTCTTCGGGGAATTTCGAAATGTCGCCGTCAGGGCCGGCGATGAAACCGTCGATGGAAACGGCCACGTCATAGATGATCGGTTGCATGAGATGCTCCGGTAACGGATTCAATGGGGCGGCCGTCGGCCTGCTCGGCTTGAATATTACCTGATCACCGTCTGAGCACTCCTCGCTTGAATGCTCCGAATAGCGCGTCGGATTGTCCGGCACAAACGGAGCCGGAATCTCGTCCAATCGCCATTTTCAACCGGTCAGCCCGCGGACGAAATCCACCAGCCCCGTCCGCCGGTTGCGGCGCAGCCGTTCGGCGTGGAGAATGTCGATCGCCATCGCCGCGCAGGAATCGGCGTCGTCGTTGATCAGCACATAGTCGTACTCGGCCCAATGGCTGATCTCGTCGGCTGCGCGCTGCATCCGTCCGGCGATCACCTCGTCGCTATCGGTGCCGCGGTCGCGCAACCGACGCTCGAGCTCCTCCATCGACGGCGGCAGGATGAAGACCCGCACGATATCGGGATCGACCTGTTTGAGCTGCTGCGTCCCCTGCCAGTCGATATCGAGCAGCACGTCGCGCCCGGCGTCGAGCGTTTCGCGCACTTCGGATTTCAGCGTGCCGTAGCGCCGTTCGAAGACATGCGCCCATTCGAGGAACGCCGCCTGCTCGACAAGCTCGTCGAAGCGCGCGTTCGAAACGAAGTGATAATCCTGGCCGTCGACCTCACCCTCGCGCTGCGGCCGGGTCGTCGCCGACACCGACAGGCCAATTTCGTCATCGGCCGCAAGCAGCTTTCGCGCGATCGTCGACTTGCCCGCCCCGCTCGGCGAAGAGAGCACATAGAGCAGCCCGCGGCGGAGTATCGGTTCGGCCATGGCGCTGACTGGCAAGCCGCGCTTTTGAGGTCAAGCGGCGACGCTGTGCGCAAGTCGCTTGGCGCGCGGCTACTTCCTTTGCAATGAAGCGGACGGGAGGGAGCGCATGGCATACCGGGTGGGGCTACCCGAACGCAAATATATCGTCGCAGCGATTGCGATCGCGGCGGCGACGGCGGCGATCCTTTACTTCATGGGCCGCAACCCGATCGCCGAGAACGGCGAAATAAAAATCTGGGTCGGCGAAGTCCATGGCCCCGACAACAGCCAGCATATCGCCGACTGGTATGTCTTCAGCCATATCATCCACGGCTTCCTGTTCGCCTGGCTCGGGATCAAGTTGCTGCCGAACAGCGCGGCCGGTACGCGGCTCTGCCTGGCGGTGGCGATAGAAGCTTCGTGGGAATTGCTCGAAAACTCACCGATCATCATCAACCGCTATCGCGAGGCGACGGCGGCATTCGGATATTCGGGCGATTCGATCGTCAATTCGATGGCCGATATCGGCTGGATGGTGCTGGGTTTCGCCGTCGCGCGGCGGATCGGTTTCTGGAAGACGGTGATCATCGCGGTTGTGCTCGAGCTGTTCACGCTCTGGATGATTTGCGACAACCTGACGCTCAACGTGCTGATGCTCGTCTGGCCGGTCGATGCGGTTCGCGAGTGGCAGTCAGCGCTGTGAAGGAGAAGGAGAACGACCGATATTCTCGAAACGATAATCTGAAGGCCTCGATACCCGAAGCCGAACAACTTTCCTCTGCCGAGCCTGATAAATATCAAATCGGGAAGCTGCCATGGGTTACCATGCGATTTTCCGATGAAGATCCGTTGCCCGCCGAAATCTGGCAGCGATGGCTTGACGAAAGCTACGAACTCAGCGCCTGAATAATAAGCGCGGATTTCGATATAGCGACCGCTTCAGACGGGCTTTGCCGCATCTGCCGGAGGAACGGGATTGATCTCGCTCTTCCAGCTATCGGTCAGCCTTCGCATGATCGCCTCGACCGGGCCGCGTTCGTAGCGGCGACGCCACAATGTCGCGAGGACGATCAATACCGCATAGAGCAGCGCCGAGTAGGCGATCACCCATGTCAGCGTCTGCGACGGCTTGTGGCCAACCCATTCGACCACCCACACGCCTATCGTCCCGTGGACGATGTAGATCGTCAGCGCGAGCTGTCCGGTATGGACGAGCGGCATGATCCAGGCGCGCCCCGCAAAACGCTCCCCCAGCGATAGGCACAGCGAAACGATCGCCATTCCCCAGCCGAGGCCCGCTGCGATGAATAACGGCATCGGCGGAAAGGCGGAGCTGTCGAGCAGATAGCTTGCTTGCTCGAGATCGGTGCTCGGGAAAATATCCTCCCACAGCTTCAGAACACCCATGTTGAGGAAGATGTAACCGATCGTTTCGGCGGTCAGCGCCAGCACAACGCCGCCGATCAGCAAACGCCTGCGTATCGCCTTGTCGGTCAGGTCGAGCCGCCCGATGATCATGCCGATGATCATAAAGGCGATCCACGGCAGGACCGGATGATAGCCCTGGAAGAAATAGTCGATGAGGATAGCGCGCGGATTGAACTCGCTCGTGGTGCCCCAGAAATCGATGCCGAAATGTTCGGGCAGGATGTAGAACATGAACGGGAAGACAATCGTCGCGACAAAGGCGAATATCAGCAGGCCCCGGTTCGGCACGGTCAGGATGGCGGCGGCTATCAGCAGATAGACGCCGTAGAAATGCAGGATGTCATATTCCCAATATTGCCGGAACCAGAAACCGATCACGAGAAGGAATGCCGAGCGGCGCAGCAGAGCGACGCGATCCGCCCGAATATCCGCCTTGTCGCCCGAAAACCGGGCCTTGCGCGACAGCAGCGATATGCCGATTCCGGCGAGGAACACGAATAAAGCCGCGGCGCGGCCATTGACCTGATTGGCTGCCCATTCGAACCATGCCGGGCTTTCTTCGCTGATCGGGAAGGTCGCGCGGTAGTTGACCGTGATCATCCCGAATATCGCGAGCGCACGGGCGATATCGAAGCCCTGTATGCGACTGGCAATGCGGTTTTCCGGGTCCGTTTCGGATGGGGATTGCGGGGGCGTTTCCACAGTGATTTGGTCGCTCATTTCGTGTCACCGTCTTCGACGCCATTTTGCGCGCGCCCCGTGCCCCGCCCGATCGGGTCGGCGCCGAGGCCGATATCACGGTCGGTGTGACGCTCGGTGCCGCGGCCCTGCCCGCCGGGATCGGCAAAACGGCCGCCATCGCTGTCGGTTATCGGTCCTTCGCCATTGCCGCATCCCGCCGGATCGGCGGTATTTCCCTGGTCGCTATCGCTAATGCCGGTGCTGTTGCCGCTGCGCCCGCCGCCCGCCGGATCGGCATTCGACCCGCTGTCGCAATCGGTCAGCCCGGCGGAAGTCTCTTCGCCTTCGGCATCCTTGCAGCCGGTGACGAGCGCGCCCGCGCCGAGCACGAGCGTCGCCCCGCCGGTCACGCGCAGAAGAAAGGAGCGCCGGGATAGACCCGGACGGCGATCGGATATCGGAATTGATGATCTCCCCCAGCGACCGCGACCTTCGCTTACGCGTTAGGCGCGCGGCCGCGCCGGCGCAATCGCCGAGTTGCAGGCAGGTTTTTAGTCAGTCGGGCGCAGACGCGGGATCGGGGCGTATCGTTTCGTCCATCGTCGTTTCGCTCTGCGCGCGGGCCGCGGCCATATCGGTATCGTCGGAACCCGTTTCGCCGTCGGCCTCTCTTGCATCGCGCTCGCGCTTCCTGTCCCAGAGATATTTGGCAACGAGACCGCCGCCGATCACCGCGGCGCCAGGAAACGATCGCGTCGCGATACGCGTGGCGATCAGCCCGAGACCGGCGCCGAGCATTCCCCGGCCCAGCGTTTTCTCGCTGGCCGCGCGGCCGAGCGCCGCTCCCAAAAGACTGCGCAACATTGCTATTCCTCCTTGGCGCCCAGCGGCACCGGTTCTTTGAAAGTGTGCGTGACATAGGGGAAGGGTATCTCGATCCCGGCATCGTCGAGCGCGCGTTTGACGGCGCGGACAACCTGGTCGCGGCTTTCATGGCCGTCGCGCGGCTTCGATCCCGACCACCAGCGGATCAGATAATCGACCGAGCTCGAATTGAATTCCTTGGCGAAGACATCGACGCCCCTGTCGAGATCGATCCTGTCGCAGCTTTTCACGGCATCCTCGATCACCTTCGCCGCTTCGTCGAGATCGACATCATAGGCGACGCCGCAGACGACCTCGTGCCGTCGGCCCGGATCGTCGGTGAAAATCTCGACCGGGTTCTTGAACAGGATCGAATTGGGAACGATCGTCACCTCGTTCGAAAGCTTGCGGACATAGGTCTCGCGCAATGTGATCGCCTCGACCTTGCCGGTGATCCCTTCGCATTCGATGACATCGCCGATCCGCATTTTCTCGCGCACCATGATCAGCACGCCGGCGAGGAAATTCTCGAAAATATCCTGGAAGGCGAAGCCGATGGCGACGGCACCGATGCCGAGACCCGCCAGAAGGCTGGCGGGGGTAAGGCTGGGGATGACGACGACTGCGGCGATAAACAGGCCAACGAGCCAGATGCCCAGCCGCACGAGCGTATCGATCAGGTTTTTCAAGCTGGCGCGGATTTCCGTG
>JABDLY010000113.1 GCA_013001755.1 Sphingomonadaceae bacterium
CAGGCACGGCTCAATGCGGCGCTCGCCGCGCAGCAGGACGCCCGCGCCGCCGCCGGCAGATCGAGCGGGCGTCGCTCCTTCCCGGCGATCGCTTCCGCCCGCGCGCGCCGTTCCGAAGCGCTGCTCAACCTGCGCCGCACGGTCGTACGCGCGCCGGTCAGCGGGACGATCAGCCAGGTTGAAAGACTGCAACCCGGCCAGGTCGCCGCGCCGGGATCGACCGTCGTTACGATCGTCGCCAATGACGAAACCTGGATCGAAGCCAATTTCAAGGAAACCGATCTCGATCGGATGCGGATCGGCCAACAGGCGCGGATCACCTTCGACGCCTATCCCAACCTCGCGCTGGCGGGCCGTGTCGAGAGCATCGGCGCAGGGACGGGTTCGGAGTTTTCGATATTGCCGTCGCAAAACGCCACCGGCAACTGGGTCAAGGTCACGCAGCGCGTCCCGGTGCGCATCCGCATCGAAGGCACACCCTCGCGCCCGATGATCGCCGGGCTCAGCGCCAATGTCCGCGTTACCGTTGAGGACGATGAGGATTAGCGCCCACGCTCAGGGCAATTCGTCAGGGCTGAGCTTGTCGAAGTCCGTCTGTCGGCTGATAGACGCCCTTCGGCAGGCTCGGGGCTAAGGGTTCAGAAGGATGGCTAGCCGCGCAGCAGCCACAGCTCCCGCGCCATATGCTGATGGCGATGCACTCCTTCCTGTTCGTTTCAAAGGGCTGCTGACGCTCGCCATCATGATGGCGATGATGATGGTGATCCTCGATACGACGATCGCCAATGTTGCGCTCCCGCATATGCAGACGAGCCTCGGCGCGACGATCGACACGATCGCCTGGGTGCTGACCGCCTATATCGTGGCGACCGCGGTCGCGATCCCGATTACCGGCTGGTTGTCCGACAGCGTCGGATCGCGCCCGCTTTTCCTGTGGTCGATGGTGTTTTTCATCGTCACCTCGGTGATGTGCGGCCTCGCAACAAGCCTCGAACAGATGGTCGTCTTCCGCATCCTGCAAGGTATCGCCGCAGCGTTTATAGGCCCAGTCTCGCAGACCGCGATGCTCGACATCAATCCGTCGCACAAACATGGATCGGCGATGGCGATCTGGAGCGTCGGCGCGATCCTCGGGCCGATCATGGGGCCGCTGATCGGCGGCTGGATCACCGAATATTATAGCTGGCGCTGGGTGTTTTTCGTCAATCTGCCGATCGGCGCGGTGGTGCTGGCGATGCTCTATTTCCTGCTGCCGGGGCGGAAGACAAGACGGCGCAGCTTCGACAGTTTCGGTTTTTTCATGCTTGCGCTCGGCATTGCCAGCCTCCAGCTCGTGCTCGATCGCGGCCAGCAGCTCGACTGGCTCGACAGCGCCGAAATCTGGATCGGCCTTGCCTGTATCGTCATCGGGTTCTGGGTGTTCATCGTCCATATGGCGACCGGACGAGGCGAGCGGATCATAACGCCGAGCATTTTCCGTGATCGCAATTTCGTCATGTCGACACTCCACATGTTCATCGCCGGTATATTGGTGTTCGCAACAATGGTGCTGATCGCACCGATGCTGCAGGTGGCGATGGGCTATCCGGTGATCGATGCCGGACTGTTGCTGGCGCCGCGCGGTATCGGCGTGATCTTCGCCATGGGGCTCGCCGCACGATTGATGCGCAAGATCGACGGGCGGATATTGCTTGCGATCGGATGGGTCATATCGGCCTGGTCGTGCATGATGATGACCGGCTGGTCGTTGCAGATGGGCTGGCAACCGGTTGTGACGGTTGGCATCATCCAGGGCGCGGGCATCGGCTTTATCCTTGTGCCGATCAACACCATGGCATTCGTGACGCTGCCGCTGAGCCTGCGCCCCGAAGCCGCCGCGATGCTCAACCTGATGCGCAATGTCGGTGCATCGGTCGGGATATCGGTAACCGTGACCTATGCCGCGCGACTCCAGCAGGTCAGCCATGCTGACCTCGCCGCGCATATCACGCCGGCGACATTGCCCTCGATCGACCTGACCCGCTTCGGCGTGACGCCCGAAGCGGCAATGCAAATCCTCGACAACGAGATCAACCGGCAAGCCCTGATGATCGCCTATATCGACGATTTCTGGCTGATCATGTGGTTGTGCATATTGGCGATACCGGCGGTGTTGCTAATGAAGAAGGTGCCCAAGGACGCGACTCAGGAGCAGGTGGAGCCTCCCGCTGCAGATCCCGAGCAAGTAGAGTAACTAAGCCGCTTTCTGCAGATGTTTCCGGCCGAGCAGCTCGGCGATCTGCACGGCGTTGAGCGCAGCGCCCTTGCGCAGATTGTCCGACACGCACCAAAGGTTCAGCCCATATTCGAGGGTCGGGTCTTCGCGCAGGCGGCTTATATAGGTCGCGCCGTCGCCGACGCATTCTACGGGCGTGACATATCCGCCATCCTCGCGCTTATCGACGAGCATGATGCCAGGTGCCTCGCGCAAGACGGCGCGCGCCGCATCGGCGGTCAGCTCGTTCT
>JABDLY010000147.1 GCA_013001755.1 Sphingomonadaceae bacterium
CTTTTACGGCGAACGAGTATGGACTCGCGACCGGGAAGCCGGAACGCACACATTCGATTCGACGCTCTACCGGAAATATGACGGCGCCCAAGCCACTCGCCACCGGGAATCGCAGCGTACGGAAAACGGACGGATCGTGTCTGGCACCCACACGAACTTTAGCGGTCAGACGCGAAGCTTTGAAGGCGAGCGTCAGCGGCAAGGCAATCGCTACCGCTCGCGCGGTACCGCGACCGGATTCAACGGACGAACTTACGAATATCGTGCACAGGGCCATCGCGGACCCAATGGCATCCACCGTCGTCAACGTGTCCAAAATTCGGATGGTCAGACTGTGGCCGGGCGCAATGTCCACGTTCATCGGGACGGAAACACCGTGACGCGCCGGGTAACCGCCGGTCGTCGCGGCCAGGGCGTCCGCCGGACGACGACTCGCCGCACCGTCAGGCGTCGGGGTCGCTAACCCTCCCATTTACGTTACCCCGACTGGCCCGCTCTCTCGCTAATGCCCCCCGAGAGAGCGGGTCTCTTGTTTTTGCAGTCAGCCTTGTTCGGCAGCTTGTTGCTCGGCGATTAGCGCATTGTCGATCTCTTTCGCGGCTTTATAGGCATCGCGCTCCTGCATCCGCGCCGCATAGGCCTTGAAAGCGTCGCGCTTGGGCATCGTCCCGAAATTGATGCCCCAATCGACCTGGCTGCCGACATAAACGTCCGCCATTGTGAAGCGATCGCCGCAGATGAAATCGGCGCGGCTCACGGCCGACTCGAGCACATCCATAACTCGGTCGTAGGTGCCATAGCCGACCGTCGCCTCCTGCTCCCCGGTCGGTTTCCAGCCCAGATGGTTGAGCATGACCGAACTTTCGACAGGCCCGGCTGCAAAAAACATCCAGCGATAATAGTCGGCGCGCTCGTCATCGGTTGGCGCAAGGCCGGCATCGGGAAAGGCGTCCGCCAGATAGCCGCAAATTGCCGCCGCCTCGGTCACGACCTTGCCATCATGCTCGATCGCCGGGACCTTGCCCATCGGATTGACCGCGAGATAGTCGTCGCCCTTCATCGACGTGCCGAAGTCGAGCAATACCTGGTCGTATTCGGCGCCCGCCTCGTGCAGCGCCCAGCGCGCGATCTGCCCGCGCGACATCGGGTTGGTGTAGAAAGTGACATCGGCCATTATTTCTCTCCTTCGATCATGTTGTTGTAGCCGGTGGCCAGTTTCCGGGGAGCTTTTTCCAGCCAAGCACATTCGAGACGGCGTTGCAGTTCATCGTCGCTGATCGCGTCGAGCCGCACCAGCATGGCCGGCCATCCTGCATAATGGGGCGTTTCGAAATATTTCTCCGGCTCCGCCTCTATCAGCGCCTCTTTCAGTCCAATCGGCACCGTGACGACAAGGACACCGTCCATCTTTTCCTTCATCCGCACGAAGCCCTTGCCCTTCACCTTTAGCGAAGGCGTTCCATACCATGTGGATTCCGAAGTTTCGGGAAGCATGGTTCCGAGCTTGACCACCCGGTCAAAATGCGAATCGCTCATCCTCGAACGTCCTCATGATATGGCCAGTCCTATGACCTGGTGTCCATCATCACCTCGAAGCCGCCATAGATCAGGCGCTTGCCGTCGAGCGGCATGTCCGAACCGGGCGGCGGCATGCGGTCGTCTTCGCGCATCGCCGACGATCCCTTTTCATACGCCTCTTTCGACGGCCATTCGACGAAACCGAAGGCGATGGCTTCGCCATCTTCGGCCTTCACCGCGCGCTTGAAATCGGTGACCTTGCCGTCCTCGATCTCCTCCGACCAGCCATCGGCCGCATGCAGCGCACCGGCGTCGACCGCCACTTCGCGCATCGTCGCGCACATATCGGCATAGGCGGCGCGATTATCCTTGGGGACCGGCGCGACATAGCCCTGGACATAGCCCGTCTTGCCGCCGGCACCGCTCTCGCCGAGCATTTCGAAACCGGCATAGATCATCCGCATTCCGTCGAACGGCATCTCTTCGGACGGTTCCTGCATGCGCTCGTCGTTCGCGATTCCATCATGGGCTTTTTCGAAGGCATCCTTCGATTCCCAGTCGATCCAGGAAAAGACGGCCTTCTCGCCCTCTTCCGCCTTTACCGCGCCATATATGTCGGTGGTTTCGCCGCGGGGAACGTTATCGTCCCAGCATTCGACGATGCGTTGCGCACCATGATCTTCGAAAATCGGCGCCGCATCGACTGCCATCTTGCGATAGGCGTCCTTCTTGCCCTCGGGCACGGGGATCAAAAATCCCTGGATATAAGTCATCGGTCTTCTCCTTCGGTTTGAGGGGGGCATCAGTCATCCAGCTTCGGGTACCAATCCTCGCCGCGCCCCTCGGGCGTCATGTCGAGAAGGATCCAGAGCGGATTCCATTCGGGGGCCGGATGCGGGTCCTGTCCCGGATCGGCGATGTTCATGCCGCCTTCGGCGCTGTAGAAATGGCGGATCGTATTGCCGTCGCGCTTGAAGACGGTGAAGGCGGGCGTGTCGGCATCGCGCGAATCGTTGAAATCCTCCCAGAAATCGCCGCTCGGATCGGAATAGAATTTTAGGCCTGTCCAGCCGCGCTCGCCAGCATAGTCGAGAATCCGGTTGATCGGTGAGCGGGCAATTACGACGAGCGCCGCGCGCTGCTCGATATGCCGCGCCTCGCCGTCCCAACTATCGATCAGCGACGAACACATCGGGCAACCTTTCTCACGCTCCGGCCCATACATCATCGAATAGACGATCAGCGTGTCCTTGTCGCCGAACAAGTCGTCGAGACCGACTTCCCCAGCCGGCCCTTCGAAGCGGTAATCGGCAGTCACCTCGCCGCCCGGCGGCAGCGCGCGGCGCATCTCGCCGACGCGCCAGATATGGCGGCGTAGCTCGATTTCCTCGACGAGCAGTTCATTGCGCGCCCGGCGATATTCGTCGCTCTCATTGGGAAAGCTTGCCGGGTTGAGCTTGGCGAGGTCCTTGGCGGGTTTGATGGTTTGGGTGTCGGTCATGGTGTCTCTCTCGTCTGCTCGTTATCCTCGTCGCCATAGGGCCGGGTAATCACTTCGAGCAGATGACCCTCGGGCCCCGGAAAATAGACGCCGCGGCCGCCGTCATTATGGTTGATCTCGCCGGGCCGCGTGCGCGCCGGATCGGCCCAATAATCGAGTCCGGCTTCCTCGATGCGCGCCACCACGGCATCGAATTCGTTTTCACCGATCAGGAAGGCATAGTGCTGGAGCGCGACCTCGCCCTCCTTCTCCATGAAATCGAGCGAAACGCCGTTATCCAGTTCGACAACGAGGAAGTGGCCGAAGGGCTTCGGCTCGGGCCGCCCGAGGATGCGCGCGAGAAACCCGGCCGACTCCGCCTTGTCGTTGCACCAGACGATGGTGTGGTTGAGTTCGATGGCCATTTACGCCTCCGCCGCTTCTTTCTCGCACAATTCGGCCAATTGATCGGCGCAGGCGGCCCAGCCGTCCTCGAAACCCATTTCCTTGTGCTGATCGTACGCTTCCTTGCTCCAGTGCCGCGCGGTGGCGGTGTAGCGGGTGCCCCAAATGCCGTCAGATTCTTCGGCCTCGATCTCCCAGCAGCCTATCATGAACGGCCCGGCGGGAACATATTCACCATCGACGATCTGCACGGCATCGGTGCCGATGAAACGCCGTCCCTCCTCCCAGGCGAGCATGAGGCCGTCATTGGGCATTTCCTCGCCATCGGGACCGTGCATCACGCCGAACCAGCGGCCTCCGGCGCGCCGTTCCATCACCTTCGTTTCCGAGCGCCAGGGCTTGGGGCACCACCATTCGTCCTGCCGGTCGGTCATGACTTTCCACACTTTGTCAGGCGGGGCGGCGATATGGCGGGTCACCGAGAGTTCGTAGTTTCCGGTTTTCGTATCGGATATTGTCATGCTTCGTTCACCGCCGCTTCAATCGTCGCGACATCGATCTTCTGCATCGGCATCATCGCTTCGAAAGCGCGTTTGGCCGACTCGCCGCCCTTGGCCATCGCTTCGGTCAGGACGCGCGGCGTGATCTGCCAGGATACGCCCCATTTGTCCTTGCACCAGCCGCACCGGCTTTCCTCCCCGCCGTTTTCAACGATCGCGTTCCAGTAGCGGTCGGTTTCGGCTTGGTCGGCGGTGTCGATCTGGAAGGAAAAGGCTTAGCTCTGTTGGAACGCGGTACCGCCGTTGATGCCGACGCAGGGCAGGCCCAGGACCGTGAATTCGACCGTCAGTTCGTCGCCCTTTTTGCCGGCCGGGAAATCGCTCGGCGCAGTGCGCACGGCGCCGAGGCTGCTGTCGGGAAAGGTCGCGGCATAGAATTCCGCCGCCGCCTTGGCATCATTTTCGTACCACAGGCATATCGTCGCTTTTGTCATTGTGCTTCTCCTTCATGCAGCAGCGGGTTGTTCGCTGCCTTCCGCCGCTTCCATCGCCGCCATGTCCATCCACATAGTTTCCCAGACATGCCCGTCGGGATCGGCAAAGCTGCGCGAATACATCCAGCCGTAATCCTGCTTAGCGTTGATATCGGCTGTGCCGCCGTTCTTGCCGGCCGTTTCGGTCATCGCATCGACAGCGTCGCGGCCGTCGCAGGAAATTGCGAGCATCACTTCGCCCGATTTGTGCGCGTCGGCAATCGGACGATCGGTAAAGACTCGCCATTTGTCGTGGGTGAGCAGCATCACGCAGATTTCCTCGCTGAGCATCATGCAGGCGGCGGTCTCGTCGGTGAATTGCGGATTATTAGCAAAACCCGCCGCCTCATAGAAGGCCATCGAAGCCTTGAGGTCGGTCACCGGCAAGTTCACGAAAATCATCTGGGTCATCATTCTTATCCTTTTCGACTCGGGATTTGATAAAATTTGCAGAGTAAGTTACAAAAAGCAACTATGAAGTTACAAAAAGAAACGTCAGAACGACGAACCGCTCGAAAGCGCTGGTATGACGATGCCTGCGGCACGGCCTTCGCGCTCGATCTGATCGGCGAACGCTGGAGTATCCTGATCATCCGCGAGCTGATGTTCGGACCGCGGCGGTTCAGCGAATTGCGCGCCGGACTGCCCGGGATCAGCGCCAAAATCTTGACGCAGCGGCTCGAGGGGCTCGAAGCATCGCGCATCCTCAGGAAACGCAGGATGCCGCCGCCGGTATCCGCGCAATTCTACGAACTGACCGATTGGGGCTATGAAGCGGAAGATATCGTCCAGATGCTCGGCAAATGGGCGACGCGGCACCCCGATCATGACCCGAGCCTGCCGCTCAGCGCCGCCTCGCTGATGATGTCGTTCCGGACGATGATCGACGCCGAGCGCGCGGACGGGATCGAGGCCGATATCGGGTTCCGCCTTGGCGACGATCAATTCGTCACCCGGATTGCGGGGGGCGCAATCGACACCCGGCGCGGCGATCCCGGAGAGGCGGATGTCCTGTTCGAAGGATCGGCCGAGGCAGTGGCCGGGGCGGTCTATGGCGGTGTGCCGCTGAAAGCGCTCGAAGGCGAGGGTGCGTTGACGATCGCGGGAGACCGCACGCTCGCCCGTCGCTTCGTCACCCTCTTTCCTTTGCCCGGCAAGCTGCCCGAGATTTGAGCGCCGAGCTTACCCCATATTCCAGCCCTTGAGCGGCATCAAAATAGATGACAAATTCCGGTTTACTGCGTCTCTTCGGCGGCGCGGTTGATATCCTCGCCGATCCGTTCGAGCTCGTCGAGACGGCGGCGTGTCTGCTCGTCTGGCTTTACGTCGATCCCATCTTCGCCGATCACGATGCGCCCGCCGCCGACGCCGGTATCGATATCGATCGAGCCATCGGGATTGATGCTGACAGGCGGTTTTTCGACATCGTCGCCGCCGTCGTCGCCGCCGTCGTCGCTTTCGCGGGGTTCGCGCCTTTGTGGGGACGGTGCGGAACCCGATATCGCACCGGTCATGAAGCTGCGCCAGATACGCGCGGGGGCGCCGCCGCCGCTGGCATTGCCGAGCGGGCTGTTATCGTCGTTGCCGATCCAGACGCCGACGACGAGGTCGCCGGCAAAGCCGACGAACACCGCATCGCGGCTGTTCTGGCTGGTGCCTGTCTTGCCGAACGCCGGAATGCCGAGCCGCGCCGCGCGGCCGGTGCCGTCGCTGATCGCCGCGCCGAGCAGTTCGAGAAGGCTGTCGCGTTCGCGCCGCGAAAGCTCGCTACCGCTGCCGAATGCCCATTCGAAAAAGCCGCCTTCGTCGCGCGGCAGCGCGTGCGGATCGACGCGATAACCGTCGTTGGCGACGGTCGCATAGGCCGAGACGAGGTCGATCAGCGGCATATCGGCACTGCCGAGCGCGACGCTGGCATTGGCCGGGAAATCGCGATCGAGGCCGAGGCTGGCCGCCGCCTCGGCGATCGCGTCGCTGCCGACGCGTTCATAGAGGCGGACGGCGACGACGTTGCTCGAC
>JABDLY010000163.1 GCA_013001755.1 Sphingomonadaceae bacterium
GGTGAACTCGCCGCCGAGCATCGGGATGCGGCGGAGCACGTTGAAGCCCGGCGTATCGCGGTCGACGAGAAAGGCCGACATGCCGCCGCTCGCGGCTTTTTCGGGGTCGGTTAACGCCATCAGGATCGTGAAATCGCATTCCTCGGCGCGCGTGATCCATATCTTCCGCCCGTTGATCACCCAGTCATCGCCGTCGCGCACCGCCCTGGTCTTCATGCCCGAAGGGTCGGCGCCCGCACCGGGCTCCGAAATGCCGATCGCCGAAATCGTCTCGCCGCGCGCATAGGGCTCGAGATAGGCTTCGCGCTGCTGCTCGTTGCTCACCGCTGCGATCAGCATCTGCAGGTTCGGGCTGTCGGGCGGCAGCGTATAGGAGGCGACGGTCGATCCGAGTGCCTCGTTGACCGCGACGAGCGCGACATGCGGCATCCCCATCCCGCCGACGTCTTCGGGGGCATCGAGGCTCCACAAGCCCATGTCCCGAGAGACCCGGTCGAGCTTTTCGCGCTCGTCCGCGGTCAGATAGCTCCCCTCGCCCTTCGCCTCGCGCTCCATGACCGCCGGTTCGAGCGGCAGCAGCTCGTCGCGAACGAAACGCTGGACGAGATCGGCGAGCATGCGGTGCTCTTCGGCGAGTTCGAAATCCATGGCGCGGCCTTTCTATTCCTCGGTTTGCAGCACGCCTGCCTGGGTCAGCGCGGAAACCTCGTCTTCCGACATCCCCAACCAGTCGGCGAGCGCTTCGGCGTTGTTTTCGCCGCGTTTCGAAGGGCGCGCGCCGGTGTCGATCCCGCTTGGCGATTGACTGAAGCGATAGGGCGACTGGACGGTCCGGCGCGGCTCGCCGCGTTCGTCCTCGACATCGACGAGGACATCGCGCGCGACGGCGCTCGGCTGGCTGAAACTGTCCTCGCCGAAATCGCGGACGCGGCCCCAGGCGAGATTGAGCGCGTCGAGCTGCGCCGTCAGCGCGTCGAAGCTATCATGGCCGCGCACCCAATCGGCGATCGCCTGACGGCGCGAGGCAATCTTGCTGGCAAGGTCGGCGCCCTCGGGTGTCGGATCGGCAACACCGTCGCGCGACAGCAGGTGCCAGAGCCATTTGAGGTCAGACGAAATCAGGACCTTTTGTCCCTCGGGTGCGTCCCAGACGACGCTTTCCTCGGGTTTGGGCCAGATGCCATCGAGCGCCCAATGCGCATAATCGTCGGTCGCGTGGATCACGTTGATCATCGCAAGGTCGATCTGCTGGCCGATACCCGTCTTCTCGGCGACGCGCAGCGCGGCGAACACGCCGACCAATCCATGGAGCGAGCTGTACGTGTCGGCGAGCGAAAGCTGATAATCGCCGACCGGCCCGCCGATTATCTGCGCTTGCCGCGCCAATTGCCCGCTTTCGGCGTGGAGAATCGGGGCATAGGCGGCGCGGCCGCGCTCGGGACCCTGCTGCCCGAAGCCAGAGATCGAAAGCATGACGAGCGCGGGATTGACGGCCGAGAGATCGTCCCAGCCGAGCCCGAAACGCTCCATCACGCCGGGGCGGAAATTCTCGACGACGATATCGGCCTTTTCGGCGAGCTTGAGCGCGATATCGCGCGCGCCTTCGGTCTTGAGGTCGAGACAGATGTTCCGTTTGCCGATATTGTTCTGGAGATAGAAGCCCGACACGCCCTCGCCCTGGCGCCCCAAACGCCGGGTAAGATCGCCCTCGGGCGGTTCGACCTTGAGGACTTCGGCGCCGAGATCGGACAGCATCCGCGTCGCGAACGGCCCGGCGACGACGCGCGAGAAATCGAGGACCTTGAGGCCTTCGAGCGGATAGGTGGCGGATGGATCGGTCATGAAGTACCAGCGATATATCGCTGCGGACGAAACGCCAAGCGGGCCGTTGTGCGCTTCTTGCGCCGCGTGCGGCTATTTGCCACGCCGTGACGGAGAAACGGCGAAAGGATCGACAATGGCAGCGGATCGCATCGCGCTCGAACGTGCCCATGCGCTCGATCCGCGATATTATCGCGGCGCGGATACGCTCGACGTCGAACTCCGTGAAATACTGGGGCGACACTGGCAGATAATCGCGGGCAGCGAACAGGTTGCAGAGACCGGCGATGTGGCCGTGCGCGAAATCGCCGATGTTCCGGTCATTATCATCCGCGGCGAGGATGGCGCGCTCAGCGGCTTCACCAACATCTGCCGCCACCGTGCCGGACCGGTAGCAACCTGCGACCTTAAGGGCGCATCGCGACTGCGTTGTGCCTATCATGGCTGGACTTACGACCTCGACGGCAAGCTGCTGAGCGCGCCCGAAATGCGCGAGGCCGAGGGCTTCGACAAAGACGCTATCCGCCTTGCGCCGATCGACATCCAAGAATGGAGCGGGCTGGTTTATGCACGGTTCGCCGAAGGGCCGGGCTTCGATGCGATGCACGACGGGATCGCCGATTATATCGGCGATGATCCGTTTGCCGGGATGATCCATCGCCATGCCATCCGCTACGAGGTCGTCTGCAACTGGAAAATCTATGTCGACAATTTTCTCGAAGGCTATCACCTGCCCTATGTCCATCCGGGGCTGAACGCGATCGTCGATTATTCCGAATATACGACCGAGCTGGGCGAGTTCTGGTCAGTGCAACGCGCGCCCATGGGAGAGAATAGCGGCGCCTATGCGGCCGGCGAGGCGTTCTATTTCTTCATCTATCCCTGCACGATGCTCAATGTGATGCCCGGGCGGCTGCAAACCAACCGCGTCGTCCCGCAGGGCGAGGATCGCTGCCTCGTCGAGTTCGATTTCTATTATGCGCCGGGCGCCGAACGCAGGTTGGCCGAGGACATCGCCTTTTCCGATAGCGTGCAGGAAGAGGACCGGACGATCTGCGAACATGTGCAGAAAGCACTGGTCTCGGGCTGCTACGAAGCCGGCCGACTATCGCCGAAACGCGAAGCGGGCGTCTGGCACTGGCAGCAATTGCTCGCCGCCGCCTATGACGAGGCCGGGCGCTAGAACCCGTTAGAACCGATAGCGCGCGCAATATGTCCCTATGAATTCTTGAACTGCGCGGGGTTGCCGCCATAGGCTCGGTTGAGCTTGCGCATGCCGCCGATCCAGCGATCGTAATTCTCGGTCTTGTTGCGCATATAATCGAGCACCCCGGGATGCGGCAGGACGAGGAAAGTCTCCTCGCGGATCGTCCGGACGCAGGCTTCGGCGACCTCTTCGGGTTCCATCATCCCGTCGATCGAGGCAACGCCGTCCTCATTGCCGCGCGTCATTTCGGTCCGCACCGCCTGCGGGCAGAGCACCGAGACCTTGATCCCCTGATCGCCATGCGTCAGCGCGAGCCATTCTGCGAGGCCGACCGCGGCATGTTTGGTCACAGCATAGGGCGCTGAGCCGACCTGCGAGAGCAGACCCGCCGCCGAGGCCGTGTTGAGCAGATATCCGCCGCCGCGCTCGGCCATAAGCGGCACCAGATGCCGCGCCGCCCAGACATGCGCCATCACGTTGATATCCCAGATCGATTGCCATTGATCGTTGGCGACTTCGGCGCCGCCGGCAAAACCGATGCCGGCATTCGAGCAGAACAGGTCGATCGGGCCGTGATCGGCTTCTACCGTCTCGATCAGATGCCGGATATCGGCCTCCTTCGAGACATCGGTAGTGAAGGCGATGCCGCCGACCTCGCCCGCTGTCGCCTCGACGCCCTCGGCGTTAAGGTCCGAACAGACGACGAGTTTCGCACCCTCGGCGCGAAAGCGATGCGCCAGCGCCTTGCCGATGCCGCTCGCCGCGCCTGTGACGACAGTGATCTTGTCCTTGATTTTCATGGCGATCCTCCTTTTGCCTTTGCTATGACGCGGCATCGCCAAGCGAACAAGGCTTCGCGCCGTCGCCCGGCTGCGCTAGGTCACATTGCCATGACAGACGAAGCACCACTCAAGATAGAAACGCGCGGCGCAATTGAGATCGTATCGCTCAACCGCCCCGACAAGCTCAACGCCATGAATGCGGGGCTGATCGCAGCGCTGACCGACTATTTTCGCGGGCTTCAGGAGCGCCTCGATATCCGCGTCGTCATCCTGCGCGGCGAAGGGCGCGCCTTTTGCGCGGGGCTCGACCTGACGCCCGGCGCATGGCCACGCAGCGAGAATGCCGGCCCTGTGCAGCAAGGCTGGAAGACCCAGCGCGCCATCGCCACAGTCATGCAGCTGATGCGCCAATGCCCGCAGCCGATCATCACGCTCGGCCAGGGGCCGGCCTGCGGCGGCGGTTTCTCGCTGCTGCTGTCGAGCGATGTGCGCTACGGCGCGCCGAACCTCCGCATGAACGCCGCTTATATCAAGATCGGCCTTGGCGGCTGCGACATGGGATCGAGTTATTTCCTGCCGCGGCTGGTCGGCGCGTCGGTCGCATCGGAATTTCTGCTGACCGGCAATTTCATCACTGCCGATCGCGCGCTTCATTGCGGCCTGATCTCCTCTATCGTCGAGGAGGACGCGCTGCTCGATACGGGACTGGCGCTCGCCGAGGACATGCTGGCGACCGCCCCGATGGGTCTGCGTTTGACCAAGGATGCGCTCAACCGCAATATCGATGCGCCGGGCTTCGAAGCCGCGCTCGCGATCGAGGACCGCCAACAGGTCATGCTCGCGCAAACGGCGGACTCGACCGAGGCGGCCAAGGCATTTCTCGAAAAACGCGCGCCCGAGTACGGGGATCGTTGATCTACTAGCTGCTTCGTCACCCCAGCGAAGGCTGGGGCCTATCCCAGACAAGCCATCGTAAGACTGATATCTGGGATAGATTCCAGCCTTCGCTGGAATGACAGTTGAATTTTTCTGAAACTTGGCAAAGCCATGCGGTAGCCAACATGGAGACTTTATCCCGATGAGAAATTTCACCGAAGAACAGCATCTGTTTCGCGACGCCTATCGCCGCTTCCTCGCCGACGAAGTCGCGCCCAATATGGAAAGCTACCGCGAGGCCGGGATCGTCGATCGCGAGATCTTTCGCAAGGCGGGGCAGCACGGTTTCCTGATGATCTGGCCCGACGAAAAATATGGCGGGATGGGCGATAGCGATTTTCGCTATGAGCAGATCATCATCGAGGAAACCTACCGCGCGGGCTGCGCCGAATGGTATAACACGCTGCATAGCCGGCTCGTCGGGCCGTATTTCAAGAATTTCGGCACCGAAGAACAACGCGAACGCTTCCTGCCCGAATGCGTCAGCGGCGAGACGATCCTCGCCGTCGCAATGACCGAACCCGGCGCGGGCAGCGACCTTTCGGGCATGCGTACGAGCGCCAAGGACATGGG
>JABDLY010000173.1 GCA_013001755.1 Sphingomonadaceae bacterium
AGCTGACCCAACGTTTTCTTCGCCAGCGTCGTGGCGCCATCCAGTACGATATCCTCGAACAGGAAGTCGATACCAATGCCGAGCTCGTCGAAGCGCTGTCGCGCCGCGCGGGCGAGATTGACGCCGCGGGAATCGGCCGAAGCAATATCGCGGTTGTCGATCGCGCCGAACGGCCCGGCGGCCCTTCCGAACCCAGCATGGTGTTCAACCTGATGACGTCACTGTTTATCGGTGTGCTGGCATCGGCGGGCATAGTCTTCCTGCGCGAACAGCTCGATACCGGGATCAGGGACCCTGCCGACGTCAAGCGTGTGCTCGGCCTGCCGTTGCTTGGTTCGATCCCGCGGGTCGAGGATGGCGACGTCCTGGGAGAGCTCAATAATCGCTGGTCGCATCTCTATGAATCCTATCTCGCGGTGCAGACCAACCTGACCTTCGCCACGCCCGATGGCGCGCCGCGGACAATGCTGTTGACCAGCACGCGGCCCAATGAGGGCAAAACCGCTTCGGCTGTCGCGCTGGCCGCGGTGTTTTCCAAACTCGGCAAGAAGACGTTGCTGATCGACGCCGATATGCGCAATTCGCGGCTCGGCGATTTTCTCGGCATGACGCAGCAGGACGGGCTGAGCAATTTGCTGTCGAGCGACCAGCCGGTGAACGAACTGATATACAGTCCCGAAAATCACGGCTTCGATTTGATCTTGAGCGGCAGGACGCCGCCCAATGCGGCCGAATTGCTCGCCGGCAACCGGTTTCCGTTCCTGCTGAGGGAGTTGGCCGGCCATTATGATCATGTCCTGATCGACGGCCCGCCGATCCTCGGCCTGGCCGATGCACCGCTGATCGCCAAGTCGACCGATGCCGTGATCGCGATCATCGAGGCCAATGGCGGTAGCCTGAGGACAATCCAGACGGCGCTGGCGCGGCTGGATTTCGCGCACGTCGCCATATTGGGCGCGATCGTCACCAAGCTGGATGACCGCAATGCCGGCTATGGCTATGGCGAAGGCTATGGTTATGGATATGGCTATGGGAAACGCGAAGAGGCCTGACGCCGCCGGGCGTCGCATGGGATGAGCAGGTTCGGCGCCACGACTGGACGGATCGCCATAGGCGCGGTCACCGCACTCGCCGCCGCTTTGCTCGGCTTGCAGGCCCATGGCGCGGTCAACAAGGATCGCGACCCTGTCAGCGCCAATGCGTTTTGGCCGGGTAACGGCTTTGCACTGGCCAATGAGGCGCGGGGCAACCTCTCCAACCGCCAGCAAGCGGCTGGCGATCCGGCAAATCTCGACATCGTGCCCGGCGACCTGGCGATGGCGCGGCGCGCTTTTTTTGCCGAACCGCTGTCATCGAACGCTATCGGGCTGATCGCGCTCTCCGCACAGGCGCAAGGCGAGCGCGACACGGCGGCGGCGCTGATGCTCGCCGGGCAGCGGCTGAGCAGACGCGATCAGCTGATCAACAACTGGCTGATCCGCTATCATGCGGAGGACGGCGATCTCGATCGGGTGGCGCTGCTGCTCGACCGGGTGTTTCGCGTCCAGCCCGCTATTGGACCGACCTATATCGCGGCGCTCGTTTCAGCGCTTGAGAACGACGGCGCGATTCCTATGCTCGCCGGATTGCTCGCCGCGGCACCCGAGTGGCGAACGCAATTCTGGGATGCGATCTTCGCCAACGAAGCCGCCATTCCCAATGCCGCGCGGCTGCGTCTCGACCAGCAGGGGCAGGACGAAAATCTGCTCGCCTTTGACCGCGCGCTGGTTTCACGCCGGATAGCGGACGAAAATTTCGGGGGCGCGGCGGGCTATTATGCTGCGCTCAGGGGGCGTAATCCCGCCATCCGCCGCGATCTTGTCCCGCTGGCGCGAGGCGACACAGCGCCGTCCTTGCCGCCGCTCGATTGGGAGCTTGGGGCGAACCGTGCGTTCGCGACATCGGTCGATGAGACAGGCCGATTACGTGTCGCTATCCGCAATCGTACCGAAGAATCGACCGCCGCGCGGCGGCTTGTTGCGCTTGAGCCGGGCCAGTACCGGCTCCTGGCAGCGATAGAGTTGGGCGAGGGCGTCTCGCGGCCCGACGGGCTCGTGCAATTGCGCTGCGCGGCGAGCAGCGTGCGGGCGCAGCCCTCGCTGATCGTCGAAGCCGGAACACGCGTCGACCGCCGCTTCGATATCGGGGCGGGTGCCTGCCGATATTATTGGCTCGAAATCGTCATATCCGCGCGCGGCAACACCGTCCCGGCGACGATTGTGATAGATCGGTTGCGCATCGAACCGGCGACAAACCGGCTATCGGGCTGAAATATCAGTGTTTGATATGGCCGATCGCGCAAATTCGTCTGTCGATATGCCGAACTATTGGCTAGGGATCGTTTCCATATGATTTTGACAAATGCGATCTTTGTAAGGTTCGGGCACTCCGGATCGCGGCGATATGGCAGAAGATCTTGGTAAAATGACCGTTTTCCCAGCGAGTGAACCCGTGAGCTTGTTCCGCAAGATCGTCAGCGGCGATGACAGAAAATCGCGACTGCACGATGCGCTTGGACGCCGCGTGACGATCTCGCGACTGATGCGCAACGGCACGCGTGCTGTCTCGGCGGCAATCGCGAACAAAATCACCGGATGGCGCCCGGCGCGGCCGTGGATCGCTTATGATGGCCAGGCGCTGATCGACCGCCATTTGCGGTCCGACGCGCGCATTCTCGAATTCGGGTCGGGCATGTCGACGCGCTGGTATGCGCAGCGCGCGGTGCAGGTGATATCGCATGAGAGCAATCCCGAATGGCACGCACTGGTCTCACGTCAGCTCGAACAATGCAGCAATGTCGTGCTACTCAACCGCGCCATCGGCCACGGCTATCATGAGATCGACCCGCTTTATGCCGATACCCGCTTCGATTTCGTCATGGTCGATGGATATGACCGGGAGCAATGTGTGCTCTCCGGTCTGAAACATCTCGCATCGGGTGGAATGCTCTATCTCGACAATAGTGATATGGTTGGGAGTGGGCCAATGGGTGATGTTCAGGAG
>JABDLY010000186.1 GCA_013001755.1 Sphingomonadaceae bacterium
ATAAAGACCGGCGCAATGGCGACGGTGAGGAGCAGGAACGCCGTCGAGGCGGCCGTACCGATCAGCCACCAGCGTTTCGGCGCGGCGCGGATCACCGCGAAGATGATTGCGAGGAAGATCGCGATCATGATCGTGCTGATGGCGAGCCCTATGGCTTGTTCGGCCAGCCATTCGCCGAAGCTCAGGTTCATGAAGCCATAAGCGCGCTCGCGGAAAAAGCCGGTGTAAATCGTCCAGGGCAGAACGATCAGGCTGCCGATAATGATATAGGGCACCGCGTAGATCGCCGGAACGAGCCAGCGCCAGCTTGTTATTCGTTCGGCCAGGGCGCGAAATTTCGACGACCATCGAAAGCGTAGCAAAATCCAGCTCGACAGGACGGTGACCACCGTCCCCCACAAAATCAGCCAATACCCGCCGACGAAATAGGCATCCGATCGGTCGCGCGCTTCGCCCTGCAGCGTATCGAGATAGGCGCGCGTTGCCGCTTCGGGATCGAATCCGCCGGTTGCGGCGAATGCTGGCGCAGCCAGGACGAGTGCGGCAAGCGCCGCGAAATAGGTGAAAAATCGTGCTATCGGCATCCTATCCCCGCTCAGATATCAGCGATTGTTTCGCTTCCGGGTCCAGACTAGAGGCGAAATATGGCTGACATGCAATCCGCAACCGAAACTCCCGCCGTCACGCGCCGCGAAGACTATACGCCGCCCGACTGGCTGATCCCCGAGATCGCGCTCGATTTCACGCTCGACCCGGAACGGACGCTGGTGCGCGCGGTGCTCAAGGTCGAGCGCAACGGATCGCATGATCGTCCGCTGGTGCTCGATGGCGAGGCTTTGCGCTTGCTCAAATTGTCCCGCGACGGTGTCGAGCTCGGCGAGAGTGACTGGCAACTTGGTCCGGCGCGGCTGACGATCGCGATCGATGCCGACAGCGCCGAGATCGAAACGCTGGTCGAGATTGCGCCCGAAGCCAATACGCAGCTGATGGGGCTATACGCCTCGGGCGGTATCCTGTGCACGCAATGCGAAGCGGAGGGCTTCCGCCGGATCACCTTCTTCCCTGACCGGCCCGATGTGCTGTCGCGCTATTCGGTGCGGATGGAAGCCGATAAAGCGCGCTTTCCGGTGCTGTTGAGCAATGGCGATTGCGTTGAGAGCGGTGAGGGGGATGATGGCGCCCATTGGGCGCGCTGGGACGATCCCTGGCCCAAGCCTTGCTATCTGTTTGCGCTCGTCGCCGGCGATCTCGTTGCCAATCGCGATGTCTTCACGACAATGTCGGGCAAGCGGGTCGATCTTGCCATCTGGGTGCGCGACGGCGATTTGCCGAAGACCGAACATGCGATGGAATCGCTGAAGATTGCGATGGCCTGGGACGAAGAATCCTATGGCTGCGAGTACGATCTATCGCAGTTCAACATCGTCGCCGTGTCCGATTTCAATTTCGGCGCGATGGAGAACAAGTCACTCAACATATTCAATTCGCGCTATATTCTTGCCGATCCCGACAGTGCGACCGATGCCGACTTCGACGCTATCGCGGGCGTCGTCGCGCATGAGTATTTTCACAACTGGTCGGGCAATCGCGTGACATGCCGCGACTGGTTTCAGCTCTCGTTGAAAGAGGGCTTTACCGTCTTTCGCGACCAGAGTTTCTCGGCCGATCAGGGGTCGGCGGCGGTCGCGCGGATCGGTGATGTGCGGATGCTGCGCGCGGCACAATTCCCTGAAGATGGCGGCCCGCTCGCCCATCCGGTGCGCCCCGAAAGCTATATGGAGATCTCGAATTTCTACACCGCGACCGTCTACAACAAGGGCGCCGAACTGATCCGGATGATAGAGACGATCCTCGGCCCGGAGAATTTCCGAAAGGGCAGCGATCTCTATTTCGAACGTCATGACGGCGAGGCCGCGACCTGCGAGGATTTCGTCGGCGCGATGGAAGATGCGAGCGGCGCCGATCTTAGCCAGTTCCGGCTCTGGTATACGCAAGCCGGGACACCCAAAGTGTCGGTTGCCACCGATTATGATGCTGTGGCGAAACGCGCCGCGGTTACGCTCGACCAGGCGATCCTGCCGACTCCGGGCCAGCCGAACAAACAACCGATGGCGATTCCCTTGCGACTGAAGCTGTTCTCGAAAAATTCCGGCGAAGCGCTGGGTGACGAGCAATTGGCCGTCCTCGACAGTGCATCGCAAAATATCGTGTTCGACACGGTCGAAAGCGAGCCCGTGCTCTCGATCAATCGCGGATTCACAGCTCCCGTCACCATCGAAAGCGCACGGTCCAAGGACGATCTCGCGCTGCTTTCGGCGTGCGATGACGACCCCTTTGCGCGCTATGAAGCGATCCAGCATCTGATGGTCGAAACCATCGTTGCGTCGGCGTCTGGCCGCGTTGCCGATCATGCGCCGGTCATTGAGGCGGTGCGGCGCACGCTGACCGATGACGATCTCGATCGCGCCTTTGTCGCCGAAGCGGTGTTGTTGCCGAGCGAGAGTTTTATCGGCGATCAGATGCTCGTCGTCGATCCCGAGGCGATCCATAAGGCGCGTAAGGCGCTCGACCGCAATCTCGGCGAGGCGCTCTCGGCCGAATGGCGCGCTGCCTATGCCGGTTCGGCCGCCAACAGCTATGAATATTCGCCGCGCGCCAAGGGAATGCGGCGGCTGCGCAGTGTAGCGCTGAGCTATATTGCCGCGAGCGACGCAGACGATGCGCCGCATATGGCGTTCGCGCAGTTCGAAGGCGCGGACAATATGACCGACCGCCACGGCGCACTCGGCGTGCTGGCGCATGGCGATTCGCCCGAGCGGATTGCCGCGCTCGATGCGTTTTACGGGCGCTATCGCGACTACCGTCTCGTGCTCGACAAATGGTTCACCATCCAAGCGCAATCATCGCGCGACGATACCGCGGCGGTGGTCGAAGAGCTGTCGCGTCACCCCGATTTCAGTATCGAGAATCCCAATCGGCTACGCGCGCTGGCGGGCGCATTCGGCGCCAATCAGCGCGCCTTCCATGCAGCATCGGGGAGGGGCTATCGTTTCCTCGCCGATATCATCCTCAAGACCGATGCGATCAATCCGCAGACCGCGGCGCGATTGCTGCCCCCGCTCGGCCGGTGGCGGCGCTTCGACGAGGAGCGCGGCGCGATGATGCGCGCCGAACTCGAACGTATCCTCGCTGCAACGGACCTCTCCAAAGATGTCTACGAACAGGCGTCGAAGAGCCTTGGCTGACGGGCTGCGGATCGAGCGGCGCGATGCGACGAGCGCTTGGCCGGAGGTCAAGACGCTTGCCGAGATTGTCTACACGCCCGAACTGGCCGCGCATGACGAATGGCATGACGTCGTCTGGTCGCATGCCGAAGAGTGGCTGATGGGCTATTGCGGCGACACGCTGGTTTCGGTGGCGGGCATCCATCGGCGGACCGTCGAGCACAATGGCGTGGCGCAACAGATAGCCGGTATCGGCGGCGTAAAAACGCACCCCGCGTACGAGAAACGCGGTTTCTCCACGGCTGTGCTGGAGGCGACCAAAATAGTGATCGATGAAGAAATCGGCCCGGCATTCAGTGTGATCTTCGTCGAAGCCCATAACCGGCTCTTTTACGCCAAACGCGGATGGCAGGTCTTCGATGGCATCGTCATTGTCGAGCAGGATGGCGACTATGTGAAGTTTCACGAGCAAGGCACCATGGTGCGTGATGGCGCAGAGGCAGCGCCTGTCGAGGGAACAATCGATCTGAAAGGCAGGCCCTGGTAGCTCTCTCGCGCGGCTAGCCTGTTATCCAGTCGGAGATTTCGACTGCCATCCGGTTTGCTGCGCGATTGAGGCCCATCGCAACGCTCTGTCCGTCCTGTGCGAAAACCTGTTCGCGCGCTTCGAAACGCCGCGTCCGTACGCCGCCGGGCATGTTGATCGAAGCGTCATAGACGATCACTACCTCCTGCGTCCGTGCGTCGAGGCCGAATTCGCGCAGTTCGCCGCGCACGATCGTCCCCGGATCGGTCGCATAGGTCGCAGGGTCGAGCACGACACGCCCAGTGCGCGCGGCGACGACTTCGCTGACCAGCGCGCGGAACAGTTCATTGGGCGTATCGACCCAGACCGCGTTTTGCAGATAGGCGATCGTCGTCTCACCAGTGCGAACCGGCACGCGATTGGTGATCAGCGATTGCGGCACTTCGGGACGTTCTATCGTGATCGCCTGGCCCATTGCCGCGGTCCGCGTGGCGCCGGTGGCGATCTCCTCATCGGCGCTCAACGTCATCAGATAGGGTGGCGGTTCGGCGCCGAAGCTGATGCATCCGGAAAGCGCCGCCAGGGCGATCAAGGGAAGGAATATTCTCATGGTCGGCCCCCTATTGCGGCTCATAATCGGGAAGACGCTGCGAACCGACAAGCGATCCCGCGCCGTCACGGTTCAGTCTTTCGGAAATTTCGGTCAGCGCTTGCGTCATCCCGCGCATATCGCGGACGAGCTGGCCGACCTCGGGTATCGTGCGTTCGGAAAACTGGTTCAGGCCAGGTTCGGCCGCCGAAACGGTGCGCTCAAGCGCCGTCATGCTCGATTCAGCCGCGGCAACGGTGTTGCGCAGGTCGGCGACCAGTGCGCGGCCATCGCTCGCGAGAAGCGAATCGGTCGTATTGGCGAGTTGGCCGATCTCTTCGCTCGCTTGCCCGGCCTGCCGGATGGCGATTCTTGCCTCGACCATGGTTTCGGCAATATCGTCGCCCCTGGCCGCCAGCTCGTCGGTCAACCGTCGCGTATTGTCGAGGATCGCGGCTATCGAATCCTGGTTGCGGTCGCCGAGCAGCTCGGTGAGCCTTTCGGTTAGCGTCGATAGCCGCTCGAGCAGCCGCGGCGCACTGTTGAGCAGCTCACCAAAGGCGCCCGGGCGCGTCGGAATAACGGGGACGCCGGCCGGCCCGGGTTCGTCGATCGGATCGGCGCCCTGAACGCCGCCATTGAGGCTGATTTGCGAGACGCCGGTAAAGCCGATACCCTCTATCCCGGCGGTCGTGCCCTCGAGAATAGGGACATCGGAATCGACCCGAATGCGCACGCGGACGAATTCGGGGTTATTCGGTACGAGCGCAATCTGGTCGATCTGGCCGATCGGAACGCCCGAATAGGTGACGCCCGATCCGCTTGCCAGTCCGTCGACCGATTGCGAGAAATAGATGTCATATTCATTGTCGCTGCTGCCGCTGAGCCGCACCAGCCAGATCGTGAAGACGATCAGGATGATGATCAACAGCATCACGATGCTGCCTACCAGGATCTGATTGGATCGATTCTCCATCGAACGCGTCTCCTATGCCGCCTTTTCTATGGCCGCCGCGCGGCCGCGCGGTCCGTTGAAATATTCCTGTATCCAAGGATGGTCGAGTTCGAGCAGTTCCGCAATCGGCGCGATCGCGATCACCTTCTTGTCGGCGATGACCGCGACACGGTCGCAAATCGCGTGCAGCGTGTCGAGGTCGTGCGTGATCAGGAACACCGTAAGGTCGAGCGTGCTGCGCAGTTCGAGGATCAGTTCGTCGAACGCCGCGGCACCGATCGGATCGAGCCCGGCGGTCGGCTCGTCGAGAAAAAGCAAGGTCGGATCGAGCGCCAGCGCGCGGGCAAGCGCGGCGCGCTTGCGCATCCCGCCTGAAAGCTCGGATGGGTATTTGGGCGCGGTATCGGCGGGCAAGCCGCTCATCACGATCTTGAAGGTGGCGATCTCGCTCAAAAGCTGTTCGTCGATATTCTTGTAGAATTCGCGCAGCGGTACTTGGACATTCTCGGCGACTGTCAGCGTCGAGAACAACGCACCGTTCTGGAACAGCACGCCCCAGCGCCGCCGCAAATCCAGCTCCTGCTCGGCGCTTGTGTGATCGACCTGTTCTCCGAAAATCCGGATTTCACCCTTGTCGGGCCGCTGCAGGCCGATGATCGACCGCAGCAGCACGGATTTGCCTGAACCCGAACCGCCGACGACGCCAAGAATTTCACCCTGGCGGACATCGATATCGAGATCCTCATGGACGACGTGTTCGCCAAAGCTGTTGCGCAGCCCGGTGACGGTGATGATCGGATCGCCGCTCATCCCCAGCCTATCGATGAAAAGAAGACCGCGAAAAAGGCGTCGAGGACGATAACGAGGAAGATCGCCTGGACGACCGCCGCCGTCGTTTTGAGCCCGACCTGCTCGTTATTTCCCTGCACCTGCATGCCCTGGAAACAGCCGGTTAGGCCGATGATGAAGCCAAAGACCGGCGCCTTGATCAGCCCGACCCATAGATCGGTCAACGGCACGACTTCGCGCAGCCGCTGGATATAGGTCGTCGGCGGAATATCGAGGCCGACCCAGCATAACAGCCCACCGCCGACGATCATGATGAACGAGGCGTAGAAGCCGAGCAGCGGCATCAGCAATGTCGTCGCGAGCACGCGGGGAAGAACGAGCGCCTCCATCGGCGGGATGCCGATCGTGCGCATCGCATCGACCTCTTCGGCGAGCTTCATCGACCCGATTTGCGCGGCAAAGGCGCTGCCCGAGCGGCCCGCAACCATGATCGCCGTCATCAGCACGCCAAGCTCGCGCAGCGTGATCCGGCCGATCAGGTTGATCGTGAAGATTTCCGCGCCGAACTGACGCAGCTGAACCGCGCCCTGCTGCGCGATGACGATCCCGATAAGGAAGCTCATCAACCCGATGATGCCGAGCGCCGATACTCCGACCGATTCGAACCGTTCGACCAGCGCATGCAAGCGGAAGCGGCGCGGATTGGCGATCACCTGCCCTGTCGCGATGAGCAGCCCGCCGAAAAAGGCGAGCAGTCCCAGCAGGCTGGATCCGGCTTCGAGTGTGCCTCTGCCAATGCCGCGGAGCATTCGTGCGATCGGTCCGTCGGCATCGGGACGCGTTTTCGCAGGATCGTCGGCGATGCTCACCTGCTTGATCAACCGTTGGGCATCGTCGCTGGCGCCGATAATCGTCGCGCCATGATCGCGATTGAGCTTGTGGAGCAGCCATGCGCCGACCGTATCGACGCGGTCGACTGCTGAAACATCGGCCTTGCCCGGCGGGCTGGAAAGCTCTTCGAGACGCCGCGGCACATTGCCGAGCCGCGCCACCGTGAGCCGACCGGTAAAGCGCAGAATATGCTCACCCGCGTCGTCTTGTTCGGTGAAGTCGGCTTCGAAACTCATCGCAGCGCCTTGTGCGGACAAAATTGAGCCTCCGCAAGACGTTCGGAGCTGCTATGGCGGAGTGAAATGACCGATATCGCGCTATATGACATGGACCGCACGATCACCAAGCGGGCGACCTATACGCCGTTTCTGGTCCACGCGGCGTGGCGGCATCAGAAATGGCGGTTATTGCTGTTTCCGGCGGCTTTGGTGTCGATACTCGCCTATGCGATCGGCCTGGTCGACCGGGCGAAGCTCAAGGAAATCAACCACGCGCTGTTGCTCGGGCCGCAATTGCCCGCCGAAACCGCCGCGCGTCTGTCCGAAAGCTATGCCGGCCGCGTACTTGCGGAAAACGTCTTCGTGCAGGCGGCGGCGCAGATCGCCATCGATCGTTCCGAAGGGCGGCGACTGGTGCTCGCAACCGCATCCTATGCATTCTACGTCGACCCCATTGCGCAAAGGCTCGGCTTTGACGATGTCATCGCGACGCGCAGCGTGCGTGACGACGGTGGCGCGATCCTGCCGCGGATCGACGGCGAGAACTGCTATGGCGATGCCAAGCGCCGCATGGTCGAGCGATGGATGGCCGAGCAGGGGATCGATGCGGGCGACAGCCATATCCGCTTCTATTCGGACAGTTCGAGCGACATGCCGGTGTTCGACCTCAGCGACGAACCGATCGCCACCAATCCCGCCCACAAGCTGCGACGCATTGCCGAAAAGGCTGGCTGGAAGATTAAAGCCTGGGCCTGATGACCAAATCATCCTTTCCGTTAGCGTCAACGCATTTGTAAGGCGCGCGGCGAGCGTTTAGATACCGGCCCGAATCCCGACGAAAGATTTTTCCAAAATGGCAACGATACCCAACACCCAGCCCGATAGCCGCACCGAGCCGATCATGGCCGAACCCGACAAGATGGCGAAGGTCCGCGATCTTTTCGGCATAGATTCGGATATGGAAGTGCCGGCGTTTAGCGAGGCCGACGAGCGCGTTCCCGATCGCGACGAGAGCTATGTCTTCGATCCCGATACGACGCTCGCGATCGCGGCGGGTTTTGCGTATAATCGCCGGGTGATGATCCAGGGTTATCACGGCACGGGCAAGTCGACGCATATCGAGCAGGTTGCCGCGCGCCTCAACTGGCCCTGCGTCCGGATCAACCTCGATTCGCACATCAGCCGTATCGACCTTGTCGGTCGCGACGCGATCGTGCTGCGCGACGGGCAGCAGGTCACCGAATTTCGCGAAGGCCTGCTCCCCTGGGCGCTGCAGACGCCGACCGCTTTAGTGTTCGACGAATATGATGCGGGGCGCCCCGATGTGATGTTCGTGATCCAGCGCGTGCTCGAAGTCGAAGGCAAGCTGACCCTGCTCGATCAGAACCGCGTGATCCGCCCCAATCCCTGGTTCCGCCTGTTCGCGACGTCGAACACGGTGGGTCTCGGCGATACGACCGGTCTCTATCATGGCACGCAACAGATCAACCAGGGCCAGATGGACCGCTGGAACATCGTCGTTACGCTCAACTACCTCCCCGCCGCGACCGAGGCCGAGATCGTCCTCTCGAAGAATGAGGATATGAACACCGAGGAAGGCAAGAAGACGGTTGCCGATATGGTCAAGGTCGCCGATCTGACGCGGCAGGGCTTTATGGCCGGCGATATCTCGACCGTGATGAGCCCGCGCACGGTGATCACCTGGGCGCAGAACGCCGCGATCTTCGGCGATCTCGGCTTCGCCTTCCGGCTTAGCTTCCTCAACAAATGCGACGAAGCCGAACGGCCGCTGGTTGCTGAATATTATCAGCGCGTCTTCGGGACGGACCTGCCGGAGAGCGTTGTCGGTCAGGCGGAGTAGCCATGGCCTATGGCCGACGATAACCCCCTCGACAATCTGAAAGCCGCGCTCGCCGGGGCCGCGCGCGCGATGTCGCGCGAGTTCGAGGTCGAGCTCGCGTTTACCGCAGATGCGCCCGTCTCCAATGGCCGGCATATCAAGGTGCCGATGCCGTCGCGCAATCTGCCGCCCGATCAGGTCGCCGAGGCGCGGGGCTTTGCCGATGCCGCAGCGCTCAATTTGCGCCATCATGATGATGCGATCCATGCCGCCCGGCAGCCACGTGAAACAGTTGCGCGGGCCGTTTTCGATGCGGTCGAGAAGGCACGATGCGAGGCGCTAGGCGCGCGCGCCTATGCCGGGGTCAAGGACAATCTCGCCGAGGCGCTCGAACTGCGGCTCAAATCCGATCCGATCTCCAAGGCGCGCAATCGCGACGAAGTGCCGCTGGCCTCGGCGCTGGCGCTTATGGTGCGTGAGCGGCTGACCGGCGAGGCGGTTCCTGCCGTGGCGCGCGACGGCGTCGACCTCGTTCGTGAATGGGTCGAGGACAAGGGCGGGGCCGATCTCGATGGCTTGGAGATGCTGCTCGACGACCAGCAGGGCTTTGCCGAGATGGCGACGCGATTGCTCGAGGATCTCGACCTCACCGAAGGCGATATGACGCCCGACGACGCCGATGACGGCGGCGACGAGGATGAGGGCGAAGATGAAGACGGCGACACTGACGATCAGGACGAGGGCGATGCCGGCGCCGAAAGCCAGTCCGAAGCGCGCCCCGAGGCCAGTGACGAGGAAGGCGAAGACGGCGAGGGCGATCCGCTCGACGACGATGAGTTCGGCGAGATGGACGGGGACCCGATGGACGAGGGCGAGGAGGGTATGCTCCCCGTTCGCCCCAACCGCCCGTTCAGCGAGCTGCCGCCCAAATTCGCATACAAGCCCTATACCGAACAATATGACGAGACGATCGCGGCGACCGAGCTGTGCGACGAAGAGGAGCTGACCCGGCTGCGCTCCTATCTCGACCAGCAGCTCGTCCATTTGCAGAGCGCGGTGACCAAGCTCGCCAATCGCCTCCAGCGCCGATTGATGGCGCAGCAGACGCGGAGCTGGGATTTCGACCAGGAAGAAGGACTGCTCGATGCCGCGCGGCTCTCGCGCGTCGTGACCAACCCGACGCATTCGCTGTCGTACAAGGTCGAGACCGATACCGAATTTCGCGATACCGTGGTGACGCTGCTCATAGACAATAGCGGCTCGATGCGCGGGCGGCCGATTTCGATCGCCGCGATCAGCGCCGATATCATGGCGCGAACGCTCGAACGCGTCGGCGTGAAGACCGAGATCCTCGGCTTTACGACGCGGGCCTGGAAGGGCGGGCAGGCGCGCGAGAAATGGCTCGCCGAGGAGCGCCCCGCACATCCCGGCAGGCTCAACGATTTGCGCCATATCATCTATAAAAGGGCCGATGAGCCGTGGCGGCGGGCGCGCAAGAGCCTCGGCCTGATGATGCGCGAAGGGTTGCTCAAGGAGAATATCGACGGCGAGGCGCTGCTATGGGCGCATAACCGGCTGATCGGCCGGCCCGAGGAGCGGCGTATCCTTATGGTGATCTCCGATGGAGCGCCGGTAGACGATTCGACGCTGTCGGTGAATTCCGGCACCTATCTCGAACGCCATTTGCGACAGGTCATCGCCTGGATCGAAAACCGATCGCCGGTCGAACTCGTCGCTATCGGCATCGGCCATGACGTGACGCGCTATTATGAGCGCGCGGTGACGATCATGGATGCCGACCAGCTTGGCGGGACGATGGTCGAGCAACTCGCCGGGCTGTTCGACGAGAAGAACTGATCCTCAGAATATTTGTTTTGTCGCCCCAGCGAGGCAATCGCGAGACCGATATCTGGATAGATACCAGCCTTCGCTGACATGACGAAAGTGACTGTTCGAAAGGGGCCGGTGATGATGTCGGCCCGCGCAAATTGCCGTTCCTCCGACCTATATAGATTTCGGGGGCCGGTGCAGATACGCGCACCGGCCCCCTCATCCTCGATACGCGACACGAGGATTAGACTGTCAAAATTGTTGTCGAATTAGCAGTCGCGGTCGATTGCCCGTCCTGCGATAGCACCGGCGACGCCGCCGATAATCGCGCCGGCCGTGCCGTCACCGCGACGGCCATAACGTCCGCTGCCGCGTGCGACTTCGCGTCCTAGCAAACCGCCGGCGATCGCGCCGATGATCGTGCCGCCATCGCCATCGTCGCGGCAGCGCCCGCGATAGCGGCGATCGCTGTAGCGCCGGTCATAGCGGCGATCGTAACCGCGACGGCCCTGATAATAATCGCCCCGGCGATAGCGGCGGCGCTCATAACGGCGGTCGCGCCGCTCGTCATAATAATCGTCGTCGTCATAGCCGGCCTGGTAATAGCCGCCATTGTCATAATGGCCGCGATCGGCAGAGGCGGCGGTCGGGACAAGCATTGCACCGCTGATCAGCGCGGCTGCGGCAAAGGTGATTGTCTTGCGTGCCATGGTTTCAAACTCCGATAGGTCTTCAAAATCTGTTTTCGCGGTCGGCGTGGCTGGTTCGCGTTGCCGCAGCTCGCGTCGACTGATCTGGGTAATTGCACAGTCTTGTCGAACGCTGTCTGAACGGGCGCGTTGCTCTTTGTTCAGCTTCGGGCATTTCGCGGCTGTGCGGGCGCGGGCTTGGTGGTAACAGACGCGTCATGCTGCGCAGCTTTCTCGCTCTGTTTGTCTTGCTGTTTACCGGATCGATCGTTCTGCTCGATCCGGGGCGGAGCGAAGAGGCGTTTGGCGATCAGGCGATTCGCGCCGTCGCGATACCGCTCGATGTCGCCCATCCCGGAGCCGACCGTATAGGATCGCTGCGCTATCTTGGCGGATGGGTGCTGAGCAGTGATGATCCCGAATTTGGCGGTATTTCGGGGCTCGCGATCGGACCCGACGGCTTTGTTGCGATCAGCGACGCCGGCGGGGTGTTCCGTTTCGAACTCGGTGCAGATGGCCGGATCGTCAGCGCGTCGATTGCGACCGTACCCGATGGACCCGAGCCCGAAAATGGCGGTGCGCCGGAAAAAGTCGATCGCGATGCCGAAGCGCTGTTTCGCGATGGCGAGACCGGTCAATATTGGGTGGCGTACGAGGGCAACAATATGATCTGGCGCTACGATGCCAATTTCAACGCCGCCGAATCGTCGAACGCCGTTGCCGCGATGCAGGATTGGCCCGACAATGGCGGCGCGGAGGCTATGTTGCGTCTCGCCGATGGGCGCTTTGTGGTCTTCTCCGAAGCCGGCAACGGTCCGCGCGGTTCGCGCGAAGCGCTATTGTTCGCCGCCGATCCAAGCGAGGCCGATTCGCAGCCGCTGCGTTTCGGCTATCGTCCGCCCGGAGGCTATCGAATTACCGATGCCGCCGAGCTGCCCGACGGCCGGTTGATCATTCTCAATCGACGTTTCAGCCTCGTCGAAGGCGTTTCGGTCATCGTCACCATCGCCTCGCTCGACGGACTCGCCGAAGATGCGATCATCGAAGGACGATCGATCGCGCGGCTCGATCCGCCGTTGACGATAGACAATATGGAGGCGGTGGTGGTTGCCGAGGAAAATGGCCGCGCGGTGATCTGGATGGCGTCCGACGACAATTTCAATCCTCT
>JABDLY010000239.1 GCA_013001755.1 Sphingomonadaceae bacterium
CAACAGGATGAGCCATGTGCGCGGCGCGCCCTTCCATCCGCAGACTCAGGGCAAGATCGAGCGCTGGCACCAAACCCTGAAGAACCGCGTGCTGTTAGAGAACTACTTCCTGCCCGGTGATCTCGAAGCTCGGATCGAGGCGTTCATCGAGAACTACAACCATCAGCGCTACCACGAGAGCCTCGACAACGTCACACCTGCCGATGCCTACTTCGGCAGGGCTCCTGCCATCATCAAACGAAGAGAAATGTTCTGACGACGGACAGAGCGCAAAGCGGATCTAAAACCATTCGGGCTATCGAACCTATTCCTCCATCGGTTGCTCAAATAATCATCTTGATCCAGCTAACTCCTTGGCGGCTGCCGTCGATAGCTTAGTGCTTCGGCTATATGCACCCGCCCTACTCCTTCGCTCCCCGCGAGATCGGCGATCGTCCGCGCGACGCGCAGCACGCGCGAATAGCCGCGGGCCGTCAATCGCATTGCTTCGGCGGCCTGGGTCAGCAGCGTCCTTCCCGCCTCATCGGGTGTCGCGACCGTATCGAGCAACTCGCCATCGGCTTCGCAATTGGTACGCACTTTCTCATCGGCATAGCGCGTGGACTGGACCGCTCTGGCGCGCGCCACGCGGCCCGCGACCTCGGGCGATCCTTCGGCCGCCGGCGGCAGCGTCAAATCGCTCGCCGATACCGCCTCGACATCGACATGGAGGTCGATCCGGTCGAGCAAGGGCCCCGAGATCTTCGCCTGATAGTCGGCCGCGCATCTCGGCGCGCGCGAACAGGCCAGCGCGGCGTCTCCCAGATGTCCGCAGCGGCACGGGTTCATAGCGGCGACGAGCTGGACGCGCGCCGGGAAAGTGACATGGGCGTTGGCGCGGGCGACCGAGACGGTGCCGGTTTCGAGCGGCTGGCGCAGGCTATCGAGGACCGGCCGCTGGAATTCGGGCAGTTCGTCGAGAAACAGCACGCCGAGATGCGCGAGGCTGACCTCGCCGGGCCGCACCTTGAGCCCGCCGCCGACGAGCGCGGCCATCGAGGCCGAATGATGCGGTGCGCGATAGGGCCGATTGCGGACGAGCCGCCCGCCTTCGAGCGTCCCGGCGACGCTCGCGACCATCGACACTTCGAGCGCTTCGGCGGGCATCAGCTCAGGCAAAATCCTCGGCAGACACGCCGCCATCAATGATTTCCCCGAACCCGGCGGTCCGTTCATGAGGAGATTATGCCCGCCCGCCGCGGCGATTTCGAGCGCGCGCTTTGCTGTTTCCTGTCCCTTTACCTGTTTGAGGTCGGGCCCGGCGGCGGGCGGTTCGGTTTCGCCCGCTTCGGGCGGGGCAATGCGGCCGGTGCCCTTGAAATGGTTGAGCAAGGCCAGAAGGTCCGGCGCGGCGATCACCTCGACATCGCCGGCCCAGGCCGCCTCGGGGCCCTGTTCGGCCGGGCAGATCAGCCCGAGATCGCGCGACGAAGCGGCAAGCGCAGCGAGCAGCACACCGGGCGACGGCGTCACCCTGCCATCGAGTCCCAATTCGCCGACGACGAGATAGCCGGCCAGCGTCTCGGCATCGATAATCCCCATCGCGCCGAGCATCCCGAGCGCGATCGGCAGATCGTAGTGCGAGCCTTCCTTGGGAAGATCGGCGGGCGACAGGTTCACCGTAATTCGCTTGGGCGGCAGCGACAGCCCGATCGCCGAGATCGCCGCGCGGACGCGTTCGCGGCTCTCGGTCACCGCCTTGTCGCCGAGCCCGACGACCGAGAATGCCGGCACGCCCGGCGCAATCTGCACCTGCACCTCGACCGCGCGCGCTTCGAGCCCGAGATAGGCGGCTGTCGCGACATGGGCGACCATTGATTCTCCCCGATATTCCTGTTTTGTTCTGCTAGGCGAATAAGCCGCCGCGAGTCGAGAATGAAAACCACCATTCTGGATGTTGCTGCGCAGGAAATGCGTTCGATCTATGCCGTACATCACCGATAAACTTGTGCCCGGCCATTAGGGTCGCCAGATGAGTGAGATGGCGAAACGCGGCATTTTCCGGCCCAGGGACAAGCAAGGCGGCAAGCGTCTTGTGCTGACGATCGTCGGCGTCGTGCTGATCGTGGTTTCGCCGCTCGTCGGCGCTGTGCCCGGTCCCGGCGGTATCTTCGTTTTCGCCGCCGGCCTCGCGTTGATGTTGCGCAATTCGATCTGGGCGAAAAAGCTCTATGCGCGGTTCAAACGGCGCTATCCGAAACGCGGCGAATGGGTCGATTGGAGCCTCAGGCGGCGCAGCGCCTTACGCCGGGCGAAAAAGGCGAGGCGCAAGCTGCGCGGCGATTGACTTTTCGCCGATTTCGCCCTAGCTAGCGCCCAACATTTGCAGGCCGCCCGCAAGGCGCGGCCCTTTTTATTTCCAGTTTGAGGACATGAACGATGAAGCGCACCTTCCAGCCGAGCAATCTCGTGCGCAAACGGCGTCACGGTTTCCGCTCCCGCATGGCGACAGTGGGCGGCCGCAACGTGCTGCGCGCACGTCGCGCCAAGGGCCGCAAAAAGCTGTCGGCATAACGACGCTTACCAAGCGCGCGGATTTCCTCGCAGCTAATAAGGGCAAGCGAGCTGCCATGCCCGGTTTCGTCTTGCTCGCACGCGATCGCCGCGACGGCGATGACGCGATTCGGCTCGGCATCACGGTCACCAGGAAGATCGGCAATGCCGTCGTCCGCAACCGCATGAAGCGGCGCTTTCGAGCCTTGGGGCGTGAGTTGTTGCCCGAACAGGGAGCGGCCGGGTCCGACTATGTAATGATCGGGCGGCAACAAGGCGTTGAACGTGAATTCGAATCGTTGCGAAGCGAGCTTTCAAAGGCGCTCGGGAAGCTGGCGCAATGATCTCCAAGCTCTTCATCGGTATCGCGCGGCTCTGGCAAATGGGTCCGTCGATGATCCTGCCGCCGACG
>JABDLY010000240.1 GCA_013001755.1 Sphingomonadaceae bacterium
GCGTTGGCGCGGCTTGATGTCGCGGCGGCGCTCGCCGAACGCGCGGCGGAAAGCGGGTGGACGCGGCCGCATCTGGCCGACGAACCCTGTTTTTCAGTCGAAGGCGGGCGCCATCCCGTTGTCGAGGCGGCGGTCGAGGCACAGGGCGAGCGCTTTGTCGCCAATGATTGCGGTCTTTCTCCGGATGAACGGCTGTGGCTCGTCACCGGCCCCAATATGGGCGGCAAATCGACATTCCTGCGGCAAAATGCATTGATCGCGGTGCTCGCGCAGGCGGGCGGTTATGTCCCTGCCGGCTCGGCGATGCTCGGGCTCGTCGACAAGCTCTTTTCGCGGGTCGGCGCATCGGACAATCTCGCGCGCGGGCGATCGACCTTCATGGTCGAGATGGTCGAAACCGCCGCGATCCTTTCCCAGGCGACCGAAAACAGCTTCGTCATCCTCGACGAGGTCGGGCGCGGCACGTCCACTTACGATGGCCTCGCTATCGCCTGGGCCGTCGTCGAGGCGGTGCATGACGTCAATAAATGCCGCTGCCTCTTCGCGACGCATTATCACGAGCTGACGCGGCTCGCCGAGCGGCTCGACGCGCTGTCGCTCCACCATGTTCGTGCGCGCGAGTGGAAGGGCGATCTTGTCCTGCTCCACGAACTTGCCGACGGCCCCGCCGATCGCAGCTATGGCCTCGCCGTCGCCAAGCTCGCCGGGCTGCCCAGGGAAACCGTGGGGCGCGCAAAGTCGGTGCTTTCCAAACTCGAAGCCGGACGCGCTGCGACCGGAGGATTGGCGGCAGGGCTCGACGATCTGCCGCTGTTCACCGCCGACGTTGCGCAGACCGAAGAAGCGATCGATCCGTTGCGCGAAGCGCTCGACGCCATCCATGCCGACGAACTCAGCCCGCGCGATGCGCTCGATCTGATTTATAGTCTCAAGCGACTGGCCGAAAAGGGCGACGACGCCTAGATTGGCGCCATGAGCACCGTCAAAATTCCCCGGCGCCGCGACATTATCGATCGCGGTCTGGTTGCCGAACAGCTCCGTGCGCTAGGTGCGGAGAGCGAGGCGGAGCTGCGTCAGGCAGCGGTGGCTGTGCTGCGCGAGGCGATGGATTCGGGGCGCGCCGAGATCGCCAGCCGGCTCGAAGACAGTCCGTCGCGCGGCACCGTGATCACCGAAAGTTATGCCTTTCTCTACGACCAGCTGCTCCGGCTGATCTATGATTTCACGACGCAGCGGCTCTATTCGATCAGCAACCCGTCCGATGCGCAGCGACTCACGCTGATTGCGGTCGGCGGTTATGGCCGCAGCGAGATGGCGCCGTTTTCCGATCTCGATATCGGCTTTCTGACGCCCTATAAGCAGACGGCCTGGGGCGAGCAGGTCATCGAATCGATCCTTTACACGCTCTGGGATCTCGGCCTCAAAGTCGGCCATTCGTCGCGCTCGCTCGACGATATGGTGCGGATGGCGAAGAGCGACCTGACGATCCGGACGGCTTTGCTCGAATCGCGATATATCTGGGGCGACGAGGCGCTCTATGACGAAGCATCGATGCGCTTCGAAAAGGAGGTGCGGGCCGGCACGACCAAGGCGTTCGTCACCGAAAAGCTCGAGGAACGCGATGCGCGGCACGAACGGATGGGCGACAGCCGTTATGTCGTCGAACCCAATATCAAGGACGGCAAGGGGGGCTTGCGCGACCTCCACACCTTGTTCTGGATCGGCAAATATATCCATAATGTCCGTGCGCTCGGCGAGCTCGTCGAACATGGCCTGCTGACATCGGACGAACTCAAACAATTCCGCAAGGCACGCGATTTCCTGCTCGCCGTGCGCTGCCATCTCCATCTGATTTCCGATCGCCCCGAAGAGCGGCTGACCTTCGATTATCAGCCCGAGATCGCCGAGCGCATGGCCTATGCCGATCGCACCGGCAAAGCGCCGGTCGAACGTTTCATGCAGCATTATTTCCTGATCGCGAAGCAGGTCGGCGACCTCACCGGCGTCTTCCTCGCGCATCTCGATGAGCAATATGGCGCACGCGGGCGGCGCTTCGGGATGCCGACGCTCCGCCGCCGCCCACGCAAATTGAACGGTTTCGTCCTCGATCGCGGGCGGCTCTCGGTGCCCGAGGATGATTTCTTTCGCGAAGAGCCGGTGCGGCTCATTGAGATTTTCGCGCTCGCCGACAAGCACGGGCTGGAGGTGCACCCCCATGCGATGCGGCTTGCCGGGCGCGATGAAAAGCTTGCCGGGCCAATCCGCGACGATCGCCGCGCCAACCAGCTTTTTCTCGATGTCCTGACGAGCCCGCGCGATCCCGAAACCGTGCTGCGCTGGATGAACGAGGCCGGAATATTCGGCCGCTTCGTTCCCGATTTCGGCCGCGTCGTCGCGCAGATGCAATTCGACATGTATCACCATTACACGGTCGACGAGCATACGATCCGCGCGGTCGGGCTGCTGTCGAAAATCGAAAACGGCACGCTGGCGGACGACCATCCGCTCTCGGCGGCGATCATGGAGAAGCTGGTCTCTCGCCGCGTGCTCTATGTTGCGGTGCTGCTCCACGATATTGCCAAGGGGCGCGGCGGCGATCATTCGATCCTCGGTGCCGAGGTGGCGCAGAAACTCTGTCCGCGCCTCGGTCTCAACGCCGCCGAAACGCAAACCGTCGCCTGGCTCGTCCGCCATCACCTGTTGATGTCGGCGACGGCGTTCAAGCGCGATCTCGCCGATCCGAAGACGGTTCAGGATTTCGTGCTGTCGGTGAAGAGTCCCGAACGGCTGAAGCTTTTGCTCGTGCTGACCGTCGTCGATATCCGCGCCGTCGGGCCGGGCGTGTGGAACGACTGGAAGCGGCAATTGCTCGGCGACCTGTATGAGATGGCCGAAGAAATGCTTCGGCTTGGCCATAAGCAGCAGGGCCGCACCCCGCAAATCGCCGCAGCCAAGGAGGCGGTTGCCGAGCGGCTGGGTTGGACCGCGGCGAAGGCCGCGCAATATCTCAAGCGCTTGCCCAAGGCCTATTGGATCGCCGAGAGCGAGGATGTCGCCGTGGCCAATGCCCGCCAGCTCGCCGAAGCCGAGGCGTCGGGCGAAGCGCTATCGATCGTCGCGCGGCCCGATCCCGATCGCGGCGCCACTTTGGTAACGATCTACACCGCCGATCATCCGGGTCTGTTTTACCGTATCGCCGGTGCCGTCGATATCGCCGGCGCAAACGTCATCGATGCACGCATCCATACGACGCGCGACGGCATGGCGCTCGACAATATCCTCGTGCAGGATCCGCTGGGCCGGATGTTCGACGACGAGCGGCAGCTGGCCCGGCTCGAGGCCGCGATCCGCGATGCGCTCGCCAACAAGCACAAGCTCAAGGATCGGCTCGAGGCCAGGCCGCTACCGCGAACCCGCGCCGAGGCGTTCCGTATCGAACCGATGGTGCTGATCGATAACATGGCGTCGAACCGCTACACCGTGATCGAGGTCAACGCGCTCGACCGGCCCGCCTTGCTCAACGCGCTCGCCCATGCGCTCTTTCAGTCGAAGGTCACGATACGCTCGGCGCATATCGCCACCTATGGCGAGCGCGCGGTCGATACCTTTTACTTGACCGATCTGTTCGGCGAGAAGATCACCAACGGCAATCGGTTGAAAGCGTTGCAAAAACGGCTGACGATCGCCGCCGATGACGAAATCGACGAGGAGCAGGCGGCGGCCTAGGCGGGCTCCGGCTCGGGCGATCCGCCGCCGTTTCCATTGCCATTGCCGCTCGCTTGGGGCCGCTCGCGCTTTTCGAGCTTTTCTTCGGGTGTTTCGGGCGGGCCATAGGAAACGACGACATCGCCGGGCTCGACCACGGGCCGGGCGTCGGTCGAATAGAAGAGCAGCCGCCGATCGGCCTTGAGGACGCAGAGCAAATGCGCCTCTTCGACGAGATTGCGTTTGAGATCGTCCATCCCGAACTTCTCGGTGATTTTTGTCCGGGTGAACTCCCAATCCTGATCCTCGCATTTCAGCAGATCGTCGATTGTCGGGCCGCTCGGCATCAGCACACGGCCGCGCGCCTGATAGGATTCGCGGTCGCGATCGGCGCCGATCTGGCTGACCGAATCATAGCCCATTTCGGGGCCGAGATCGTCGCAGATCAGCGCGTTATAGGCATCGTTGTCGGTCGCCGCGATCAGCTCCTGGAACTGGCCGAGATCGAGATGTTCCTGCGTCACCTCGTCGAGGATATCGCCGCGATAGATCTCGAGTTCGCGTTTGCGTGCGGCGCGCAGCGCATATTGCGAGGGATCGGCGACGGTAACAGGAATTTCGAGCTTTTTGAGCAATTCTCCGAAATCGATCGTCCAGCGATTGGCGCCGACGAGCAAAACGCCATCGGCCGCACCCTTGTCGATGCCGAGCCGGCTTGCCCACCATTTGGCGGTAAAGCCGTGTGCGAAGATCGTTGCGATCACGACGCCGAATGAAAGCGGGATCAGCGCCTCGGCGTCTTCGATGCCGAAGTCGACCATCCGGATCGCGAACAGGCCGGTGATCGCGACGGCGACGATGCCGCGCGGCGCGATCCAGGCGATGAACAGCCGCTCGTTCCACGGCACGCTCGAGAACATCAGCGAGATCAGGATCGTCAGAGGCCGCACGACGAACAGCAACAGCAGCAGGAAGCCGGCAAAGCGGATAATGCCCTCGATCGGATCGGCCGATGTCGTCTGGAAACTCGTGATAACCTCATAGTCGAGCGTCGCCGAAAGCATGATGAAAACGCCCGAGATCAACAGCACCGCCAGATCTTCCTTGAAGCGGCGCAGTGCATGGCTCGAAAACATCGGCCGGTTGGCCATCACGACGCCCATGATCGTCACCGTGACGAGCCCGGTTTCATGCTGGATGATGTCGGCCAGCACGAAACCGCCGATGACGAGGATCAGCAGCGTCGGCGCCTTGAGATATTCCGGCACATAGCCGCGCGGGAAAAACCAGGTGACGCCCCAACCGAGCGCGGCGCCGAGCAGCGCCGCCACAAAGGTCGATCCGAGCACGTCGAAGCTGATCGCCGCTATGTTCGAGCTCGCGCCCTCATAGGTGATATAGGCGAAGATGAAGACGGCGAGCAGCGCGCCGATCGGATCGTTGACGATGCCTTCCCATTTGAGAATGTTCGAAACGCGGCTGCCGACGCGCAAAGACCGCAGCATCGGGCCGATCACCGTTGGCCCCGTCACCACCAATATGCCGCCGAACAGCGCCGAAACCTCCCAGCTCAGCCCCGCACCATAATGGCACGCGAGCGTGCCGAGGAGCCAACCCACCGGCACGCCGATCACGACTATTCGCATCACCGCCCAGCCGGCGTGGCGAAGTTCTCGGAAATTGAGGCTCAGCCCGCCCTCGAACAATATCACCGCGACCGCGAGCTTGATGATGGGCTCCATCAGCGCCCCGAAGTCTCTTTCGGGATTTATGAGGCCTCCGCGAAACATATCGAGCGGGATAAGCGAGGAAACCGGACCGACGAGGACGCCCATGATCAGCATCAACGCGATCGCCGGACGGCCCGTGCGCCAGGCTATCCACTGCGCGCCGACCCCGGCGACGCCGATCACCGCTATCTTTACCATGAGGGAATCGAGCGCCATTGGCGCGACCATGGCGCGATTTGCGCAGCGCTTCAATATATTGTTGATGCTGGCGCATATCCTGCTTGCGGTCTAGCATGCGCCATCGACCAACAGGAGGATGCGATGGCGGTAACGGGAATGGGCGGATTGTTCTTCCGGGCAAAGGATCCCGATGCTCTGACGAAATGGTATCAGGAGCATTTCGGCATCGGCGGCGGCGCGGCGTGGTGGCATCAGCAAGCCGGGCCGACGGTATTCGCGCCGTTCAAAGCCGACAGCGATTATTTCGCCGCCGACAAGGCGTTCATGATCAACCTCCGCGTCGACGATCTCGCCGGCATGGCAGAAAAGCTCGAGGCTGCCGGCATCGACGTGATCCGCAAGGACGAATGGGACGATGACGGCAGCTATGGCACTTTCGCCCGCGTCCACGATCCCGAAGGCAATGCGATCGAGCTTTGGGAGCCGCCGGCCGAATTGCCCGAGGCATAGAACTCAGGCCGGAGGTTGCGCGCCGCCGAGCGACGGAGGGGTGCGTTTTTCGACTCGTGACGTGCGGCCCGAGCTCCGGACGAGCAGGATTGCCGCGAAGATCATCGCCATGCCGACGATATCTTGTCCAGCCAGTATCTCGTTGAAACAGAGAAATCCGAGCAAGGCGGCGAGCAGCGGCTGGACAAGCAAACCGATGCCGCTTGCGATCGGCGGCAGATGGGGCAGCGCGTAGATGACCAGGCCTTGTCCCGCGACCTGGCTGCTCAGCGCGAGGATCAACAGCGGCGCCCAGTTTTGCGGCCAGAAACTGCCCTCTGTCAGCAGCGCGACGGGGAGCAGGAAGAGTGCGCCCGCCACGGTTGCCGAAGCCAGTGCCGAAAGCGCTGTCATCCCGGCGCGCGCGCGATCCATCACGATGAGGTAGCCGGTATAAAAGAGCGCCGCGACGAGGCAGAAAAGGTCGCCGGCGAAGTTGACCGGCGAGATCGACGCCGATTGGCTGGCTAGCGCCGCCACGCCCGCCGCCGCCAGAATGAGCGCCGTCAGCGCGGTCCGCGATGGCCATTGGCGAAGGACAAGATAGCCCCAGATCGGAAAGAGAAACGCCGTCGAATTGCCGAGCAATGTCGAATTCGCCAGCGTCGTGCGCTCTATCCCGAAATGCCATGTGGCAAGGTCCGCAGCGAAAAAGAATCCACCGAGCACAAGCCATATCGCGCCCGAGCGCGGCAGAAAACGTACGCGCTCCCTGACCGTCGCGCGCGCCAGGACGATCAGGAACGGCGCGGCGATGGCAAGCCGCCAAAACGCCGACTGGACCGGCCCGACATCGGCAAGCCGCACGAGCAGCGGCCCTGCCGATAGTATCGCGCTGCCGATCAGGAACAGCGGAAACACAAAGCGAAGCGAGCCGGCCATGGCGCGAGGCCATGCCGGTAAACATCTTGATCTGCAATGATTGTCGAGCGGGGCCCGCTAGCCGATTTGGGGCGACGCCGATCCTCTATCCGGCCCGCTTATTTGGGGACGATCACCATCAGCATCTGGCGCCCTTCCATCCGCGGCTGGGCCTCGACCTTGGCGTTTTCGGACGTGTCTTCCTTGACGCGGTTGAGCAGGTTCATGCCGAGTTCGCGGTGCGACAATTCGCGGCCGCGAAAGCGCAGCGTGATCTTCACCTTGTCGCCATCCTCGATGAAGCTGTGCACCTTCTTCATCTTCACGTCGTAATCGTGATCGTCGATGTTCGGGCGCATCTTGATCTCCTTGACGTCCTGCGTCTTTTGAGATTTGCGCGCGGCATTGGCCTTTTTCTGGGCCTCGTATTTATACTTGCCGACATCGAGGAATTTCGCGACGGGGGGGTCTGCATTGGGGGAGACTTCGACGAGGTCGAGGCCGACATCGGCGGCTTGTTCCATCGCCTCGGCGGTCAGCATGACGCCCAGATTCTCGCCCTCGTCGTCGATAACGCGAACCTTGGGCGATTGGATGAATTCATTGTAACGCGGCCCGTTCATCGGTGGCGGCGTCGGGCGGCGTGAAATCGGCTGGCGTATAACAGTGTCTCCTGTGGTCATAGGCGCGGCAATGCGCCGCGTGGCCCCAATATACGGTGTTGCGGCGCGGAATCAAAGCGATTGCGTTAATCTTCCCGCAAATCGGGCGGCGTGGCTTCGGCAACGAGCATCGCCACGGCCTCGTCGAGAGGCATGATCTTCTGGTGCTTGTCCGAACCAAGCTGCCGCAACGCGATCGTGCTTTCGTCGGCTTCGCGCTGGCCGACAACGAACAGGTTCGGGACCTTGGTCACCGAATGTTCGCGGACCTTGTAGTTGATCTTCTCGTTGCGCAGATCGGCTTCGACGCGAATGCCCGCAGCTTCGAGCTTCGCGACGACGCTTTCGGCATAATCGTCGGCGTCCGACGTAATCGTCGCGACAACGGCTTGCACCGGCGCCAGCCAGAGCGGCAGCTTGCCGGCATGGCTTTCGATCAAAATGCCGATGAAGCGCTCATAGGTGCCGAGGATCGCGCGGTGGAGCATGACCGGGCGATGGCGTTCGCCATCCTCGCCGACATAGCTCGCATCGAGCCGTTCGGGCAGCACCGTGTCGGTCTGGATCGTGCCGACCTGCCACGTCCGGCCGATCGCATCCTTGAGGTGGAATTCGAGCTTGGGCGCGTAAAAGGCGCCTTCGCCGGGCAGTTCTTCCCAGCCATATTCGGCCGTGTTGCGTCCCGCCGCCTTTACCGCGTCGCGAAGCGATTGTTCGGCCCAGTCCCACATTTCGTCACTGCCGAAGCGTTCATCGGGGCGTAGCGCCAGTTTGATCGCATAATCGGGAAAGCCGAGATCGCGATAAACCGAATCGAGAAGATCGCAAAAGCGCTGCACTTCATCGACGAGTTGCTCTTCGGTGCAGAAGATATGGCCGTCGTCTTGCGTCATCTGGCGAACGCGGAGCAGGCCGTGAAGCGCGCCATGCGGTTCGTTGCGATGGCAGCAGCCCATTTCGGCGAGCCGGATCGGCATGTCGCGATAGCTTTTGATGCCCTGACGGAAGATCAGCACATGTGCCGGACAGTTCATCGGCTTGAGCGCCATCATGTCGGCAGTACCGCTGACAATCGGCGCATCGTCGTCGGTGCTGGGGATTTCGTCGGGCACGACGAACATATTCTCTCGATATTTACCCCAATGCCCCGATTGCTCCCATTGTTTCGCGTCCATTAGCTGGGGGGTCTTCACTTCATTATAGCCCGCACCTTCGATCTGCCGCCGCATATATTGTTCGAGCGCCTGCCAGATCACATAGCCCTTGGGATGCCAGAAGCAGCTGCCCTGCGCCTCGGGCTGGAAGTGGTAGAGGTCCATCTCCTGGCCGAGCTTGCGATGATCGCGCTTGGCCGCTTCTTCGAGCATATGGAGATGTGCATTGAGCTGCTTCTTGTTGAGCCAGCCGGTGCCGTAAATCCGCGATAGCTGCGGGTTGCGCTGGTCGCCGCGCCAATAGGCGCCCGACACGCGCATCAGCTTGAACGCCTTGGGATCGAGCTTGCCGGTCGAGGCCAGATGCGGGCCCTTGCACATGTCCATCCAGTCTTCACCCGACCAATAGACGGTGATCTCTTCATCGTCGGGAAGCTCGGCCGCCCATTCGGCCTTGAAGTTCTCGCCATCCTTCTTCCAGCGCGCAATCAGGTCGTCGCGATCCCAGACTTCGCGGCGCAGCGCCTTGTCGGCCGCGATGATCCGCCGCATTTCCTCTTCGATCTTGGGAAGATCGTCATCGGTGAAGGGGTCGCCGGCCGGCGCGAAATCATAATAGAAACCGTCCTCGGTCGACGGGCCGAAGGTGATCTGCGTGCCGGGGAAAAGATTCTGCACGGCCTCGGCAAGGACATGCGCAAAATCGTGCCGCGCAAGCTCGAGCGCTTCGGCTTCGTCCTTCGACGTAATCAGCGCCATTTCGGCATCGCGCTCGAGCGGGCGCATGATATCGCGCACCTCGCCATCGACCCGCGCCGCCATCGCCGCCTTGGCGAGGCCGGGGCCGATATCGGCGGCGATCTCGGCCGGCGTGGTTCCCGGCTCGACTTCGCGCACCGAGCCGTCGGGAAGGGTGATGGAGAGCATCTCTGTCATGGTCGCTCTGTGGCCATCGTTGCGGCCGGATTCAACCGTTTTCGCCGCCACGACCGGGCAAAACCAGTGCGATGCGCCATCGATATGTTCGCCGCCATATAGAAAGCGTCATTTCCAATATGGAAAGGACAATTGACATATCGACGACAACATAGTAAAGCATACTTGTCATAACGGAAAGATAAGTTGATATGACCAGCGCGTTAAAATCGGCAACTCGCCGCTATCTGGTCCGCATTGCGGTTCTGATG
>JABDLY010000028.1 GCA_013001755.1 Sphingomonadaceae bacterium
GGTATGTACGAAGTCGCGATCAACCTGCACGCCGAGGTCGATATCACGGTCAAGGTCAATGTCGCGCGCTCGCCCGAAGAGGCCGAGAAACAAGCTGCTGGCATCGATGTCATCGCCGAGATGTTCGAAGAGGCGCAGGCCGAGATCGTTCAGGAAGAGTTGGCCGGCGATGCAGAGGCTGAAGGCAAAGCCGAAAAAGCAGCCGATAGCGATGCATCCGGCGAGGAAGCAGCCGAAGGTGAAGGCGAAGAAGCTGCCGAAGCCGGGACCGCTGAGGAATCACCCGAGATGGAAGGCGAGGCTCAGACCGGCGATGCCGAAACCGCAGAAACCGAAGACGATTCCAAAGACGACGCCTAACGGCAGGGAATAGGGAGGCCGGCGCTGCCATGTCATTTGCCAGCAATGCCGGCCTCTTTCCGCACCAGCTCGACATCATCAACGATCGCGTCCTGCTCGTCGAACTGACCGAACAGGCTTATCGCGACGCAAGCTTTCTCGATCAGCGCCTGCTCGATCAGCAACCGATGCAATGGGCCAGCTGGGCGCAACTCGAAGGCGAAAGCGCCGGGCTAAGCAACGATTCACAGTACATCTTTCACATCGGCCATGTCGGATCGACGCTGATCTCGCGGCTGCTCGGCGAGATCGAAACCGTCTTCGCGCTGCGCGAACCCCAGTTATTGCGCAACTTCGCCGAGCTGTCAGCGCTGCGCCAGAAGCCCGAATCGCCCTGGGCGCCCGAGATTTTCGCCCCTCGTCTCGACACCGCGATCAAATGGCTATCGCGGACATTTCGCGAGAGCCAGACCGCCGTCATCAAGGCGACAAGCTTCGCCAGCACGATCGCGAGCGACGTCATCGGCAGCGAACGCCGAGCGGTGCTCCTCTACGTCAAACCCGAACGCTATGCGCAAACCATCCTTGCCGGCGAAAATTCACGCCAGGAACTGGCAATGCTCTCAGGCCAAAGACTGACTCGCCTGCACGATATGGTAGGTGCGGAAGCCTGGAACCTTTGGGAGCTGAGCGAAGCCGAACGAACGGCGCTCGGCTGGGCCTGCGAAATGACGACACTCGAGGCGGCGGCGGGCGATAACGTGCTGTGGATCGACTTCGATCGGTTCCTCGATACTCCCGCCGAACAGCTATCGATCATCGCTCGATTTCTCGGTCATGTACTCGCTCCGCACCGCGCGAGCGAGCTCGTCGACGGACCGATCATGCAGCGCTACTCAAAGGCACCCGAGCATGATTTCACGCCCGGTTTGCGCGCGCAGCTTCTTGAGCAAACGCGGCGCGAACGCGGCGCGGATATCTCGGCGGCAATGAAATGGCTGGACAAGGCGGGTGCGGCATTCGATCCTGTCGGACGAGCATTGAACCGGGCAGCGGGAGCGTAACATGTTCAGGCTAATCGAAAATATCCTCAGTTCGCAGCAATTGCTGGAGCTGCACCAAATCGTCGATACCGCGAATTTCGTCGACGGGCGGATCAGCAACCCGCATTCGAAGGCCAAGAATAACCTGCATCTCAACGACCAGAACGCCTATCAGCGATCGGCGAAGATCATGACCGACGCGCTGCTCAGCCACGAGGATTTTCACAATTTCGCCATTCCCAAACAGCTCGCGCCGCCACTAACGACGCGTTACGAAGCCGGAATGCATTACGGGCTGCACCCCGATGCGGCGATCATGCATATCGGCAACGCGCCGATCCGTTCCGATCTCAGCTGCACCATTTTCCTCAACGATCCGGAGAGCTATGAAGGCGGTGCGCTGCGGATTGCGATAGGCACCGCCGAATTGCGATTCAAGGGACCGGCGGGATCGGCGATCGTCTACCCCTCCACAACGCTACACGAGGTCGAGGAAGTGAAAAGCGGCCAGAGGCTCGTCGGGCTGACCTTCATTCAAAGCCAGATTGCCGATAGCGAGCGGCGCGAACTGCTTTACGAACTCAACGAAGTCGCCGCGCTCGAAGGCAATAATATGAGCCCCGAAAATTTCACGCGGATCCAGGCCGTCCAGCAAAATCTGATGCGCCGCTGGGCCGATATCTAAGCGCGTTAGGCCCCGCACTCCCAGGTGACGTCTTCGTAGACGGCGCTGCCATCCTGCCCTTTTTCGGCGATGGTCGCGATTGCCGGCCACGCGGTAACGCCTTCAATCTGCTCGCCCTCGCCTTCGCCGCGTTCGATCGTCACGCTAATCACGCCGGCCGTAAAAGTGCCGCCCTCCCAAAGCGCGTCGAGATCGCCGTCAAAGGTGAAATGCCGCAACGTGCCATAGGGCCGCGCTATGGCATCGCCATCCACCGCGACGAGCAGCATTTTTCCATCTTCCTCGAGGCTGCATCCAGCCCCGGCCTCAAGCTCGGTCTCCAGTTCGGCGCGCGAGACGGGGGCGAGCGCCGGCGCTTCGATCGGCGCGCTGTCGGGCGTATCGACCGGCGTTAGCGCCTGCTGCGCGCCGTCTTCGGCAGACTCGGCTTCTGCTGCCGGTACGTCCGCGGACTGCGAACATGCCGCCAAAACCAGTGCCAATCCTAAAAATCCGAAACTATCGCGCATCATTATCTCAATATCCCATCAAGGAGAGAACTTCCTTGCGGCTTCTGTCATCGTCCAGAAAACAGCCAAGCAACCGCGACGTCATCATCCGAACGCCCGGCGTTCGCACGCCGCGCGCCGTCATGCAGCTATGGCTGGCACAGATAACCACGGCCACGCCGCTCGGTTGCAGATTATCCCATATGCACTGGGCGATCTCGGCCGTCAGCCGCTCCTGCACCTGCAGCCGGCGGGCATAGCCGTTCATCACGCGCGCCAGCTTCGAAATCCCGACGACGCGTTCCTTGGGCATATAGGCGATCGACGCGGTGCCGATAATCGGCGCCATATGATGCTCGCAATGCGATTGGAACGGAATGTCCTTGAGGAGGACGAGTTCGTCATAGCCGCCCACTTCCTCGAAAGTTCGCGAAAGATGAGTGGAAGGATCCTCTTCATAGCCTTGGCAATATTCCTTCCAGGCACGACCGACACGTTGCGGCGTATCAGCAAGCCCCTCGCGATCAGGATCGTCGCCTGCCCAGCGAATCAACGTCTTCACAGCGTCCTGAACATCGTCCGGAACGGGGATTTTAGCGGGCGGCGAAACAATATCGCCGTCAATGGCTTCGTCATAATCGCTCATGACGTAATCTTTCCCAGAAATCGGTCCGTTTTGCCAGTGCGATTTGGCAGGTTGACGCAAACGGCAATCGGCGCGAGATTCGCGACGAAAGCGGAGGATCGAGAGATGAGCGCAATCACCGTCACGCCGTGTAACGGCCCGGGCGCGGAAATCGGCAATGTCGAACTGGCGGCGGAATTGTCAGATGATGATTTTGCCGTTCTGCAGCAGGCTTTTGCCGATCACGGCCTATTATTCTTCCGCGATCAGGATATTTCGCCCGAAAAGCATATCGAATTCGCCGAACGCTGGGGCGAGATCAACGTCAATCGCTTTTTCACCCCGGTCGAAGGCTATCCGCAAATAGCGCTGGTCAGCAAGGAGCCAGAGGATACGACCAATATCGGCGGCGGCTGGCATACCGATCACAGCTATGACGAGATTCCGGCGCTCGGTTCGATTCTGGTGGCCCGCGAACTGCCGGAAAGCGGCGGCGACACGATGTTTGCCGATATGGCAGCCGCATATGAAGCGCTGCCAGACGATACCAAAGAGAAGCTTGACGGGCTCGAGGCTGTGCATTCCGCCAAACATATTTTCGGCCACCAATCGGCATATAAGGAAGACGGCGATCTCAATGACCGGTTTGGCAATGAAGACGCCGCCGATACTCTCGACGACGTTACCCATCCGGTGGTCATCACCCATCCGCTCAGCGGCAAGAAAACGCTCTACGTCAATGGCGCCTTCACGGTCGGCATCAAGGGCTGGACGCCAAAAGAGAGCGCCGAACTGCTGATGCCGCTCTACCAGCATGCGATCCAGGATGAATTCGTCACCCGCTTCCAGTGGAAACCGGGCTCGATCGCCTTTTGGGACAATCGCGCTACCTGGCATTATGCGCTCAACGACTATCAGGGCCAGAAACGCACCATGCACAGAATCACCGTCGAAGGCTGCGTCATTCATTAGAAGTGGTGCGCCCGACAGGATTCGAACCTGTGGCCCCCAGATTAGGAATCTGGTGCTCTATCCGACTGAGCTACGGGCGCCCTGCCGCCAATTTTGGCGGCGATTTCCAACTGGCGCTCGTTAGGCGCGGCGGTTCGGCCGGTCAATTGTCGCTATTTGGCGGACGGACCGGGAACGGCAAGGGCGATACGGGCACGCCATCATCGATCAGCGATTTTGCATCTTCGAGCGTCGTTTCGCCATGGATCGCGCGTTCATCGCTCTCGCCTTCATGCATCGCGCGCGCTTCCGTCGCGAATTGGCTGCCGACATAATCGGACTTTTCGAGCGCTTTCGCCTGTTCCTTGGCGAGCTTGCCGAGAAGCTCCTTCATCTTGGCCGGATTTTGCTCGCCTTTCGCCACCGGAAGTGTTTGACCGGGGCCTTCCTTCCGATTGCCTTTTGTCCCTACTGCCGGGGCCATTAGAGCCTTTTCGATCTTGCCCGAGCCGCAAATCGGACATGTGACGAGGCCGCTTGCCTTCTGGTCGGCATAATCGTCGCTGGAGCCGAACCATGCTTCGAAAACATGGCCCGCATCGCCACACTGCAAATCGAAGACGATCATCGGATGCGCTCCGGCGGCGGAATCGGCCGGCGATGATCGAGGACGGGAATTCGCCTGCGAACTTCCTCGACGCAATCCGTATCGATATCGGCAAATCCCACACCAACGACATCTTCCATATCGAGCAGCACCTTGCCCCAGGGATCGATCACCAGGCTGTGCCCATAGGTCGCGCGGCCATCTTCATGCGTTCCGCTCTGCGCTGCGGCGACGACAAAGGCCGCCGATTCGATGGCGCGAGCTCGCAGCAAGACGTGCCAATGCGCCTTGCCCGTGGGGACCGTGAAAGCGGCCGGAATGCTCAATATCGTCGCGCCCGCATCGCTCAATGCGCGATAGAGATCGGGAAAGCGCAGATCGTAGCAAATCGACAGGCCGAGCGCGCCGGCAGGCGTTTCAACGACGCGCGCCGCGTCACCCGCGTCGTACACCGACGATTCGCGCCAGCTCTCGCCGGTATCGAGATCGACATCGAACAGATGAAGCTTGTCGTAGCGCGCCCGGATTTCACCCTCTGAATCGATGACGAATCCCCGGTTCACGAGCCGGTCGCTCCCCTGCTCCCGTCGCAAGGCAAGCGAGCCAAGATGAACCCAGATGTCATGCATCCGGGCCGCGTCGCTGGCCGCGGCAAGCGAGATATCTTCCTCTTCAACCGCGAGTTGGTCTGCGGCTCTCTTACGATCGCGATCGAGCAATCCGCTCATCTCCGGCGTGAAGACCATTGCCGCGCCGCCGGATTTGGCTTCGGCGATTCCATCGGCAAGGGCATCGGCATTTGCTCTTGGGTCAACTCCCGAATTCATCTGGAGGATGGCGATGCGCAAGGGTCGCACTCAGTTCGCGAGAAGCGGGTCCAGCTCACCCGAAGTATCGAGCGCCGCCAGATCGTCCGAGCCGCCTATATGCGCCCCGTCGATGAAAATCTGCGGTACGGTATAACCGCCATCGGCGCGCTCGATCATTTCAGCGCGTTTTTCCGCGTCCATCGTGATGTCGAACTCCTCGAACGAGACGCCTTTGCTTTCGAGCAAATTCTTCGCCCTCGCACAAAAACCGCAGAGAAATTTGGTATAAATTTCAACTTTCGCCATGATCGCAATGTGTGGAGTCGCGCGGCAACCGTCAATAGGCGGCTTCTTCACCGCGAATGACCCGCGCCCACGTGCGGATATGGACGGCGGCGGCGCCGCGCTGTTTCAACAGCCGCGCACAGGCCCTGGTGGTGGCGCCGCTTGTATAGACATCGTCGATAACGACCACGACGTTTCCGCGAATGTCTGACCATTTATGCTCCGGCACCCTGAATGCGCCCCTAACAGTCTCAGTACGCTGACGCGCGCTCATACCGCGCAAATAGGGCGTCGCGCGCTTGCGTTCGAGCAAGGCAAGATCGAGCCGTGTCTCGCTCCGGTCTGCAAGCGCACGGGCGATTAGAGCGGCTTGGTTATAGCCTCGTCTCCAGAGACGCAGCCGGTGTAGCGGAACAGCGGTTATTACGGCGTTATCGAGCCCGCGAAGCTGACGCGCCATGGCACCCGCAATCAGCTTCGCCAATCCAACCCGGCCGCCATATTTGAGCCGGAGCGCGATGGCCCGCGACGTGTCACCGTAGGCGACCGCCGCGCGCATCGTATCGAACGGCGGCGGGTCGGCGATACATGCGCCGCACAGTTCGCCGACATTGCGGCCGGCCACCGTCGGGTCGCCGCACTGCGCGCAACCTGCTTCGAGATGCTCGAGCTCCTGCCAACAATCCCCGCAGAATCCGCCGTCCTGGGCCGTCGTCACACCGCAAACCGGACAACGCGGCGGCAACGCATAGTCAACGACCGTGCCAATTGCGCTCCGGAGAAACGGAAAACCTTCCATCGCGGACCTTGTCGCCCGGCAGGGCTATCTGCACAAGATAGCTCATGACGACGCCCGAACCCTTCGACCGCAAACTCAGACGGCTACACCGCGATCGGGCGTCACCGCTATGGAAGGATCACGCTTTCCTCCAGCAGCGCATCGCGGAAGAACTGATCGAACGGCTGGCCGACGTGCAGCGAAGTTTCTCGAGCGTGCTGATGTTGGGTCATGGTACGGCGGAACTTTCATCGACGCTCGCCGCGAAGCAGATGGCCATTGCCCATGCCGATCCCGGCTTTCGATTCGCGCGAAGCGACAAGGGTGTGCAATGCGACGAGGACCGGCTTCCCTTTCGCGACGCCAGTTTCGACCTGATATTCTCGGTCGGCCTGTTCGACACGACCAACGATCTACCCGGTGCACTCACGCTTGCACGCCGCTGTCTCAAACCCGACGGGCTGTTTCTGGCGGGATTTCCCGGTGCCGGCAGCCTACCGGTTCTCAAACGGGCGATGCTCGACGCCGATATCGTGCAAAACGCGGCCAATGCACGCATTCATCCGCAGATCGATGTCCGCGCCGCGGGCGATCTTTTGGGACGTGCCGGCTTCGCGCTGCCCGTCGCCGATCGCGAGAGCCTCGATGTGCGCTATTCCAGCCTGACGAGTCTCATCGCAGATTTGCGAGGGTCAGGGCTGTCCAGCCTGCTGAACGGGCCATCGCTTTCAAAAAGCGCACGCGACATTGCCGAAAAAAGCTTTGCATCGCTGGGAGACAACGGACGGACGACCGAACGATTCGAGATAATCTTCCTCACCGCATGGGCGCCTTCGCCCGATCAGCCAAAGCCTGCGAAACGCGGCAGCGGCTCGGTTTCGCTCAGCGAAGCATTCAAGAAATCGGACTAGAGCAGCGCGTCCAGGAGACCGATGAGCGGGATATCGGCGGGTGGCATGTCGAGCGCATACATCTGATTCGGGCGAACCCATTTCAGCGCGCTGGCTTCGATCGGCCGGGGCGTTCCCCGCCATTTTCGGCAAACATACAGCAACAGCAACAACTGCTTGTCGCCAAGGGGTTCGCTCGCAAATGCCGCCGGCGCCAGGCATGCGGCATCGGTTTCGATAGCGAGTTCTTCCGCAAGCTCCCGAATCAGCGCATTTTCAAATAATTCGCCGGACTCGCATTTTCCTCCCGGAAACTCCCATAGACCCGCCATCGAACGACCTTCCGGACGTTGCTGAAGCAGAACACGGCCATCCGCGTCGACGAGCGCCGCCGCAACGACGGTCAGAAATTTGGCATTCACGGTCGCCATTATCCCTTTTTTAAAGTGAAAATGAGAAGAGGACTACGGGTTTGGTAATAGGGATACGAATTATGAGACGCTTTCTAGCGCGCCTCGTCGGTGATTCACGAGCCGCAACAGCCGTTGAATACGGCCTTATCATCTCGCTCATCGTCTTGGCGATGGTCGGCGCGCTCGCCATTCTTGGAACCGCGAGCGGTTCCAATTGGGACAACGTATCGGAGGCGGTGACGAACGCCTGATCGATTTCAGGCGGCACAGCGCCATCTCACAGGGTTAACGGTGGGGAAAGGTGCGGTTTTAAGGGTTTCGCAAGACCTGCCGCCTAAAACTTCAATCGTCGGTTCGAGGAATGAACCGCCAGGGTAATTGGAAACCTGCATTGGAACTTAAAGGAGACCTACAATGAAATTCGTTCGTAAAATGATGAAAGACTCCAAGGGTGCGACCGCCATCGAATATGGCCTGATCGCTGCCCTGATCGCTGTTGCTGCTATCGCTGCCATGACCACGCTTGGCTCGAACCTCAGCAGCACGTTCAACAACGTTTCGAACGAGCTTTAAGCTTAGTTCAACGCTGAAAAGAGACGGGCGGCGAGTTGACCTCGCCGCCCGTTTTCTTTTGTCCGCAGGATTTTCCGATCAGCGGCTTCCGTAGACGACCAGTTTCACCTCCTGGCCTGCCCGCAAGCCGTCGCTCGCACCCAGTCCGTTAAGTACGCGAAACCGCTCCTCGCGATAATTTTCATAGGCCATGCGCGATGCGAGTCGGGCTACCGTATCGCCGCTTCGCACCGTCACGACATCCAGCACCCGCGGACGGATCTGTGCCGCCTCGGACGCCGATAGCCGTTCGAGCGAACCCAGCATCGAGGCAAAAGGTCCGACGCCCTGCCCCGCGCGTGTCACCGTCAGGAAATGATATTTCCGGTTGCTGCCGAAATCATAGGCGGTGACGGTCACGTCGAGCTGATTGTTGCCGCTCGTAAGGCGTGCCGTCGACTGCGCGGTCGGCAGGCCGTTGACAGTTCCGGTCCGCACAGGGCCGTTGTTGATGGTCTGATTGTTGCCACCAAGCTGCTGAAATACCTGACCTATATAGGCCGACAGGCTGCCCGAGCTGGTGCCGCCGCCAAATTGCGCCTGTCCGTTCTGGCCGGTTACTACGACCGCGCTGGTGCCGTTCTGCATCGTATAGCCCTGCGGAATCGTGAATTCGAGCCGCAGATCGGGGTGTTTGAAGGTCCGTTCCTCGATTACGCCCTGTGACGGATCGTCGTCATACATCATGCCGTCGATCGCCGTCAGAAAGCTGTCGCGGCTGCGTTCACCGGCACCCGGCGTTGCGCCGCGCGAAGCCGCTTCCGAGCGCGCCCGGCTTACCCGCTGACCGGGATCGGGGTGGGTGCTCGCCCATTCGGGAAGCGATCGGGCATTGCCGCCGGAAATACTCGCATCGAGGCTGGTCTGTGCCGCCAGCGACGCCAGCATGTCGGCGGACGCGAACGGATCATATCCTGCGCCGACGAGATAGGTGATGCCAAGTTCATCGGCTTCATATTCCTGCGAGCGCGAATAGCGCAGCGTGTACAATTGGGCCGCCTGGCCGGCGAGATTGGCGAGATCGCCGCTGCCGGTAAGAATACCGAGCCCGAGCGCGAGGATTTGGGTGATCGTATTGGTGCTCTGTCGCCGCGACGAATGCCGCGCGGCGACATGGCCGACCTCATGCCCCATCACCGAAGCGAGTTCCGCCTCGCTGTTCATCAGGCCGACGAGATTGCGCGTGATGTAAACATAGCCGCCGGGAAGCGCGAAAGCGTTCTCGACCGGCGAATTCAACAGGCTGATCGTAAAATCGTTCTGCGCATTCGACAGGCCGGATTGAACGGCAATCCGTTGCCCAACGCGAACGACATAGTTCGATTGCGCTCCCGAATAGGTCCCGCCAAATTGCTGTAGCAACTGGGCATGGGCCTGCGCGCCTTGCTGGCGCTCGCTCTGCGAAATGGCCTCTCCGGGTGCCGGTCCGCTGCCCGGTAAAGGCAATCCGGCGCAGCCCGACGCGGCAACCAGAGCGATAGCGGAAACGAACAAGCGATTTTTCACGGCATTTCTCCCCTACACAACATGATTATAGGGATAACAACGCGAAGAGCGATCGGGTTCCACAGCGTCCCGGAAAAGTGCGTTATTTCCCGATATCGAGAAATTTGTTGCGGCGCTTTTGCAGCAATTTTTCGCTCGGCATGCCCTCCAATTCGGCCAGCTCCCGTGCAATCGCCTTGCCGAGCGATGCAATGGCGGTATCCCGATCGCGATGTGCCCCGCCCAATGGTTCGGGGACGATCTTGTCGATTACGCCGAGTTTTTTCAATTCCTTGGAGGCAATACGCATCGCCTCGGCGGCGTCCGCCGCCTTGTCCGCCGTGCGCCACAGGATCGACGCACAACCCTCGGGCGAAATCACCGAATAGATCGCATGTTCGAACATCAGCACGCTGTTCGCGCTGGACAATGCTATTGCGCCGCCCGATCCGCCTTCGCCGACAATCGCGGCGACAATCGGCACGCCGATTTGCAGACAGGTTTCGGTCGAGCGCGCAATCGCCTCGGCCTGTGCGCGTTCTTCGGCCTCGATCCCGGGAAAAGCGCCCGGAGTGTCGACGAGCGTTACCACGGGCAGTCCGAAATGATCAGCCAGCCTCATCAGCCGGATCGCCTTACGATAGCCTTCGGGCTTCGCCATGCCGAAATTATGCCGCAGCCGGCTTTCGGTATTGTCGCCCTTTTCGTGGCCAATCACCATGACGCGGCGGCCTTCGATGCGCCCGAGGCCGCCGATAATCGCAAGATCGTCGGAAAGCGCGCGATCCCCCGCCAATGGCATGAAATCCTCGACGAATCCGGCTACGTAGTCCTTGAAATGCGGCCGATCCGGATGCCGCGCGACCTGCGTCTTCTGCCACGGCGTCAGCTTGGAATAGATATCGGCGAGCATCTGCTCCGACTTGAGCTCAAGCCGGTTCAATTCTTTTCGTACATCGACAGGTCCGCCGTCGGCGGTCTCGCGCAACTCGGCGATGCGCGCCTGCAAATCGGCGATCGGTTTCTCGAAATCGAGGTAATGCTGCATGATCGCGCGGAGTTAGGCGTCGCCGCCGTCGCCGTCAACGAGCGGATGGCGCTCGTTGACGAGCGCGACGAGCCGCGCGCTTTCGACATGGGTGTAGATTTGCGTCGTTGTGATGTCGGCATGTCCGAGCAACGTCTGCAGTGTGCGCAGGTCCGCTCCTCCCTCGAGCAAGTGCGTCGCGAAGGCATGGCGCAGGACGTGCGGACTGACGCGCTCGGGAGGGATGCCGGCAGCCACCGCGAGCTCTTTGACCAGCTGATAGAGCCTGATCCGCGTCAAATGGCTCTTGCGCGAAGCAAACAGCCAGCGCGAATCTTCCGGCACCTGTTCGCACCAGGCCTCGACAGCCGCCAGCGCACGATCCGATATCGGCACCAGCCTTTCCTTGCCGCCCTTGCCCGCCAGTACCAGGAATGGCGTGTTCTTGCGGATCGCGGCGCGCGGCAGGGCAACGAGTTCGCTCGCACGCATGCCCGAACCGTAAAGCAGCTCGATCAGCGCCGAAAGACGCAGCGCCGACGGTTTGCCTGCCGTCAAACGTCTGTCGATCTCGGCGAAGAGCCGATCGACATCGCTGCGGCTCAGCGTTTTCGGCAAAGGCCGCCGTGGCGCGGGCCGCGGCAAGGCCGAAGACGGATCGTCGCGGCGAAGGCCTTCCTCGGCAAGAAATCCGAAAAATCGCCGGAGAACAGACGCCTTGCGCGCAACCGTCGATGTCGCCAGATCGCGCCAATGTGCACCGAATGTTTCGAGGCTTTCGGCGTCGGCGGCGCCGAGTTTTCCGCCGAGCAGCTCCGACGCCGCACGCAAATCGGTCTGGTAGGCGGCGATGGTATTGGCCGAGGCGCCTGCTTCGACAGCCATCATTTCGAGGAAACGCTCGATCAGAAACTGATCATCGCTATCGATGGCCGCATCCTTCGCGCTTCGTGATATCTCGCTGATCAGCCGCGCGTAACGGCTTCCGCCGCTATCATCCTGGCTTCGGGTTCGCGGCCGGCCAGGCGGAAAGCGCGAACGACGTGATAGAGATGGCTGGGCGGAACGCCGCGCCAGGTCCGCGATTGCATGCCGATTGCCGACAGCAGCGCGACAATGCCGACGCGCCGCGATCTCGCCGCGCGGTCGAGTTGGTTCGTCCAGTCGTTTTCAGTCGTCAGCCCGAGCGCGAGATCTTCGTCTGCGTCTTCGATTTCGCCGTCGCTAAGTCGCCCGAGGCCAGCAAGCGCCGCCGCCAGCAGTTGCGCGCGATGACGGCCTCCAGAACCGGCGCGATCGGCGTAATCGTCGAGCCGCGAATAGCTGTTATCAACGACCGGTTCAGGCGCGCCGACCGCAAGCAACGCCCACGCCTCATCGGCGTCGCCGCCGGCATCGTCGACAATATCGGCCCAGCGCGCGGCCTGGATATCGAGACCGGAAGTCAACATCGAGGCGACAAGGTCGTTCGCATTGGCAATCAGCGATTCCTGCGGTGGAATCAGAGTGGCGGCGCGCGCCGAAAGTATCATTCCTGCATAGCGATCGTCGCGGCCGCCGGTCTCGGTCCAAAGCGCCTCGATAGCTCCGAGCCTTTCACCTATGTCGTCCCGCACATATGCCGCGCGCAGATTGCCGACGGGCGATCCCGGCACATCGTCGGGATCCATCTCGGGCAACAGCGCTGCGTGCATTGTGACCAGCGTCCGGTTTGAAAATACGCCGAGCACAGCAGCCGTCATAGCCGGTGCGATCCGGCCGCTTATCGGAATATTCGGAGAACGAGCGCGCCATGCCGCGACTTGGCGGCCGGTCGTATTGAACAACGCCTCGGGGATTTCTTCGGACGTCGCGGTCGCCATCCCGAAACGCCAGGCGTTCAGCCGTTCGACTCCGTCCCATTCGATGGTGACGGCACGCGAACCGCCCGCCGAACTCGCGACTTTCTCCGCGAACAGAATATCGAAACCGTTGGTTATTCCTTGCCGCCTGACAGTCGACAGCAGCGCCGAAGCGCGTGCGCCTTCCCCGCCGAGGCCGGCGCATATCGCATCGGCCATGATCCAAGCCGGCGTTTCAGCCGTTCGGCGCGCGCGCGCTACGAGCGGACAGAAGGAAGCCGGATCGCCGGTAGCGAGCCCGGCTTGCATAGCCACAGCGTAAAGCTTTGGCGTGAACCGGTCGCTATCGACGCGCTGCACCAACATGCGCGCACCATCGACCTCGCCCATACGCAGCAACAGCCAGGCGCGTTCGGCAATCCAGTCCGGCGGAGAAACCGATGCCGCCGTTGGTACTTCGCTTAGCAGCGCGCGGCGCAGGCTGATGTGCAGCCAGCGAGAGGGCACCGGCGCATCGAGACGCCGCATCAATCCCTGAAGATAGCGTCCATCGAATCCGGCGAAACTATCGCGCCCATAACCACCGTTCGTCGGGTTCAACGGCCCGACATAGTCGAGCGATCGCCGGGCGCCTGCGGGAAGTTCATATTCGGCCGGGATTTCGTCGAAAACCACTTCGTCGAGCCCAAGCTCATCGAGATCCTCATCGCCGGCGAAATCGTCTCCAGCCGGCAATCGCGGTGCGCTCGGAGCGGGCCCCGACGGAGGCGGCGCGGCGCTCGGACCCGGCGGTGGAGTCGGGGTTGCCGCAGGCGGCGGTGGCGGCGGCGGGGCGTCAGGAACCGGATCGCCAAAGCCCTCGGGCAAGAGCGATTCGGGCGCATCCTGACCGAAGGCGGGCAGCGTCAGCGCATATGCGCCGGCACTTGCTCCCATCGCTATCAGCGCGAGTTTAGTTTTCGAAAGCCTCATTCGGAATTGGTTGCTCGATCGTTTGGGTCTCGACCTCAGTATCAAGCGTGGAGAGATAATAAAGAGCGATTGCGAGCCCGATCAGGAAAATCAGGAGGATTAGCGCGGAGCGTGACATCTGCGGCTTTCTTGCTGTTTGAACTCTTTGCCGAAATGGATGTTTCTTCCTATACCCTGTCGACGATGCCGACTAGCCCCCCTTCTCACAGGCAGGAAAAACCTCGAAAATCCGGGCTCGACAGGTCGATAGTCCTTATCGGCCTTATGGGTGTGGGGAAGTCGACGATCGGTCGCAGGCTCGCCGAAAGGCTTAAACTGCCGTTCGTAGACTCCGATGAAGAGATCCAGAAAGCCGCCGGAATGAGCGTCGGGCGGTTGTTCGAAACATATGGTGAAACGCATTTTCGCGACGGCGAACGACGCGTGATAGCTCGGTTGATCGACGAAAAGATCAAGATCATCGCGACCGGAGGCGGCGCATTCGTCGATGACGAAACGCGGAAGCTGATACTCGAAAAGGCGACGGCGATATGGCTCGATGCCGATCTCGAGGTTCTCGCCGAGCGCGTCTCGCGCCGCAATACGCGCCCCCTGCTGCGCGGGAAAGACCCCAAAACCGTGCTTTCCGAACTCGCAACGCAGCGCAATCCGCTCTATTCGCAGGCACAATTGCGCATCCAGAGCGATGCCGGCGCGCATGAAGAAACGGTTGACCGGATATTGAAAGCCCTTGCCGAATGACATGCATCACTGTGGGTTTGGGCGATCGCAGCTATGAGATAGCGATCGAAAGCGGCGCGCTGGCACGCGCGGGTTCGTTGCTCGATCGGTTTGCGCCCAATCGGCGGCTGGCGATTATTGCCGACGAGAATGTCGCTCCAACGCATCTTGTTACGCTGCGTTCATCGCTCACAGCCGCCGGGATCGAAATCGAAACCATCGTCCTGCCTGCAGGCGAATCGACGAAGAGCTGGAATCACCTCGAATCACTTACTGATCGACTGCTCGAGGTCGGTATCGAACGCGGCGAACATATTGTTGCGCTGGGCGGCGGTGTTATCGGCGACCTGACAGGTTTCGCGGCAGCAATTCTCAAACGCGGCTGCGGCTTCGTCCAGATTCCGACGACACTGCTCGCGCAAGTCGAC
>JABDLY010000128.1 GCA_013001755.1 Sphingomonadaceae bacterium
CTCATCACCCAGGCGGGCGCCGACCGGGTGCTGACGATGGATCTCCATGCCGGGCAGATCCAGGGCTTCTTCGATATCCCGACCGATAACCTCTACGGCGCGCCGGTGATGGCTGCGGACGTCGCCGCGCGTTTTTCGAACAAGGACATCACCGTCGTCTCGCCCGATGTCGGCGGCGTCGTCCGCGCCCGCGCGCTCGCCAAACGGCTCGACAATGCTCCATTGGCTATCATCGACAAACGCCGCGAAAAGCCCGGCGAATCGGAAGTCATGAACATCATCGGCAATGTCGAAGGGCGGTTCTGCGTCATCGTCGACGACATCGTCGATTCGGCCGGCACGCTCTGCAACGCGGCGGGCGCGATGAAGGAAGCCGGCGCCGAGGAAGTCGTCGCCTATTGCACGCATGGCGTGCTTTCGGGCGGCGCGGTCGCGCGCGTCGACGGCTCGGTCATGAAGGAACTCGTCATCACCGATTCGATCGGCAATCACGATGCGATCGCCGACGCCGAGAAGATCCGCCACCTGCCGATCGCCCCGCTTTTCGCCGAAGCGATCCGCCGCATCGCCGATGAAAGCTCGGTCTCGAGCCTGTTCGACTGAGCCGTCATTCCGGATGCGATCCGGAATCTTCATCGGCTAGCTCGACATTGCGCACAGAGTTTCCGGCTTTCGCCGGGATGACGGTTTTGTGATAAGGACAAGTCATGCCCAAGGTAGCCGACAGCGGAATTTCGAACTGGAAGCCCGATTCGCTGCCCGATCTCACAGGCAAGACCTATCTGATCACCGGCGGCAATTCGGGGATCGGGCTCGAGGCGGCCAAAATCCTCGGCGCCAAGGGCGGCGATATAATTATCGCCAGCCGCAATGCCGAAAAGGGCGAGGCGGCGGTCGATGAGGTCGGCGAGACCGCCAGGGGCAAGGTCGCGCAGCTGACGCTCGATCTCGCCGATCTCTCGTCGGTTCGCGCCGCCGCCGAAGAAGCGCATGGCCGCTTCGGCGGCATCGACGCGCTGATCAACAATGCCGGCATCATGCAGACACCCAAGCAACAGACCGCCGATGGCTTCGAGATGCAGCTCGGCACCAATCATCTCGGCCATTTCCTGTGGGCCGGGCTGATGTTCGACGCCGTCGAGCAGGCCGGCGGACGCATCGTTACGCTGAGCAGCATCGCGCATAAGTTCGGCAAGGTCGATTTCGATAATCTGATGTTCGAGAAAAACTATTCGCCGATGGACGCCTATACGCAGAGCAAGCTTGCCAACATCCTGTTTGCCTTCGAACTCGACCGCCGGCTCAAGGCAAAGGACAGCCCGGTGAAATCGATCGCCTGCCATCCCGGCTATTCGAACACCAATCTTCAGAGCACCGGGCCGCAAGGGATGTGGAATCTCCTTTATAAATTCACCAATGCGCTGATGGCGCAGCCTGCCGAAAAAGGCGCCTACCCCACGGTTTTGGCGGCCGCCGGCGAGGAAGCCGTGGCGGGAGCCTATTACGGCCCAACCGGATTTGGCGATGCCGGCGGCCCGGTCGGCGATGCGATGGTCGCCGAACGCGCCCTCAACGAGGAAAAAGCCGCGCGGCTATGGGCAGAGAGTGAAAAGCTCGTCGGTTTCGAGTGGGATATGCTGCGTTGACGGGTTGGTCCGCGTTTGACGCTCGGCGCGTCGATCTTTAGCGTTTTGACAATGGCCCATCCCAATATCTTCAAACAGCCCATCCATCTCGGTCTCGGCGCGACGGCGGTGCCGCAGTCCGAACTTACGGGCATGAAATGGTATGAGGATTATGCCAAGCGCGTCGCCGATGACGGCGCCGAAGGCCGCCTCGTCATGGCCTATGCTTTCACCGAGGATTGGGACGTCTGGGAAATGCACCCCAAGGGCGACGAAGCGGTGATCTGCCTTGCCGGCGGCATGACGCTGCATCAGGAAATGGCCGATGGCGGCAAGGCAAGCGTCACGCTTTCCGCCGGCGACTATGCCGTCAACCCGCCCGGCTGCTGGCACACCGCCGATATCGATGGAGAAGCGACAGCCTTGTTCATTACGGCGGGCATGGGCACCGAGCATCGGCCGCGCTAACAGGCCCTCATCATGCCAACCATGGACGACGATATTGCGCTCGCGCACAGGCTCGCCGCAGCGGCGGGCGAAGCGATCCGGCCTTATTTCCGCGCCGCGTTCGTCCAGGAGACGAAGGCCGATTCGTCGGCTGTGACCGAGGCCGATCGCGCGGCGGAACAGGCGATGCGCGATATCCTCGAGCGAGAACGGCCCGAAGACGGGATTGTCGGCGAGGAATTCGGCAGTGTGCGCGAGGGCGCGTCGCGGCAATGGGTGCTCGATCCGATCGACGGGACGCAGAGCTTTATCGCCGGGCGGCCGATCTTCGGCACGCTGATAGGCCTGATGCAGCAAGGCTGGCCGCTGCTCGGCGCAATCGACCAACCCATAGCGTGCGAACGCTGGATCGGCGCGACGGGCCGCGCAACGCTGTTCAACGGCGCACCGGCCAAAACGCGGCGCTGCAAATCGATCGAGGGTGCGACCGTCGCGACGACGAGCCCGCATTGTTTTTCCGACGACGAGGCCGATGCCTATTTGCGGCTTCTCGCGGCGGCCTATGGCAAGCACCCCTGGCCGCTCTATGGCGGCGATTGCTATAATTACGCGCTGCTCGCCTCGGGTCATGTCGATATCGTTGTCGAGACCGGGCTCAAGCTCCACGATTTCGCCGCCCTGGTCGCCGTCGTCGAAGGCGCGGGCGGCCAGATGTGTGACTGGCGGGGCGATCCGCTGAGTGCGACAAGCGACGGTCGCGTTATCGCATTGGGCGAACCGGCACGGCTCGACGATGTGCTCGAGGTGCTCCACGGCCATTGACATGAACATGATTTCGCTTGAATTTTTCACGCCGGCCGAAGCGTTGCGCGAATATATCTCGACCTATCATCTGCTCAAAATCGATACGCAGGGCGGCGAACCGGTGCGCGATCGGCTCCACCCCGAATGGGGCAATATCCGGTTTTTCTTCGAAGGCGAGATGCACGGCGCGACGCTGGGCCAGGAACCCGTCCTGCAGCCCGACGCCATCATCGTCGGCCCGACCAGCCATGCAACGCCGCTCGAAGCCTCTTCCTGTTCGGTCTTCGGCGTCGGCTTGCAGCCATTGGGCTGGGCGGCACTGATCGGAGAGAACGCATCGCGCTATGCCAATCGGGCCGACGATCTCTCGGTCATACTCGGCGAAGACAAAACGATGGCCGCGGTTTCGGGCCTCAGAAACGCCGATAGCAACGAAGAACGCGTCGCATTGATCGACCGGTTGATGCTCGGCCGCGTCGGCTTGTTCAAATTCGACCGGGCGAGAATTTTGAAGGTTCATGCGGCGCTGACGAATCCCGATTTCCGGACGGTCGGCGAACTCGAAGAGTCGCTCAACCTGTCGCACCGGCAGTTCGAGCTGACTGCGAAATCGGTTTTCGGTTTCGGCCCGAAAACGCTCCTGCAGAGCCAGCGATTTGCGCGGACGCTGGGCCAGGCGATGCTCGCGCCCGAAAGCGAATGGGCGAGGATACTCGATCTCGCTTATTACGACCATGCGCACTTCATTCGCGATTTCAAACGCTTCATGGGCATGACGCCGACGCAATATATGAGCATTCCGCATCCGGTCGTTGCTGCGGGCGCGGTGCAGCGCGCTTCCTTTGCCGGCGCCCCGATGCAGGTTTTGCACCAGCCCGCCGAAGCCGAAGAAGACGATCGTTAGACCAAAAGCGTTGCGTTCTCCGACCGGCAAATGACGGCGCAATATTCTTGCTTTCTGCCCAACTCCTGCCTATATCGCGCGCTTCCGACGAAAACAGTGGAACCGTCCGGCCAGTATGGGCTGCCGAGGCTGTTCGTAATCGTCCAGAAAACAAGGAGACGAAAATGCCCAAGCTGAAGACCAAGAGCGGTGTGAAGAAACGCTTCAAGATCACTGCGACCGGCAAGGTTTTGCATGGCGTCGCTGGCAAGCGTCACCGGCTGATCAGCCATAATTCCAAATATATCCGCCAGAATCGCGGCACCGACGAGCTTTCGGCCGCCGACGCCAAGGTCGTCAAGAAATGGGCGCCCTACGGGCTGAGGAAATAGGCGATGGCACGGATCAAAAGAGGCGTCACCACGCGCGCCAAGCATAAACGCGTCCTGAAACAGGCCAAGGGCTATTGGGGCCGCCGCAAGAACACGATTCGCGTCGCGCGCCAGGCGGTCGAAAAGGCCGGACAGTACGCTTATCGCGATCGCAAGGTCAAAAAGCGCAACTTCCGCAGCTTGTGGATCCAGCGGATCAACGCTGCGGTGCGCGCTGAAGGCCTGACCTATGCACGCTTCATGCACGGGCTGAAGCTCGCGGAAGTCGAGCTCGACCGCAAGGTTCTCGCCGATCTCGCGATGCACGAGCCCGAGGCGTTTAGCGCCGTCGTTGCCCAGAGCAAGGACGCGCTCGCAAAAGCCTGAGGCTGCGACAGCAAAAGCCGGTAGCGTTACCGGCATCACACAGTAAGAAGGGCGCGCGGGGCGAGATGGCTCCACGCGCCCTTTTTCGTTGATCTTCCAGACACCGGACCGAAAACATGACCGAAGACCCACCCGATCTCGGGCAGCTCAAGACGGACCTTTGCGCCGCGATCGACGTCGCCGCGAGCATCGACGCGCTCGAAGCGGTGCGCGTCCATGCGCTCGGCAAACAGGGTGAGGTAACGCGGCTGCTCAAAACGCTTGGCGGGATGACGCCCGAAGAGCGCAAGGCCGAAGGACCGAAGATCAACGGGCTGCGCGCCGATATTGCCGAAGCTATCGAAAGCAAAAAGGTGGCGATCGAAGCCGATGAGCTCGAAGCGCGGCTCGCTTCGGAATCGCTCGATATGTCGCTGCCGCCGCGCGAGACGCCCAGAGGCAGCGTCCACCCGGTCAGCCAGGTGATGGACGAGCTCGCCGAAATCTTCGCCGATCTCGGTTTCGCCGTCGCGACCGGGCCGGAAATCGAGGACGACTGGCACAATTTCACCGCGCTCAACATTCCCGAAAGCCACCCCGCGCGCGCCGAACACGACACTTTCTATTTTCCCGAGGAAGCGGGCGAAGACGGCAAGACAATGCTGCTCCGCACGCACACTTCGCCGGTGCAGATTCGCACGATGATGAACGAGGAGCCGCCGATCCGCATCATCGCGCCCGGCCGCACCTATCGCTCCGACAGCGACGCCACGCACACACCGATGTTCCATCAGGTCGAGGGGCTGGTGATCGATCGCGACATCACCATGGGTCATCTCAAATGGACGCTCGAGACGTTCGTGAAGGCGTTTTTCGAGCGCGACGATATCGTCCTGCGGCTGCGCCCGAGCTATTTCCCCTTCACCGAACCTTCGGCCGAAGTCGATGTCGGCTATTCGCTCAAGGACGGCAAACGCATCATCGGCGGCGATCCCAATGCCGAAGAGGGCGGCTGGATGGAAATTCTCGGCTCGGGGATGGTCAACCGCCGGGTGATCGAAGCCTGCGGGCTCGACCCCGATGAGTGGCAGGGCTTCGCCTTCGGCTGCGGTATCGACCGGCTCGCCATGCTCAAATATGGCATGGACGATCTGCGCGCCTTTTTCGACGGCGACCAGCGCTGGCTCGATCATTACGGTTTTTCGGCGCTCGACGTGCCGACGCTGAGCGCGGGAGTGGGCGCATGAAATTCACGCTTTCCTGGCTCAAGGAGCATCTCGACACCGACGCCGATCTCGCGACGGTCGTCGAAGCCCTCAACCGCATCGGCCATGAGGTCGCGGGCGTCGAGAATCCCGGCGAGGCGCTCGGCGCGTTCACGATCGCGCGCGTCGTTTCAGCCGAGAAACATCCCAATGCCGACAAATTGCAGCTGCTCAAGGTTGATGCCGGCGATGGCGAGGAAGTGCAGGTCGTCTGCGGCGCGCCCAATGCACGGGCCGGGCTGGTCGGCGTATTCGCGGCGCCGGGCACCTATGTGCCCGGCATCGATGTAACGCTTGGCGCGGCGACGATCCGCGATGTCGAGAGCTTCGGGATGATGTGTTCGGAGCGCGAACTCGAAATGTCCGACGAACATGACGGGATCATCGATCTCGGCGACGAGGCGGCGGGCGAAGTTGGCAAAAGTTACGTGGCCTGGGCGGGTCTCGACGATCCGGCGATCGATATCGAGGTGACGCCCAACCGGCAGGATTGCATGGGTGTGCGCGGCATTGCACGCGATCTGGCGGCGGCGGGGTTGGGGACGCTGAAACCCTTGCAAGTATCTGATATTAAAGGTCAAAGTTCTCCGTCGATAAAGATCCGTACCGACGATCCCGAAGGCTGCCGGGCCTTTTTCGGGCGCACGGTGGCGGGCGTGTCGAACGGCGCTTCGCCGGCCTGGATGCAGAAACGACTGCGCGCGATCGGCCAGAAACCGATTTCCGCGCTCGTCGATATCACCAACTATATCATGATCGATCATGGCCGCCCGCTGCACGTTTACGACCGCGCGAAACTGGGCGAGGCGATCTTCGCGCGGCGCGCCGAGGACGGCGAAAAGGTGGTCGCGCTCAACGGCAAGCACTATACGCTCGACGCTTCGATGACGGTGATCGCCGACGAGAAGGGCGTCCACGATATCGGCGGCATCATGGGCGGTGAGGAAACCGGTGTCGAGCCGGAAACCTCTGAAATCGTTATCGAATGTGCCTATTTCGATCCTGCGCGAATTTCGCTTACGGGGCAGCGGCTCGGGTTGATGTCCGACGCGCGCGCGCGCTTCGAACGCGGGGTCGATCCGGCGTTCCTCGGCGACGGCCTCGCCATCGCGACGCAGCTGGTGCTCGATATCTGCGGCGGAACGCCATCGGCGAAAGTCGAGGCGGGCGCGCCGCCGATTCCCGAAAAAACGGTGACCTACGATCCGCAACATTGTGCAACTTTAGGCGGCCTTGATGTCCCGCCCGACCGGCAGAAGGCAATCCTCGAGGCGCTCGGCTTCGCGGTCAGCGGCAACGGACCTTTCGAGGTTACCGTGCCGAGCTGGCGGCGCGATATCGATGGCTGGCCCGATCTCGTCGAAGAGGTGCTGCGCATCGAAGGGCTCGACGCGATCCCCGCCACCCCGCTGCCGCGTGCGCCGGGCGTCGCGACGCCGACCGCCTCGCCCGAACAAAGGCGCGAGCGCATGGTGCGCCGCGCCGCCGCCGCACGCGGCCTCAGCGAAGCGGTGACGTGGAGCTTCATATCGGAACGCGAAGCCGCGCTGGCGGGCGATGCCGTCTGGACGCTCGCCAATCCGATCAGCGAGGACATGAAGGTGATGCGGACATCGCTGATCCCGGGCCTCGCCGCCGCGGCCAAGCGCAACGCCGATCGCGGCGCGGAAAGCATCAGGCTGTTCGAAGTCGGCCGACGTTATCTCAAGGACGGCGAACGCCCAACGCTCGGGCTGATCCTCGCCGGAACGCGCGGCCCGCGCCATTGGCAGGGCGGCGGCGAACGCTTCGACGTCTACGACGCCAAGGCCGAGGCGCTGGCGATCCTCTCTGCCGCCGGCGCGCCCACCGACAAGCTCCAGCCGCTGGACGGCGCGCATCGGCTCTATCATCCCGGCCGGTCGGCGCGGCTATGCCTCGGACCCAAAAACACGCTGGCCGAATTCGGCGAACTCCACCCGGCGACGCTCAAGGCGCTCGACCTCGACGGCCCCGTCATGGCCGCCGAAATCTATCTCGACGCGATCCCGATGCCGAAGAACAAGGGCGCAGGCGGCTCGGGCCATATGCGCCCGGCCTACACCCCGCCCGCGCTCCATTCGGTCACCCGCGACTTCGCCTTTCTGATCGACGCCGACGCCTGTATCGGCGACCTGCTCCGTGCGGTGAGAAATGCCGACAAGCAGCATCTGGTCGACGCGCGCATCTTCGATGTCTTCACCGGCGACGGCGTCGAGGAGGGCAAGCAATCGGTGGCGATCGAAGCGACCTTCCAGCCCGGCAACAGGAGCTTTACCGACGAGGAGCTGAAGGCGCTTTCGGAGGCGATGGTGAAGGCGGCGGAAAAGGTTGGGGGTCAGTTGCGGGGGTAGTTTTGGTCTAGCGAGAAGAAGGTAGAGCCCTTTGACAAGCTCAGGGCTTTGGGTTGGCGGCCGCGCATTTAGGTGCCGAATTCACCGCCCCAACAAAAAAACCGCCTGTTCGGCCAGCAGATTCGCCGCGCCGGCGCCGCGCTGGCGGTCGCCGCTCAAAAACCAGCGGCCTTCCACCGCGATTCCACGTTCGCGCAGCAACGCGCGGAAATCGTCGATGGTGACATGGTGGATATTCGCGGTCGCATACCAGCTTAGCGGCAGCGCGCCGGTTACCGGCATCCGGCCGCCGAACATCAGGCTCGCCCGAACGCGCCAATAGGCGAAGTTCGGGAAGCTGACGAAGGCATGAGGGGCGATGCGGAGGAGCTCGGCGAGAATCTGGTCGGGCGCGCGCGTCGTCTGCAGCGTCTGGCTGAGGATCGCATAGTCGAAGGCGTTGTCGGGATAATCGGCGAGATCGGTATCGGCATCGCCCTGCATCACCGAAAGCCCGCGCGCCATCGCCTGCGCCACCAGCGTGGAATCGAGCTCGACACCGCGCGCATCGACGCCCTTCTCATCGCGCAGCGCCGCCATGAGGCCGCCATCGCCGCAGCCGATATCGAGTACCCGCGCGCCCTGCGGCAGATGATCGGCGATGATCGCGAGATCGGGACGTAGGGTGGTCATCGGCCGCTCCCTGTAAGCCCTTCCCCTCGATGGGGGAGGGTTTGGGTGGGGGTGACGTTTCCACAAGCGCCCGCGCCAGCCG
>JABDLY010000141.1 GCA_013001755.1 Sphingomonadaceae bacterium
GTCGACGCCGACACCGCCAGCCGCGGCCGCCGCATCGCGGATGCTGGACAATAAGGCGCGGCGCTCGCCCGCTGTGGTTTCGGCCATATAGGAGGCGGAGAATCGCTGCGTCTCGAACTCCTCAATGAGCTCGTCCAGCGGCCGCATCGCCGCTTGCTCGAGCGCCATGATATGACCGGTGGCGGTCTCTTCGAACGCGGAGCCGGCCTGTTGCTGTGCGACCGCGGCTATCGGCGATACCCAAATAAGCGCAGCTATCGCGCACATAATCCAACGCATATTCATTCCCCACCCGAGTTATCGACTACGAATGTAGTCATAAGTTGACCGGAACGAATTGCAAGCGGGTTGTTCCGATGTGGCGCGGGATCGCGCACGATATTGCCGCTTTTGGGCCGATGGCGCTAAGAGACGCAGGAACAGAGGAGACAGAACATCATGGCCGAATCGCGGAAATCGATCTTTATCACCGGCGGCGCGTCGGGCATCGGGCGGGCTGTCGCAGTCCATTTCGCCGAGCGCGGATGGTTTGTCGGGCTCGCCGATATCAACGAGCCGGGCATGGCCGAAACCGCCGCGATGCTCCCCGATGGCGCGTCATCGGCCCACCGCCTAGACGTGACGAACCGCGAGCAATGGAGCGAGGCGATCGCGGTGTTCTCCGAGAAAACCGGCGGGCGGATGGATGTCCTGTTCAACAACGCCGGTATCGGCATTGGCGGACCGATCGAGGATATGAGCGATGATGATATCGATCGCACGATTGCCGTCAATTTCACCGGCGTCGTCAACGGCATTCGCGCCGGCATCGACATGCTCAAGGCTACGCCGGGGGCCTGCATTCTCAACACCAGCTCTGCCGCCGGAATATACGGTTCGCCTGGACTCGTCGTCTATAGCGGCACCAAATTCGCCGTCCGCGCACTGACCGAAGGCCTAGAGATCGAACTGCGCGAATTCGACATCCGCGTGCGCTCGCTGATGCCGAGCTTTATCGACACGCCTTTGCTCGACGGCCCGGTGGTCAGCAGCAACCAGTCGAGCCGCCAGAGGGTGATCGATTCAGGCCTCGACATCGCTCCCGTCGAAGCGGTCGCCGAGGCGGCGTGGAAGGCGGTCCACGGCAAGAAGCTCCACACCACCGTCGGAAAACTCGCCAAGCAGCTCGCCTTCGCGGCCAAATGGACGCCCGGCAGGCTGCGCAAACAGGCGGCGGGTCTGGTATTGAGGGATTAACCCCCCGCCATCTTCTCCATCGCCCGCGCCATTTCGACATCGAGTTCGGTCAGCCCGTCGGCATCGTGCGTCGTCAGCGTGACGTCCACCTTATTGTAGACATTGAACCATTCGGGATGGTGGTCCATCTTTTCGGCGAGCAGCGCGGCGCGGGTCATAAAGGCAAAAGCTTCGCTGAAATCTGCGAACTCGAACTTTCGCGAGATCGCGTCGCGCTCGCTGTAATGTTTCCAGCCTCCCAGTTCGGCCAGTGCGGTCCGCCGCGCATCGTCGTTCAGTTTTTCGGCCATGGTGTCGCCTTTCCTTGTTCGGGTGCAATTCCTATCTGTGCCGGGAGATGCCGTTCGAGACCAGCCCTGCCCTGCCCGATGCGGATGAAATGGAAGCAATGGCGCGGCGTTCGCTCGACAGCCTGCCTGCCGAATTTCGCGCGCAGATGGGCAATGTCGTGCTGCGCGTCGTAGAATTTGCCGACCCGGAATCGCTCGAAGCCGTCGGCCTGACGCATCCGATGCAGCTTTCCGGCCTCTATACCGGCCGCCCGATCGGCGAAAAAAGCATCTCCGATCCGAGTTCCATGCCCGATGTCATCCATCTCTATCGCCGCCCGATCCTTGCCGAGGCGCGGCAGCGCCGGATAAGCGTCGAGCGCCTCGTCCATCATGTGTTGATCCACGAAGTCGGCCATCATTTCGGGTTATCCGACGACGATATGCACGCGCTCGAGGACGAATCCGACTGAGCCACTAGCCGCATTCTCCGAGTCGGCGCTTGCGCGAAACCCTTGCAAGGCCGTAATCGCCGCGAATGCCTGACGGAAACTCAGAGTGACGGTGTCGCTTCGCCTCAACGGTCTGGGCTGTGTTCGCGGCGGGCGTGCGCTGTTCACCGGGCTCGATCTGTCGCTGGACCGCGGCGAGGCGGCGCTGGTGACCGGGCCGAATGGCGCGGGCAAGACCAGCCTGTTGCGGATCGTTGCCGGGCTGTTGCCGGCGCAGGCGGGATGCGTCGAAGCGGGGGGCCGCATTGCCTTTGCCGGAGAACGCGATGCGCTCGATCGCGAACGGCCCTTGATCAAGGCGCTGCGCTACTGGGCCCGGCTCGACGGGCGCGGCGAGGAAGATGTGCGCCGCGCGCTCGATGCGATGGCGCTCGATCACCTCGCCGACGTCCCGGTGCGGATGCTCTCAACCGGGCAGCGCAAGCGCGCATCGCTGGCACGCGCCGTAGCGGGCGGCGCCGATATCTGGCTGTTCGACGAACCGGCGAACGGTCTCGATAGCGCCGCGCGAGAACGGCTCGAGATCGCCATCGAAGCGCATCGCGCGCTTGGAGGGATCGTTCTTGTCGCGACCCATCTGCCGGTCGATCTGCCCGGCGCGCAATCGGTGACACTCGGGGACAGCGCATGACCGCGCTGCTCGATATCGCCTGGCGCGAATTGCGGCTTGCCTTTGCGGGCGGCGGGATCTGGCTGCCGCTGATCTTTTTTCTGCTCGTCGCGACGCTGTTTCCCTTTGCGATCGGGCCCGATCCCGAGGCTTTGCGCCGGGTCGGCGGTGGCGCGCTCTGGACGGCCGCTTTGCTCGCCGCATTGCTCCCCGTCGATCGGCTGGTCGCACCCGATGCCGAAGCCGGCGTGCTCGATCAATATGCGGTACGCGAGATCAGCGAGGAGGCCGTGGGGGCGGCGAAGATCGGCGCACACTGGCTCGCCTTCGGTCCGCCGCTGATGATCGCCGCGCTTCCCGCGTCGGCCCTGATGGGGCTCGATAGCGCTACATTGCTGCGGCTCGAAGCGGGCCTTGCGCTCGGCACGCCGGGGCTGGCGGCGCTCGCGCTGACGATAAGTGCCCTGGTGGCGGGCTTGCGCGCGGGCAGCGCGTTGGCGGGCCTACTCATGCTGCCGCTCGCAGTGCCGATGCTGATTTTCGGTGCAGGATCGCTCGCCGGACCCGAGCGCGGCGGGCTCTATCTGCTCGGCGCGGCCTCGCTGCTGTTACTGGCCGTCGCGCCATTCGCCGCCGGTGCTGCGATCCGCGCGGCGCGCGAATAATCGGCCGCTAGGGCGCGCCGGCTGCGCTCTCGAAGCGCGTGTTATTGAGACCGAACAGCAAATTATCGAGCTCATAACGCAGCGGCGTTACATCGCGGCCATCGCGATAGGGCGGGACATAATCGGTCAGCCCTTCGAGCCGATAGCCGAGCGCGACATAGTCGGGCACGCGATTGAAGATCAGGCCGTCGAGATTATAGGCGATGCGCGGAACGCGCCTGACGGGCAGCAGCGATATCGGTTCGCGTTGCTGCCGGGGCTCGACCCGTGGCTCGGGTGCAGCAACCGGAGCTGGCGGAGCCGCCTCTCCCTTCACGCGGAAGAAATTGTCGATATCGTAGGGCAGCGGCTGCTGCGCCGCGACGGGCATCGTGATCAACGCCAGCGCTGTAGCGGCAAGAACGACTCGGAAAATCATATGTTAACCATAGCCGGGGCCGAGATATTGTGGAGTCGAGCGAATGGATCGTCCCGCTTCAGGACGCCCGAATCCCGCTCACTATTTCTGCCAGCGTGCGAAAATCGCGGTCGGAAGCGGCAGTCCCCTCGCC
>JABDLY010000171.1 GCA_013001755.1 Sphingomonadaceae bacterium
AGCTCGTCAACGACACGATGATGACGCACCCGATCCATCTCCACGGCCATTTCTTCGAGGTCGTCAACGGCCATGCCGGCCGCCATCCGCGCAAGCATACGGTCAACGTGCTGCCGGGTGGATTCGTGCGGTTCGATTTCACCGCCGATGCGCCCGGGGACTGGGCGTTCCACTGCCATCTGATGATGCACATGCATGCGGGGATGTTCAATATCGTCACCGTGCGCCCGCTCGAAGGAGGAGGCGCATGAAGACGTTGATCACACTCGCGACATTGCTCGCAGCAACGCCAGCCGTTGCCCAGCACCAGGGACATAACCAACCTGCATCAGAAGCGCATGGCGAACACGCCGCTCCGACTGCGGACAGCCATACCGGTCATGGGATGATGGAAAGCCAGCATGATGGCCATGCCCAAGACCAAGGCACCGATCCCCATGCGGATCATAACATCTCGGGCGAAGATCAAGGGAATCCCGATCACAGCACGCATCAAGCCGGCCCCGGTGACCCGCCAATGGATCATTCAGGTCATCAGTTGGATGCCGTGCAATCCTCCGATCCGCATCAAGGTCATGATATGGGTCCCGATACTGCCATCCCGCAATCCGGTCCGCCGCCCGAAGCCTTCACAGGGCCCGATCACGCCGCCGATACGGTGTTTCCCCCCGAAGTCATGGCGGAAGCCCGGGCCGCGCTGCCCGCTGAACTGGGCGGCGCTACGCACCGCTTCTTCGGTATCGACCGCCTGGAAGCACAGATCGCCGAGGGCGAAGACGGTTATGTCTGGGAAGCGGGCGCCTGGTATGGCGGCGATATCGACAAGTTCTGGATCAAGAGCGAGGGCGAAGGCGAATTCGGCGGGTCGCTGGAAGAAGCCGAGATCCAGGCGCTGTGGAGCCATGCCATCGGCCCCTATTTCGATGTGCAGGCCGGTGTCCGCTACGATATCCGACCCGAACCCGATCGCGCGCATGCCGTGCTCGGCATCCAGGGACTGGCGCCCTATTTCTTCGAGATCGACGTCGCGGGCTTTCTCTCCGATGAAGGCGACCTCACTGCGCGGATCGAGGCTGAATATGATCAGCGGATCACGCAGAAGCTGATCCTGCAACCGCGCGTCGAACTCAATTTGGCCGCACAGGATATTCCCGAACTCGGCATCGGGTCGGGCCTGTCCGATCTCGAGGCTGGACTGAGGCTGCGATACGAGTTCGTACCCGAATTCGCGCCCTATGTCGGCGTCGAATGGCAGCGGCAGTTCGGTGATACGGCTGATTTCACGCGCGCTGCCGGCGGCGATCCCGACCGGATCGTCTTTCTGGCGGGAGTGAAGCTGTGGTTTTGAGGACGATCTTCGCCGCGCTCTTCGCCGGGCTCTTCCTGGTAGCGGTGTCGGAGACGGCAACCGCGCACCGCGATCATGATCGTGCTGCGGCGACCGAGACCGTCGAAGCGGAAACCGGCGCGAACAAGCAATCTGGTGCGGTGATTGAACCATCGCTCCGGGAAGTAGAGCGGATCCCCGAAACCAGTGTCGCAGCACGTCTGGTGGACTGGCTCGGCCGCACCCACCCGATGCTTGTGCATTTTCCGATCGCCCTTTTCCCCGCCGGCCTCCTCGCGATGCTGATAGCGAGGAGGCGGCCCGAATGGATGATGACCGCCCGATTCCTGATTATCGCTGGCGGAGTAACCGTCGTTCCGGCAGCCGCGCTGGGCTGGTTTACCGGTGGTTTCGATATCGCCGCCGACGAAACCCTGCTGCTCGTCCATCGCTGGCTGGGTACGGCCATCGCCCTCGGTGGCAGTATCGCCGCATTCCTGACCTGGCGCCTTGAAGCCTTTTTGGAGCGCACCGCCGCGCTCTTTCTGCTGTGCGCGATCGTCATCGCCCTTGTCGTTCAAGGCTGGTTTGGTGGCGCGCTCGTGCACGGCGCGGATCATCTGAATTTCTAACCGACAAATCGTGAAGGAGACACAAACTATGATCGACCGACGATCCCTTATTACCGCTATGCCGCTTGCGCTGATCGCCTGCTCTGCCGGAGCGGGAGAATCGCGTGCGTCGGAATCCGCATCACTGCCGCCGATCTCGGTTTACAAGACCCCGACCTGCGGTTGCTGCAACGCTTGGGTCGACCACTTGCGCGCGGCCGATTTCACTGTTGAGACCATCGACGTTCCCGATACGACGCCGATCGCCGGCCGGCTCGGCGTTCCGGACGCGCTGCGGTCCTGTCACACGGCGGAAATCGATGGCTATGCCATAGAGGGCCATGTGCCCGCCGCAGATATTCGCCGCCTGTTGGTGGAGCGTCCCGATGCCGCCGGGCTCGCCGTTCCCGGCATGCCGCTTGGCTCGCCGGGCATGGAAATGGGCGATCGGCGAGAAAATTATGACGTGATCCTCTTTAGCCGCTCGGGCGGTACGCAAATTTTCACAAGCCGCTGAACCCGCAATCCAATCATGATCTGGCGCGCCAAGACGAATGCAGGGCGCCGATAGGCGGAGGGAAATATAATGGCCCGATCAATAGCTTCCCGAATGCGCAGGTCGCTGGCGCGTAATGGCGTCTGGGAAACGATCAAGCTCGCCGTCTATAATTTGGCGCTTCTGGCAACTGGCGGATCGCGGGACCATCGCTACGTTCACGATGCCAGTTTCGATCTGAAATATGATGTGGATACAGGTGGGGTTGTTGAAATCGACGAGATGAAAAAACCGGCCGGTTCGCTCGAAAATGCCGGCCGGTACGAGACGATCGATCCTGTTTGGTTCGATGATCTGCTCGCTCGAACCGGTATCGTGAATATCAAGGATTTTCAGTTGCTCGACCTGGGTTCCGGAAAGGGTCGTGTCCTCATGCTGGCAGCATTGGCGGGTTTCGGAAAGATGATCGGCGTGGAAATCGATGAAGATCTCCATTCCTCGGCGGTGAGCAATATCGCGATATTTAATAAGCATGTTCCCGCCGCCGAGTTCGCTCTACTCAATGCCGATATTCGCGATTTCGATATCCCGACCGATCCGATGCTGTGTTTCGCCAATAATCCGGTCGAGCAGCCGCTCTTCGGGCAATTCGTCACCAGGATCGAAGAGTCGCTCACGGCGCATCCGCGACCATTCTTTTTCGTCTACCTGCACGCCAACCATATGGAAGCGTTCTCAGACCCGCATTGGATCGAAATCGATGCCGGGCTTTTGAATGAATCGGACAAGCATCCCTATGCGATCTATGAATGGACATGTTGATCCACTCCAAGGCGAACGGCTAGCCCGTTCTCATCGGCGAAGCGGGTGTGAATTGGAGAGAACAGGCTATTACGACGAGCGCCGGCGCTTCCGGCGACGTCGCCAAGCGTTATACCCAAGGCGACTAGGAAACATGATGAAACCAGTCAGGATGATTACGAGGCCGAGAAGAGTGGCTCCGATCAAAAGCGGCGTATTGAAATTCTCGTGGTCCTTGAAGTCCATGATATGAAGCGACCAGAGAAAATCGAAGGTCCGCCAGAGCGTCGATCGCCTTGCAGTGACCTGACCCGTGTCCGCCGCCACGTAAACCGCGCGGTTGGCCTGCTCGAAATCGATGCGCCAAGCAGGAAGCGCGCCGCGATACTCGGTTGATTCATCTTCCACCCAGCTGGCGGCAATGGCCGGTGCGGTCCCGGTCAGATGAGACTCTGCGATAATCCGGGCACGTTCTTCGGAGATCGGCGAGATGCGCTCGGCAGTCTCGAGATCGTAGAGAGACTGACTGTCGTCGATCATCGTGACGATAGCGACAGGCCGCCCCATCGTGTTGCGGATTTCAATACTTGCGGCGGAATCCGAAATTTGGTCCGATAGCGCTCGCAATTGCCCGGCGCTGGCATTCAGATCCAATGCAACTGGCGGACTGACGGCGATACGATGTTCGCTTCGGACAGTTTCGATGGGCACCGCAGCAAAAAACAAACCGCTAGCAAACCAGAAGAGAATCTGGATCGCCATCAGCAATGCCAGCCATTTGTGGATCCAACTCGCCCATCTCGCCATGTATTTGTTCTCCGGTGCCTCGGAATGGACAAATCACTAGCGTGCTTAGCGATCCCTAGCCACTGCGTTGGGAAGATCCGCTTTCGTCCGAAAGCAGACGGTCCGCTTGGCGCCCAAAGCGGACGTTGATTGAGCGGGACGTTTATGTCGGCTTTTCGCTTTCAATGCTCCGCCATAGGTGCCCCACATCCACTCAAGAGCGAACGATGACAGTGCCAGCCCGATAGTCGTGTAACTGATATGCGGAACGCGGAACCAACCTAGATAGACGAAATCCAAGCCGACAAGGAATATCTCCAGCGCACCGAGCAGATATACCGGTCCCGAAA
>JABDLY010000172.1 GCA_013001755.1 Sphingomonadaceae bacterium
GCCGAGAACATCGCGCAGCTCTTCCGGATCATGCGGCGGTATTGGAGACGGATAGTCTACCAGCTCCTTGCCCGCCCGACGCCGCAGATACGGATGGACCATATCACCTTCAATCGGACCGGGGCGGACGATAGCAACCTGGATTACAAGATCGTAGAATTCGCGCGGACGGAGGCGCGGCAGCATGTTGATCTGCGCGCGGCTTTCGACCTGGAACACGCCGATACTGTCGCCCCTGCAGAGCATGTCATAAACGGCCGGATCTTCCTCGATACCGATGCTTTGAAGATCGAAGCTGCCAAGCCCGTGCCGGGCCATGAGGTCGAGGCTCTTGCGCACACAGGTCAGCATGCCGAGGGCGAGTATATCGACCTTCATCAGGCCTAGCGCGTCGATATCGTCCTTGTCCCATTCGATGAAGGTGCGGTCCTCCATAGCCGCATTGTGAATCGGCACGATCTCGTCGAGCCTGCCTTGGGTCAGCACATAGCCGCCGACATGCTGGGAGAGATGGCGTGGGAAATTGAGGATTTGATCCACGAGCATTTTAAGGCGCGCGATTTCCGGATTGGCAGGATCGAAACCGGTTTCGGCAATTCGTTCCTCGGGCATTTCCCGCCCCCAGCTGCCCCAGACTGTACTCACGATCCGGCTGGTCAGGTCCTCCGTGTGGCCGAGCACCTTGCCGACCTCGCGCACTGCGCTGCGCGGTCGGTAATGGATGACGGTCGCGGCGATTCCCGCCCGTTCCCGGCCATATCGGCGATAGATATATTGCATGACCTCTTCGCGTCGCTCGTGCTCGAAATCTACATCGATATCTGGCGGCTCCTTGCGTTCTTCGGAAACGAAACGGGAGAAGAGCAGGTCGTATTTCATCGGATCGACAGAGGTGATGCCAAGCAGGTAACAAACCATCGAATTGGCTGCAGAGCCGCGCCCTTGGCACAATATCGGCGGGTCCTGCGACCGGGCAAATTTCACCACGTCGTGCACGGTGAGGAAATAATAGGCATATTCCTGCTTGCGGATCAGGGTGAACTCTTCGTCGAGCAAGGCCTGTGCCTTGACCGGAATGGCATCAGGCCAGCGCTTATACGCTGCTTCCATCACGATATGCTCGAGCCATTCCTGCGGCTCCCAGCCTTTGGGCACCGGTTCGTGCGGATATTCATAGCGAAGATCGTCGAGCGTGAAGTCGATGCGCGAGAGGAAATCGGTCGTCGCGGCGATGGCTTCCGGATAATCCTGAAAAAGCCGCGCCATCTCTTCCGGGGACTTAAGGTGGCGCTCGGCATTGGCGGCAAGTTTACGCCCTGCGCAATGAATTGTCGTTTTTTCGCGGATGCAGGTCAGTACATCATGGAGCGGCCGGCAACTCGGTTCGGCGTAGAGAGCGTCATTGGTAGCCAGCAGGGGAAGGCCCAGCCGGTCTGCAAAAACGGAAAGCCTTGCCATCGCCCGATGGTCGCGGCCCGCGCGCGGCATGGCCGCGCCTATCCAGACCGCTTCGGGCGCGGCCTCGGACAGCTTGCGTAGTGCAACTTCGTCCTCCTCTCCGGCCATGACGATGAACAGCATTTCCTCCGCATGGCCAAGCAGATCGTCGAGCATCAGTATACAGTCGCCCTTTTCAGCGCGGCGATTGCCGACCGTCAGCATGCGCGTCAGCCGTCCCCAGCCGTAACGAGTTTGTGGATAGGCAACTATGTCCGGCGTTCCGTCTGTGAAAGCTAGCCGCGCGCCGACGATGAGACGAAAAGGCAAGGCCTTGCGCTGTTCCTTGCTCAGCCCCTCCAGCGCATCGCGTAGCGCGACATGAGCGCGCACCACACCAGCAACACTGTTGCGATCGGCAATACCGACACCCGCCATGCCGACGGCCAAGGCCTGCCCAACCATTTCGCCGGGATGCGACGCCCCCCGCAGAAATGAGAAATTGGTCGCGGCGACAAGTTCGGCGAAATCCGTCATGCGAACAGGCCGTGCATGTACCAGCGCATATTGCGCTTTTCACGTGCATAAAGGCCGTGGCGAAACAGCCAGTAGCGGCGGCCTTCGCTGTCTTCGACCCGGTAATAGTCTCGGGTGAGCCGCGTTTCACCGAGTGGATCGCGCGGGCTGCGCCACCATTCCGACGCTATTCTTTCAGGCCCTTCGAACAGGGTCACGCGGTGATCCCGCCCGCGCCAAATAAATCGCCAAGGCGGTCCGTCGGGCACCTCGGCGGTCACTCTGATCGGCTCGGGTGGATCGAATAGCTGGAGAGGCCTTCGCGGCGGCTCGCCAGGCGCCGGGCGCGGCCAGCTTGCCTCTTTCGGCTTTTCTATTGCCGGGACCAGTCGTTGGCACGCCTCCGGTATATGTGTATCGACCGGATGACAGCGCACAACACCGTTTCGGCCCAGGCGGACGCTAAGCCGATCGATCATCGCCGCGATCCGAGATTCTCTATCCGTATCCCCCTCGATGCCGATTTGCGAGGGTGGCAGATCTTCTTGGATCGCAACGGAAAGGCGGATCGCGTCGAAGCCAAATCCCGGATCGATAGGATCGTCGAGCGTATCGATCCGCTCGCGGAACAGCCGCATGGCCTCTTCCGGATCGCGCGTCGGGCGGCCGAGTTCGACGGACAGTTTTTTCGCCAGTCCATCCGCGCGAAAAAAACGTGCCTCGAAGCACCGCCCACCCTTGCCGCGGCGGTACAGTTCTTCGCCCGCTTCCCGAAGAAGCTGGGACAGGATTTCGAGTGCATATTCGGTGCGGGCGACGGGTTCGGGAAAGCGCCGCTCTGCATGGATTGCGGCTTTCTTCGGGAAAGCGCCAAGCGGCCTTCTGGAATGTCCCAAAAGCCGTTCGAGTGCGGTGACGGTCTCTTCGCCGAAACGTGCGGCAATACCGGGCCGGAGGCGTTCGGCCACCATGCCGATTGTCTTCAGCCCGGCGCGCCTCAAGCCCAGCTCTTTCTCCGCATCTAGGGCGAGCGCGGCGACCGGCAAGCGGCGAACGGCCTCCTCCTCGTCGTCTGCACCTCCTTTCCCCCAGCGCGCCAGGGCATAGGCGGCTTCGGACGTCGGGGCGAAGGCGAAGCGCGTTGCCATACCGAGCTTTTTCAACCGTTTTACGGCATCGGCGACCAGAGTCAGTTCTCCGCCGAACAGATGCGTACAACCGGTTATGTCGAGCAACAGCGCATCGGGCGGCAGGGCTGTCGCCATCGGTGTGTAGCGGCCGCACCCCTCGGAAAGCCGATCGAGCCAGCGCGCATCGGCTGCCGGGTCGTGGTCATGCACGGCCAGTTCGGGCACTCGGGCCCGTGCATCGGCCAGGGTCAGCCCCGGCACCAGGCCCTGTTTGCGTGCGGCCGGATCGATAGCCGCCAGTCGAATCGCGCCTTTAACATTTTCGACCAAGGCGAAGGGGGTATCAACCGATAGCGACGAGCCGTTTCTCCTCACAATCCGTATCCTGTCGGCCGGGAGGAAGGGAAACCATAGCGCCAGATAGCGCCGCGTCTCGAAAGCATCGCTGTTCACAGTCCCACTCGGCCAGCCAGCTCTTGCCTGCAGGGCCGCCACGCCGACGTAGCAGGGTGAGTACCAACACGGGATAGCCGGGCGCCTTTGCTTCGAGCGCATGGGATGGCGCGGCCTGCACGGACCAGCGCGTGTCGGCAGTCGTTGGGACGGCGGCGGCACCCAGCCGCAGCATGAAAACCGGTATGCCGGTTTCGCCCGCCGCAAGTGTCAGGCGCCGGCTGGCGGTCAGATCGAAGGCGCGGGGATTGCCTCGGCATTCGACGATCACCGCGCTGGGGCCGCTGCACCGCAGAACGTCCACTGCGGTACGAAGCATGCCGACGGCATTGGGAAATGTGGCGAGAAGCACCGTTGCCGGATCGCCGCCCAGCGCGGCGAAACCGGCTGCATGAAAGCGCCCGCCATGCCGCTCGGCATCGCGCGTGCGCAACCACACAATAGGTCCGTCGCCTTGTTGGGATCGCAATCCGAGCATCGCCGCAAAGCCAGCCGCAGCTCCCATATCTTTTGCGTTCTCGGTGAGAATCTCATGCAGTTGCGCACGCTTTAGGCCTCCATCAAGCCAGCCATCGAGTGGCGCATGGCCGAATGCCAAAGGAGCAGACCTCCCACATTTCCGATCTTGGCCATGCAAACCAAAGTACGCTTTGAGCGCGGAGGAGGGATGAATCGAATCGCCCATTATGTTCCTCATATGTTCTCTTACAGCCGCTGAAGTATTTTGAGTCAAGTCGTTAGCGGCACAATTGGAATTTCCGCTCATGATCGAACGAACGCGACGGCGATCACCAGAGGGAGGCTTCATCGGCTAAGTTCCAATCGCAGGTTTTCGATTCGTCCGGGGCGCTCCGCCAGCCGCAAGGTTGCGGCTTTTGGACCCGATCAGCCGTCCATAAAGCAATGGTCTCGCGATCGGCCTGCCGCCATAAGGGGCGCGTTACAGAAAACGAGCTTGAGCGTTCTTCAGTAACTAGTGAAAATTCGCGTTCCACCCGAGCGGTCGAACAGGATCACGTCATAATTTTCCCGGCGATCGCCCATTTCCATCCCTGGGGAGCCAAGCGGCATCCCGGGAACGGCGAGCCCGGCGGCGTCGGGGCGTTCGGCCAACAGGCGGCGAATGTCCGCAGCCGGCACATGGCCTTCTATGCCGTAGCCGTCGATTTCCGCCGTATGACAGGAGCGCAGTTCGTCCGGGACGCCGAGCCGATTGGCGATGGGTGTAGTGTCCGGAACGTCAACGGTTTCAACCGTGAAACCGGCCGCACGCAAATGGTCGACCCAGGCGTTGCAACAACCGCAGGACGGAGTCTTGTGAACAAGAATTTGCGGCAATGGCGTGGATTCAGAAGCGCGTGATTCCTCCACGCCAGCAGAGCAGGCGATCAATGCAAGCGGCATTGCGGCAATAAAAGATCGTCGGTCAATCATGATCAATGTCTCCTTGATGGTTTATCGGTCAGAAATCCAGGTGATCGGCACCGTGGACGAGCGCGCCGCCAAACCAGCCCTGTACGGCCAGCGCTACTGTGATGACGATCACCGATGAGAAGTCGAATCGGCCCAATACGGCAGTCCAGCCCCGCCATACCGAAAGAGCGAGCGCGGTTCCGGCGATCGCGATCCCGGTGCCAAACCAGCGATGGACGACAAACAGGCGCAATGACGATGCGACTTAGAACCATAGTCTTACACCTGTCAGTAAGACGACGCGGCCCGGATCGCCACCCGCCGCGCGAGTGAAGTCAGCCGTATCGCCGAATTGCCTCTGCCATTCGACGCCGACATAGGGCGCGAATTCGGGGACGAATTCATAGCGCAGCCGCAATCCCGCCTCGAGGCCGGTGAAACCCGAACCGATTCCGATTTCCGGAATATCCTGTGCCGAAAAGCCCAGCTCGATCCGCGGTTGCAGGATCAGCTTCTGCGTAATCCGCTGATCATATTCGCCCTCGATCCGCGCCGTCAGATCGCCTTCGTCGGACAGGAAGGCTGCGACATCGATCTCGAAGAAATAGGGCGCCAGCCCCTGAACGCCGAGCACCGCATGCGCGCGATCGGGTTCGGGGCGGATATCGTAGCGCAACCCGGCCTGAACATCGAAATACGGTCCGATGGCATGGCTCCACAGCGCTTGGATTTCGGTTTCCTCGAGAGAACCGCCGAATTCGCCCTCGCCTTCGCTCTTGATCCAGAGCTTGTCGATATCGCCGCCATACCAGGCGTTGATTTCCCAGACATAGCCGTCCTCGCCATCGGCGACCTGCGCTTCGAGCCGGTCGATGCTGATCAAATTTGTCGTCATACCGCCCTGGTTCTGCCGTAACTCTTCGCGGCTCTCGGCCATAACATCGGGCGGGAAAACCGTATCGGCGGCATGGGCAGGCCCGAAAAAGGCCGCAGGCGGCGGTCCGGATTGCGGAAGTGCGGTTTCGCCTTGTTCAAAGCCATGGCCGGCATGCGAATTGTCGCCCGGCATCGTGTGCCCAGCATGGGGTGCTGCCTCGCCGCCGCCCGGGACGGCATGTCCGGCGTGAGGGTCGGTACCCTGCTCTATCGCCATGTTGTGACCGGCATGCGGATCGGCCGGCTGCGGCATCTCGTGGCCCGCATGCTGGGCGAGGGCGGGGCTCGCGGCGAGCAGCGCCGTCAAGACGATTATCGACCTCATGCCGCGTCTCCATCCAGCGGACGCACCGTGACGACGTTGAACATGCCGGCATGCATATGCATCATCAAATGGCAGTGAAATGCCCAGTCTCCGGGCGCATCGGCAGTAAGGTCGAACCGTACGAATCCACCCGGCAGCACGTTGACCGTATGCTTGCGCGGATGGCGGCCGGCATGGCCGTTGACGACCTCGAAGAAATGGCCGTGGAGATGGATCGGGTGCGTCATCATCGTGTCGTTGACGAGCT
>JABDLY010000179.1 GCA_013001755.1 Sphingomonadaceae bacterium
AGGCCGTGGCGCATCAACTCGCCCTGGACGGGGTGGTCGCCGAAGTCCTCCCCGAGGACAAGGCGGAGGTGATCCGCTCCCTGCAGGCCGAGGGCGCCGTGGTGGCCATGGCCGGAGACGGCGTCAACGACGCGCCCGCGCTGGCCCGCGCCGACGTGGGGATCGCGATGGGCACCGGCACCGACGTCGCGATGGAGAGCGCGGCGGTGACGCTCGTGCGCGGCGACCTGCGCGGCATCGTCCGCGCCCGCGCGCTCAGCCGCGCCACGATGCGGAACATCCGTCAGAATCTGTTCTTCGCCTTCGTCTACAACGCCGTCGGCGTGCCCGTCGCGGCAGGCGCGCTCTATCCGGCCTTCGGGCTGCTGCTCAGCCCGATGATCGCGGCCGCGGCGATGAGCCTGTCCTCGGTCTCTGTGATCGGCAACGCGCTCAGACTCAGGCGGGCGAGCTTGTGATCGTCAATGGCGGGCCTGACGCGCGAACATGTGTGACGATCCGCTTTGATCTGGCATGCCATATTCTTCACAGGGACTTCCGGGTGATGCGGCGTTTCCGGGTCAGGCCAAAATAAATATGATGGACGACATGGCCATCTGTATAAGCGCACCACTTCTTTCCTCGTGGTAATCTAGTGTCGGAGTCGTCTGTGTCAGAGTGTTATGTCCTTACCGATGCCCGGCTAGCCCCCATGCCGGTGCCGGACGGGCAAGGCTACGCATGCGACGGCGTTGTCGTTGTCGAGCGCGAACAAATTGCGTTTGCCGGCGCAGCCAAGGATTTGCCGGATCGCTTTGCGCAGATGCCCGAGCAATCGCTCGAGGGCTGTCTTGTCACGCCCGGCCTGATCGATTGTCACACGCATCTCGTCTATGCCGGATCGCGCGCGCGCGAGTTCGAGATGCGGCAAACCGGCGCGAGTTACGAGGAGATAATGAACGCCGGCGGCGGGATATTTTCAACGGTGGAGGCCACGCGCGCGGCCACCGACGAGGAGCTTCTGTCCGGCGCGCTGCAGCGGCTGGATCGGCTGATCGCGGAGGGTGTTACGACGGTCGAGATCAAGTCGGGCTATGGCCTGGATCGGGAAACCGAACTCACGGTGCTGCGCACGGCCCGTGCTCTGGAACAGGCGCGCCCGATCAGCATAAAGACAACATTCCTGGGTGCTCATGCCTATCCCAAGGACACGACCGCCGATGAGTATCTCAAAGACATCTGCCTTCCAGCAATGGAGGTCGCCGCAAAGGAAGGTCTGGTCGACACGGTAGACGGATTCTGTGAAACCGTGGGTTTCAACCCCGCGCAGATGAAACGCGTTTTTGATCGGGCTTGCGAGCTGGGCTTGCCGGTAAAAATCCATGCCGAGCAATTGTCCGATCAGGGCGGCGCCGCTCTGGCCGCCGGCTACAAGGCGCTGTCGGCGGATCATCTCGAATATATCGGCGACGACGGCATCGCGGCGATGGCGGATGCCGATATGGTCGCGGTCTTGCTGCCGGGCGCTTTCTATGCGCTGAAGGAAACGCGAAAGCCGCCGGTGCAGAAACTGCGCGATGCGAATGTTCCCATCGCATTGGCGACCGACAGCAATCCCGGTTCTTCGCCGATGACATCTTTGTTGCTGATCATGAACATGGGCGCAACGCTCTTTGGCCTGACGCCGCGAGAGTGTCTCGAAGGTGTCACCATAAATGCCGCCAAAGCGCTCGGGCTGGCTGATCGTGGAAAGCTCGAAGCCGGAATGCGCGCCGATTTGGCGGTTTGGGATTTCAACGACCCTGCGGAATTGAGCTACCGGATTGGAGACGCACCTTTGAAGATGCGCATATTCGGAGGAGAGATATGCTGAAATTGGCGCCGGGCGAAGTCACCCTCGAAACGCTCGAACGCATCTGGCGCGAAGAATCGCCGGTCATGCTCGACGATGGAGCGCGCGAGCGGATCGCGGCGTCTGCCCAGCGGGTCGAACGGGCGGCAAGCGGCTCTGAAGCAGTCTACGGGGTGAATACGGGTTTCGGGAAACTGGCTTCCATCCGCATTGCGGCGGAAGATACCGAGACATTGCAGCGCAATCTCATTCTGTCGCACTGCTCGGGAGTCGGGCCGGACACACCGCGCGCGGTTAAGCGGCTGATGATGGCGCTGAAGCTGATTTCGCTGGGTCGCGGCGCATCGGGTGTCCGGCCTGAAACGGCGGACCTGCTAGAAGCCATGTTGGCACAAGGCGTAACGCCGGTCATTCCCGCCCAAGGCTCCGTCGGAGCATCGGGCGACCTGGCGCCGCTCGCGCATATGGCCGCCGTAATGATGGGCGAAGGCGAAGCCGAATGGAACGGCGCTATTCTGCCAGGCGGCGAAGCGCTGGAAAAAGCGGGCCTGACTCCCGTGATCCTGGGGCCGAAGGAAGGATTGGCGCTGATCAACGGCACGCAATTCTCGACCGCACATGCGTTGGCCGGCCTGTTCAACGCCTGGCACGCTGCCCAAACATCCTTGCTGTCGGCAGCCATGTCGATCGACGCAGCAATGGCTTCCACCGCGCCGCTGATCGATGAAATCCATCAGTTGCGCGGTCATCCGGGCCAGATATCCGCTGCGGCCACCATGCGCGATTTGCTCGAAGGCAGCGAGATACGCGAAGCGCATCGCGACGACGATCCGCGCGTGCAAGATCCATATTGTATGCGCTGCCAGCCGCAGGTCGTCGGCGCGGCGATGGATTTGCTCGTCCAGGCCGGGCAGACATTGCGGCGGGAGGCCAATGCGGCGACCGACAATCCGCTGATTCTGACATCCGAAGACCGGATCGTATCGGGCGGGAACTTTCATGCCGAGCCGGTCGCCTTTGCCGCCGATATGATCGCACTCGCACTGGCCGAGATCGGTTCGATTTCGCAGCGGCGGATCGCATTGCTCGTCGATCCCACTCTCAGTTTCGATTTGCCGCCGTTTCTCGCCGCCGATCCCGGCCTCAATTCGGGGATGATGATAGCGGAGGTGACGAGCGCGGCTTTGATGAGTGAGAACAAGCATCTCGCCAATCCCTGCTCCACCGATTCGACGCCGACCAGCGCCAACCAGGAGGACCATGTCAGCATGGCGGCGCATGGCGCGCGGCGACTGGGGCCAATGGCGGATAATCTATTCAATATACTGGGCATCGAGATATTCTGCGCGATCGAGGGCGCGCGTTTTCGTGAACCGCTCAGAACCAGCCCCGCGCTGATCCGCGTCTGCGAGCGTTTTCACAAAGATATTGCGGCGCTGACCGAGGATCGCTTTCTTGCGCCCAGCCTTGAATCTGCAGCACGGCTGGCTGAGGGGCATGAGCTTTTGGATGCCAGCCGAATCGCATTCCCCGCTATCGAGGAGAACATCCGTGATTGACCGATCCCATAATAGCCGAGCGGTCTATCCACCTACAGGCACGGAAATCACCGCCAAAAGCTGGCTCACCGAGGCGCCGATGCGGATGCTGATGAACAATCTCCATCCCGATGTCGCCGAAAATCCCGACGAACTTGTTGTCTATGGCGGGATCGGGCGCGCCGCGCGCAACTGGGACGCTTTCGATGCGATTATCGAGAGCCTGAAAGAGCTCGAAAGCGACCAGACCTTGCTGGTGCAATCGGGCAAACCCGTCGGCGTGTTTCGCACCCATGCCGACGCGCCGCGCGTACTGATCGCCAATTCGAACCTCGTACCGCATTGGGCCAATTGGGATCATTTCAACGAACTCGATAAAAAGGGCCTCGCCATGTACGGCCAGATGACGGCTGGCTCGTGGATTTATATCGGTACGCAGGGCATCGTCCAGGGGACGTATGAGACATTTGTCGAAGCCGGGCGCCAGCATTATGGCGGCGACCTGAGCGGCCGCTGGATCATGACGGCCGGGCTAGGGGGAATGGGCGGCGCGCAGCCGCTTGCCGCCGTCATGGCCGGTGCCTGTTGCCTCGCCATCGAATGCGATGAAAGCCGCGCCGATTTCCGACTGCGCACGCGCTATGTCGATGAAAAAACGCATGATATCGGCGAAGCATTGGCGATGATCGAGCGCTGGACGGCGGCCAGGGAAGCCAAGTCGGTCGCGCTGATCGGGAATGCGGCGGAGATTGTGCCCGAGCTGTTCAAACGCGGCGTAAAACCCGATATTCTGACCGACCAGACCAGCGCACACGATCCGGTGCATGGC
>JABDLY010000196.1 GCA_013001755.1 Sphingomonadaceae bacterium
GGCCCGAAGCGCTCGAGGCATTCACCGGAACTGGCGAAATGTCGGCGCGTCCGATGCTCGCCTATTTCGCGCCGCTGCTGGCATGGCTCGAAGAGCAGAATGAAGGCCGCGAGGTGGGTTGGTAGGCCGGTCTGTGCGGATCGTCATGACGGGCGGCACCTCGGGCCTTGGGCTCGAGGCCGCAAGACGGCTCGTCGAAGCCAGGGGTCATGACATTGTTGTTGGGGCACGCAGCCCGGACGACCTCCCGCCAGAAATCGACGGCAAGGTTACCGCGCTGCCGCTCGATCTGACGCGCTTCGACAGCGTACGCGAATTCGCGATCGAGGTCGCCAAGGGGCTGCCGATCGATGTGCTCGTCCTCAATGCGGGGATTCAGCTGGCCGGCGCTCCGCAAAAGGCGGAAGGCTTCGAAAAGACCTTCGCCGTCAACCATCTCGCGCATTTCCTGCTGCTCGAAATCCTCAATCATGCGCTCGCGCCTCATGCGCGGGTAATCGTCACGGGCAGCGGCACGCACGATCCGGCCGAGAATACGCCGGTGACGCCGCCCGATCATGCCGATGCCGAATTCCTCGCCTATCCCGAACGCGATCCGCAAGCGCCCGAAGGCGGCCGCAAATAGCAGGCGCGCGCCTATTCCTCGTCGAAACTGTGCAACATCATGACGGCGCGCGAGCTGGCGAAACGCCGGCCCGAACTGACGGTGCTCGCCTATGATCCGGGCTATGTCCCGGATACGGGTCTGGCGCGCGAATATCCGAAATGGCTGATGATGATAGCCGTGCCGCTGATCAAGATTTTCATGGCGAAGGACCGGCGCAGCACGGCCCCGGTTTCGGGCGGGCGGCTGGCGGAATTGATCGTCGATGAAAAATACAACGCCGCGCACGGCGACTATTGGTCCGTGCGCGGCGATGATTTCGTCAAGATCGAACCCTCCGACCTGGCGCGCGACGATGCCGCCTGCGCCAGCCTATGGGACGACAGCGCCAAGCTGCTCGGTATAACAGTCTAGCGCGGGAGGCTTACGCCTTTTTGGTCGTCGACTTGCCTTTGGCAGTCGACTTTTCTGCCTTGCGCTTGTCGAGGATTTTCTTACCCGCGACCGCGCCGGCCGCTGCTGCAGCTACACCGCCGGCAACCGCGGCGGTCTTGCCTGGATGTTTCTTTACCGTATCGCCAACCGCCTTGGCACCCTGGCTGACCTTGCCGCCAGCCGTTTTCGCCGAAGCACCGACCTTGTTCGCTGCGGACTTGGCGCCAGCGCTAACCTTGCTCGCCATGCCCGTATTTCCGGCTGCTTTCTTCGCGGTGGTCGTTGATTTAGCGGGCGATTTGGTCGCTGATTTCGTCGTGGCGGCGGGTGTCGTCGTGTTTTCCATCAATTCTCTCCAATAAAAACTAGCTGTTCCGATACATCAATGCACGGTGAAGCCGCTTGTTCCGGTTCCGGCACAATAAGCTGTGCGCGAGCGGCCGCTCGTCCGAGATGCAGCACTGCTGGCCGAGCATCGCCCTTGGTACCCGATTCAGCCAAGCTGGCCGAGCATATGTTCGGCGGAACTTACCTTATATTCGCCGGGCGCTTCGACATTAAGCTTCTCGACGACGCCGTCATTGACAATCATTGAGAAACGCTGGCCGCGCTTGCCCATGCCATAAGCGGTGCCGTCCATCGTCAGCCCGACGGCTTCGGCAAATTCGCCATTGCCGTCTGCGAGCGGCGTGATGCCGCTTTCCTTGGTCCATTCACCCATCACGAATGCGTCGTTGACGGCGGTGGTGGCGATCTCGTCGATGCCCTTGGCTTTGAGCTCGTCTCCCTTGTCGACATAGCTCGGCAGATGCTTGGCCGAGCAGGTCGGCGTGAAAGCGCCCGGCACCGAGAACAGCGCGACCTTGCGGCCGCCGAAAAACTGGTCGTGATCGACCGGTTGCGGGCCGTTTTCGGTCATCGTCACGAAATTGGTCTTGGGGAGGGTATCGCCTTCGCTGATCGTCATAGCCTGTTCCTTCATATCGCAAGCGGGAGGGGGGAATCGTCCCCGCCGATTCACCATGAAAGGGGGCCGCGCGTCCAGCGCTTATTCGACTTGCCGCATCTTCGGCGCGGTCGCCGGCAATTTTGACAATCGGGCTGCGCGATCTGCTATGGCGGCTGGAAACTTGCCGTTGTGGAGGCACTTATGCGTATCGTCATTATCATAATCATGGCCGGAATGCTCAGCGGCTGTATTGCGCGGACCGCGGCCAGCGTCGTCACCGCGCCGTTCAAGGTGGTCGGTCAGGCCGCCGACTGGGCGACAACGAGCCAGGACGAAGCCGACCGCAACCGCGGCCGCGAAATCCGCGCGGAAGAAGAACGCATCGGCCGCGAATATCGCGAATGCCGCGAAGATTACGATCGGGCCTATTGCGACGAGCTTTTTCGCGATCGGCCGAGTGTACGTGAGCGCGACGAGGATTGAGCAATTAGGCCGATTTCGGTTGTATATACGTGATATCCGTGGACGCTAGAGAATTGGTGCGGTGAATTGAGCTGTACGGTCTGGACCGTCGTCGCTCACCCGTTACAGTCTCTTCGATGGACGACCCTACCTATCTCTCCGGCCAACTTCTGCTCGCGCTGCCCGGTATGGGCGATCCGCGCTTCGACCGCGCTGTGATCGCCATGTGCGCGCATGACGAGCAGGGAGCACTCGGCATCGGCATCGGCGCGGTGGTTGCCAATATCGGTTTTCACAGCTTGCTCGATCAGCTCGAGATCGAGCCCGGTGAAGCGCCCGATGCGCCGGTCCACTTTGGCGGACCGGTCGAGCCGCAGCGCGGCTTCATCCTCCACAGCCTCGATTGGGGCGGGCAGGAGAGCGTCCAGGTCGGCGATAAATGGGCACTGACCGGCACGCTCGATATCTTGCGCGCGATTGCCGAAGGGAAGGGGCCGGCGCGCTGGATATCCGCACTCGGCTATGCCGGTTGGGCCGCCGGCCAGCTCGACGAGGAAATGACGCGCCATGGCTGGTTCACCGCCGAAGGCGATACCGCGATCATCTTCGACACCGAAGCCGATAAACGTTGGCCCGCCGCCTATCGCAAGGCCGGGATCGACCCCGCGCTGCTCGCCCATGATGCAGGGCATGCCTGAACCGACCGGCTGAGCTTTTTGGGTCTCAACCCTTGTCGCCGTCCGCTTCGTCCTGCAAACCCGGTGTCAGTTCGAGCAGTCGAGGGGAGATGCACGAATGAGGTTCCTGACAAAATTGCTGGCGCTGTTCGCTTTCGCGCTACCCGCCGCCGCGGCTGCCGATGTCCTTGAAGACATTCAGCAACGCGAAGAAATCATCATCGGCGTCTCGATCTTTCCGCCCTGGACCTATTTTCACAACGAAGGGCGCCTGGCGGGTCAGGAGATCGATTTGGGCAATAGCATCGCCGAAGATCTCGGCGTCCGCGCCCGCTTCATGCAGTATAATTTCGAAGATGTTTTCGACGCGCTCGATCGCGGCGATATCGATATGATCGCCGCCGGCGTGGCAATGACGCCCGAGCGCGCGCGCCGCTTTTACTTTTCCGCGCCCTATATGTCGGCCGGGATCGATATTGCCGTCGATAGCGCGCTGTTGAGCAATGCCAGAAGCCGGGTCGATCTGAACGTTCCCGATTTCACAATAGCAGCGGTCGAACAGACATTGGCCGCCCGGGTGGCTAACAGCATGTTCGATCAAGCCACCGTTCGGGGGTTTACGACGGCAAGGGCGGCCGAAGCCGCGGTCGTGAACGGAGACGCGCAGGCCTATGTCGCCAGCGTCCCTGAAACCCAGATTTTCGCGCTGCGCAATCCGGACA
>JABDLY010000242.1 GCA_013001755.1 Sphingomonadaceae bacterium
CCGCGACACCTCCCCTGACGCGCCTACGGCGCTGGGGAGGAAAATTTCAATATTCGCTGAGTTCGACGTCCATTGTCCGGAAGCCGTGGACGAAGCAGGCGCGGACGCGCTCGATATTGCCGGTGACGTTCACGCGGAGCCGCCGCGCCGCCATCTCTTCCAAGAGGATGCGAATCTGCAGCTCGGCGAGCCGCGCACCGACGCAGCGATGGATGCCGTAACCGAAGGCGAGCTGCCGCCGCGCATTGTCGCGGTCGATGATGATCTCGTCGGGACGGTCGAAGACGTTCTCGTCGCGATTGGCCGAGAGATACCACAGGATAACCTTGTCGCCCTCGGCGATATCGTGGCCGAACAGGTTGTGATCCTCTTTCGCCGTACGCCGCATATGCGCGAGCGGGGTCTGCCAGCGGATGATCTCCTGCACCGTATTGGGGATGAGATCGGGATTTTCCTCGAGCCGCTTGCGCTCATCGGGGAACTGATCGAGGCCGAAGGCATAGCCCGACATCGTGTTGCGCGTCGTATCGTTGCCGCCGACGATCAGCAGGATCAGATTGCCCATGAATTCATACTGATCCATCTCCGACATCGCGTCGCTATGGATCATCTTGGAGAGCAGGTCTGGCGCTTCGGGTTGGTCCTTGCGCTCGTTCCAGAGGTTCTGGAAATAGCCGCCCATCTCGAACAGCACCTTCATCCGCTCTTCGATCATGTCGGGATCGTTGGCTGTTTCGACATCGCCCGCCCAATCCGACCAATATGTCAGCTTGCGGCGGTCCTCCCAGGGAAAATCGAACAGTATGGCGAGCATCTGCGTGGTCAGCTCGATCGAAACCTTGTCGACCCAGTCGAAGCTTTCGCCGCGCGGCAATTCATCGAGGATTTCCGCTGTCCGCCGCCGGATATCGCTTTCGAGTCGTTTCATCTCGGCGGGCGTAAAGGCGGGCGCGACGGTACGGCGTTGTTCGGTGTGCTGCGGACGGTCCATCGCGATGAACATCGGCAGCTGGAATTTATATTCTTCAGGAATATCCTCAAGCTCATCGCCGATCGTGATCCCGCCGACTTCATAGGAGGAAGAATAGATATCTGGCAGTGCCTCGACATGCTGGATCGGCTTGTGCGTGGTGACGTTCCAGTAATCGCCATAGGCCGATCCGACGACCTTGTTGATCGGCGCTTTCTCGCGCATTTCCTTGAAAATCGGCTGCCAGCGATCCTCGACATAGATGTCCGAATTGCTGACGTCCCAGTCATGCGGCGCATCGCTGACATCGGTGACGATGGTATCGATTTTTTCCTGCGGTTCGGCGGCGGCTGTGGCCATGGGCGCTCTCCTATGTTCGCATTTCTTTAGCCGCGAATTTCCGCGCTGGTGGGCGCTGAGTCAATGCGGCGCTAGTAGCTCGCCAGTTTCACCGGCATTTTCTTGTAACCATGGACGAAGTTCGAATTGACGCGTTCGATCTCGCCGGTGATTTCGGGGCGCAGCCGGCGTTTGGCCATTTCCTCGATCAGCACGCGAATCTGGAGTTCGGCCAGCCGCGCGCCGACGCAGCGATGGATCCCATAGCCGAAGGCGAGCTGGCGCCGGGCGTTCCCGCGCTCGAAATCGATGAGATGGCCGTCGTCGAAAACCTCCTCGTCACGGTTCGCCGAGAGATACCACATAACGAGCTTGTCGCCCTTTTTGATTTGCTTGCCGAACAATTCGGTATCTTCCATCGCGGTGCGCCGCATATGCGCGAGCGGCGTCTGCCAGCGGATGATTTCCTGGCCGGCATTGGCGACGAGTTCGGGGTTTTCCTCAAGTTTGCGGCCTTGTTCGGGGAATTGGTTGAGAGCATAGGCATAGGCCGACATGGTGTTGCGCGTCGTATCGTTGCCGCCGACGATCAACAGCGTGATATTGCCGAGGAAATTGCGGTCGTCCATCTCGCCGAGCGCATCCGAATGCGCCATCATCGAGAGCAGATCGGGGCCAGGTTCGCTCGCCTTGCGCTGTTTCCACAAACTCTGGAAATAGGCTGCGGCCTCGTACATCTTCTGCATTCGGACGGGGCCGAGTTCGGGGTCCATCGCGGCGTTGACGTCGCCCATCCAGTCGGACCATTCGGTGAGCTTGCGGCGGTCTTCCCAGGGGAAGCCGAACAGGATGGCAAGCATGCCGGTGGTCAGTTCGATCGAAACCGTGTCGACCCAGTCGAACTCCTCGCCGCGTGGCAGGCTATCGAGCAGCTCGCTCGTCCGTTTCCGGACATCCTCGTCGAGTCGCTTCATTTCGCTTGGTGTGAAGGCGGGTGAAACCGTGCGGCGCTGCGCGGTGTGTTCGGGCCGATCCATGCCGATGAACATCGGCAGCGCGATCGTTTCGTCGTTGGTGGAGTTGAGGATCGTGAAGCCGCCATTGCGCCAGTCCGAAGAGTAGATATCGGGCAGCGCCTCGACGTGGATGATCGGTTTTTGCGTGGTCAGAGACCAGAACGGGCCGTAGACGCTGTCTTCGCACCAATGAATTGGATCTTCGCGGCGCAGCTTTTCGAACACCGGCTGCCAGCGATCGAGCGCGTAGAGTTCGGGCCGGCTGACATCGATCTCGGCGAGCGGCGTATCGGCGGTCGCGAGCGGTTTTTCGAGCGTCGAGCGATCGAGGCCGTCGCGCCATTCCTTGGCATATTCGGCGCGATAGCGCTCTTCGGGCGTCATCGCATCGAGATCGAGCTTTTTGAGGTCTTCGGGGTTGATTTCGGCGCGGGGCTGCGTGGCCATATCGCTCTCCTCTGGGCTGGCGGCGCAGCAATGACCTGTGGTGTCGGTTAGGGGCGCGCGCTCTGCCATCTGTTCACCTTTTCGGTAGCAAATCGAGACTGGCACAATTGACACAAATGTCAACAGTGACCGGATGGCAGGTAGCTGTGCGGCGGCGGGCCGCAAGAGTTAGGGCGCGATCGGCCTTGCTCGTATCGTCATTGCGAGGAGCCGAAGGCGACGCGGCAATCCAGAGCCGCAGACGACATCGCTTGCCGCTCTGGATTGCTTCGCTACGCTCGCAATGACGGAGCTTCAACCTGCCAGAATCGTTCTAATAGCGTTCGAGCGTGACGCCGAATTTGCGGATGCCGTGGACGAAATTCGAGACGATATAGCTCGGTTCGCCCGCAGCGACGACGCGCAGCCGCCGCGTAATCAGTTCTTCGAGCAGAACGCTCATTTGCATTTCGGCGAGCCGCTGGCCGATGCAGCGATGGACGCCATGGCCGAAGGCGATCTGGCGGCGCGTATTCTCGCGATGGAGGTCCCATCGATCGGCATCGGGAAAGACGCTTTCGTCGTGATTGCCCGAGATATGCCACATGACGATCTTGTCGCCGGCCTTGATATCATGGCCGAAAAGCTCGGTATCTTCGGTCGCCGTGCGGCGCATATGCGGCAGCGGCGATTGCATGCGATGCGTTTCGCTGAAGGCGGCGGGGACGAGCTCGATATTGCCCTCGAGTTCCTCGCGCATTTCGGGGAACTGGTTCATGAAGAGCGCAGCGCCCGACATCGCGTTGCGCGTGGTATCGTTGCCGCCGACGATCAGCAGCATCAGCGCGCCGAGGATCGAGCGCTGGTCGGTTTCGGCGAAGGCCTCCGATCGCGCCATCATCGAGATCAGATCGGCCGCGCCCGATGCCTTGCGTTCGGCCCAGAGCTTGCTGAAAAACGCCGCCGCCTCGAACAGGATCCTGCCGCGTTTCTCACGCCAGGCGGGATCGACCGCGCCGCGCGTATCGGCCATCCAGTCCGACCAGAAGGTCAGTTTACGACGCTCCTCCCAGGGAAAATCGAACAGGATCGCGAGCATGCCGGTGGTCAGTTCGATCGAAACGCGGTCGACCCAATCGAATTCTTCTTCGACCGGAAGCCGGTCGAACAATTCGCCCGTGCGCTGCCGGACGAATTTTTCGAGCCGCTTTATTTCGCTCGGCGCAAAGGCGGGCGCGACCGATTTGCGCTGTGCGGTATGTTCGGGCGCGTCCATCGCGATAAACATCGGCACGGCGGAAGCGGGGTCGTTCGCCATGTCCTGGATCGTGAAGCCGCCATTTTTGTAGCTCGACGAAAAGGTATCGGGCCGCGAGGAGACATCGACAATCGCCTCATAGCTGCTGAGGCACCAATAGGGGCCATAGGCGCTGTCGGCGACATGGTGGACCGGCGCCTCTTCGCGCAGTCTTGCGAACACCGGCTTCCAGCGATCGCCGGCGAAAAGCTCGGGATGGCTCGGGTCGAGCTCGGCAAGCGGTGTGTCCGCGGTCGGCACGGGATACGCAGCATGAGGGGTTTCGACGAACCCTTTGCCGAACTGACTCGCATCCGTTTCGGATGACATCCGATTAGCCCCTTGCACTTTGGTTAATTCTGGCAAGCATGTCATTGCACTTCAAGTCAATTTCCATTCTATCCATTTTGGATGCAAATCGATCGTTATTGAGCGGCGAGGCGTCGGTTGGCGGTCAGGCGCCGGTCTTAGGCGGACTTCGAGCCGCGGCCGCAACGCAGATATTTGCCGATCGACCGGAAGAAGGAGGGACCCGATTTGAGGACGCCCTTGCGGAACAGCCGTGCGCCGATCGCGATGGTGATCGACACCCAGAGAATTTGCCAGGCGATGGCGGCGGCGTGCGGCCACAGCGCCGGATCGGTTGCGCCGCGCGCGGCCATGGCGAAGGGTGAGCTGAACGGGAAGAGTTCGGCGGCCGTGGCGAGCGCACTGCCCGGCGCGGCGGCGGCAGCCGAGGCGAAGCCGAACATTGCCATCTGGAAAAAGGTGATCGGCAGCGACAGCATCTGGATTTCGCGCATCGACGTCGCCTGCGCGCCGACGGCGAGGAAAACCGCGCCGAGCAGCAGATATCCCATGCCGAAATACACGATCGCCAGCGCCAGGAACGGTCCGAAGCCTATCGCCGGGTCGAGCGCCGCTAGCGCCGCGCCGGTATCGGGCATAAGTGACAGGCCGAAGGCGATGATCCCGCCCCAGAAGCTTACAAAGAGCAGCGCGACGCCGAACAGCCCGAACAATTTGCCGAAAAATACCGTTTCGAGCGGCACCGCGGCGGCAAGGATCTCGATGACCTTGTTGCCCTTCTCCTCGGCAAGCACGCTGACCGTCTGACCGGCGAGCAGCAATGTCAGCAGGAACAGGACGAACAACGCCGTGAAACCCGTCGCCTGACGACCGCTGATCGTCGCGGCGCTGCGTTGTATCGTTTCGCGCTCGGGCACGGCGATTGCGCCGCCGAAACTGGCTGCGCGCTCGGCCTCGACGGTGTTTTCGAACAGCGCGCCGAGATAATTGGCGCTGCGCTCGCCATCGGGCGCGAACAGGATATGCGGATCGTCAACGCCGCCGAAGAGCACCGCGACGATCTCGATCGATTCATTCTCGATCAGCGCGCGTGCCTGCGCGCCGGGATCTCGACCGGGCGTGCGTATTTCGATCGGTGGCGGCGCGACAGGTTCGGGAAAGAGCGCGCGCATGCGGCTGTCTTCGGCGTCCAACTGGGCAGCCAAGGGCGCATCGGCGATGACCACGATGGTGCGGCTCTCGTCGCCGCTATCGGCGATCATCCGTGCGCCCGTCCCGCCGACCGTCGCAAAGGCGAGCATGAAGAGCGGGGCGAGGAGGAACATCAGGAAGGCGGGTGTGAAGACCGTGGCGAGAAAATCGCGGCGCGCGATTACCGCCGCCTTTCGCAGGAACCGCATCATGCCGATTGCTCCGCATCGCTATCGGCTTCCATTCGCTCGACAGTCTCTTCGCCGACCAGAGCAACGAAAACATCGTGGAGGCTCGGCCGTTCGAGCGAGAGGCCGGCAATGCCGTGGCCGCTGTCGAGCAATTGCTGGAGCAGCGCCTCCATCCCGCCTTCGGGCACGGCGAAGCGATAGCCGCCATTGTCGCGAACCGCGTCGGCGGGGAGTTTCGCGGCGAGCGCCCCGCCATCCTCGCGCGGTTCGTAATGCGCTTGCATCGGCAAGGTCGCGCGCGCTTCGTCGACGCTGCCTTCATAGCGCCGCTTGCCGCCGGCGATGATTGCAAGCCGGTCGCAGAGCCGCTCGGCATGGCCCATGATATGCGTCGAAAACAGCACCGTCGCTCCGCGATCGCGCTCGGCGAGAATGATGTCCTCGAGCCGCCCCTGGTTGACCGGATCGAGGCCTGAAAACGGCTCGTCGAGGACGATAAGATCGGGGCGGTGGACGATCGACCCCAGGAGCTGGACGAATTGCGCCATACCCTTGGAAAGCTTCTTGATCTTCTCATACGCCGAGGCGCCGAGGCCGGCCGCTTCGAGCATCACATCGGCCCGCTCGCGCCCGGTTTTCCAGTCGAGCCCGCGCAATGCGCCCATAAAGGCGATCGCTTCGCGCGCCTTCATCCCGGGATAAAGCCCGCGTTCCTCGGGCAGATAGCCGACGCGGTCGCCGACGCTGCGCGGCCTTGCCGTGCCGAGCAGCTCGCGGTGTCCCTCGTCGGGATCGATAATTCCGAGCAGCATGCGCAAGGTCGTCGTCTTGCCCGCGCCATTGGGGCCGAGAATGCCGTAGATGCTGCCCTGCGGCACGAGGATATCGACATGGTCGACAGCGCGCTTGTCGCCAAAATATTTGACGAGACCGTTGGCGGAAAGGGCAGGGGCGGGTTGCATGGCCGTGCCGATAAACCGGGAGCGTTAAGAATACACCCCCACCGGTCACAGCCCTTCCCGTCACCCTGAACTTGTTTCAGGGTCCACTCCTCGGTCTGCGAGGACCGTGCCGATTGAAAAGTGGAGGCTGAAACAAGTTCAGCATGACGCTAAGGTGCATGACATGTTCGAAGACCGCCTCAAAGCCCGCGCCGCCGAGGAAGGCTTTGCCGCTTGCGGCATAGCGCCCGCCGATGCCGCGCCCGAGGCCGGCACGCGGCTGCGGCAATGGCTGGCCGAGGGCGCGCATGGCGAGATGCTCTGGATGGAAAGCCGCGCGGATCATCGCGAAAGTCCCGCGGCGCTCTGGCCCGAGGTGCGCTCGGTGATCATGCTCGGGATGAGCTATGCGCCGAAGGAAGATCCGCTGGCGCTCGAAGACGCGCGCGATATCGGGCGGATCTCGGTCTATGCGCAGGGCAAGGATTATCACGATGTCGTCAAGAAGGCGCTCAAGCGGCTCGCGCGCTGGCTGGTCGCCGAAGCGGGCGGGCCAGGCGAGGCTGACGTAAAGGTCTTCGTCGATACCGCGCCGGTGATGGAAAAGCCGCTCGCCGACGCGGCCGGGATCGGCTGGCAGGGCAAGCACACCAACCTGTTGAACCGCGAGCAGGGCAACTGGCTGTTCCTCGGCGCAATCTACACGACGCTCGACCTTGCGGCCGACACGCCGGGCGAGGATCGGTGCGGCAGTTGCACCGCGTGCCAGGAGATCTGCCCGACCGACGCCTTTCCCGCACCCTATCGATTGGACGCTCGGCGCTGTATCTCATACCTCACGATCGAACATAAAGGCCCGATTCCGCACGAATTTCGCGAGAGGCTGGGCAATCGCATCTATGGTTGCGACGATTGTCTTGCGATCTGCCCGTGGAACAAATTCGCTGAACAGGCGGCCGCCAACCGCCATTTCGTTCCGCGCGCCGAACTCGCCGCGCCGCGCCTCGCCGATCTGCTGGCGCTCGACGATACCGGCTTTCGCGCGCTGTTCGCCGGCTCGCCGATCAAACGGATCGGGCGAGACAGGATGGTGCGCAACTGTCTGATCGCGGCAGGCAATAGCGGAGATGCGGCTCTGGCGGGGCCGGTGCGGGCGCTGCTCGACGATCCCGACGAGGTTGTGCACGAGGCGGCGGAGTGGGCGATAGAGAGACTGTCCATATCGTCACGCTGAACTTGTTTCAGGGTCCACTTTTCCTTCGGCACTGTCTTCGCAGATTGACAAGTGGATGCTGAAACAAGTTCAGCATGACGATGTGGCTAGCGCCGCGCCAGCGCTTCCACGCATGCCGCCCGATCGACATCGTCGCCGCTCGCATTGCGCGCATCGACATAGGTAGCCACCGGTTCGCGGCCGCGGCTCTCGGGATAGAGATAGGTATCGAGAACGCACGCTTCGCCCGTCCATTGCAGTTTGCGCGCACCGTCTTCGCGGAAATCCTGTGCCGGCTCGCCGAAGATGCGGGCGAGTTGCGTCGCCGTCTGGCCGATCACGCGTTCGAGCCCGGCGGTGTTGGTCATCGGCCGCGACGTCGTCGTCGGAACCTCGGTGGTTACGCAGCCAGTAAGTGCCAGCCCGGATGCGATGATGATTGCCCTACGCATGTTCGCCGTCTCCCCCTATGCCTCTTTCCGATGGAGCATATGCGCCGCCATCGCCGCGCCAAGTACCGGCGCGAGCAGGTTGGCGACAGGAACCATGAATAGGCCCGCCGCGACAATCCCTATTTGCAACCGTCTGCCGCGCGTCGAGGCCAGCCAGTCGCGCCAACTGGCTTTGGGGACATGGCGCGCGGCGACGAGTTCTCCCAGATCGCGGCCGAGCAGCAGCGCATTGACCGCGAAAAAGGCGATCGCCGGGCCGATCACGGTGAACAGCAGCAGGATATAGAGCGGCAAGGCGAGCAGGTTCCAGCCAATCGCCCGGCCAACCGAAGCGAGCGCGATGCGGACTTGGGCGGCGCGGCTCGCCTTGGTCGCCATTGCGGCCTCGCGCGGATAATGTTTGCGCTCGACCGCTTCGACGATTTCCTCGGTGAACAGGCCGATGACGGCGATTGCGATAACGCGAAACAGCAGCCAGCCGCTCGCCAGCGCGATCAGGATCGCGGCCGTCGCCGCGGCCATCCCGCTGCCGTCGCCCCAGCCGAGCCAGGCGAAGAACCAGACAAGCAGCCAGTAAAGGCCGAAAGCCAGCACCGCGAAGATGACCAGTGTCAGCAGCAGCGATTTGGCAAGCACCTTGAGAAAGGCCGGATCGCCAAGCTGGCCGATCGAAAGCGAGAGCGCGCGAAACATGGGAAATCTGATGCGAGGTGGAAAAGGCCACGTCAATCATCTGGTTGCAGAGACATCGAGCGCCGCGTAGGGGGACGCCAAATCCTCCCCAGCGCGTAGCGCGTCAGGGGAGGGGGACCATTTCGCCAGAAATGGTGGAGGGGCGCGGAGCCGAATGGCGGAGCGTTACCCAACGCCGCGCCGATCCTCGTCCTTACGGGCTGCGGCCCCTCCACCGCGCAAGCGCGGTCTCCCTCCCCTGACGACCCTGCGGGTCTGGGGAGGAACCGCTTTGATTGAAAAGGAACACCCCATGTCCCAACCCACGCTCGATGTCGTCGCGATCGGCAATGCGATCGTCGATGTGATCGCGCAGACCGACGATGCGTTCATCGCCCGCGAAGGGCTGAGCAAGGGCGCGATGCAGCTGCTGTTCAGCACCGAAGAGGCCGAGGCGCTTTACGCCAAAATGGGTCAGGCGGTCGAGGCGAGCGGCGGTTCGGCAGCGAACACGGTGGCCGGGATTGCGGCGCTCGGCGGCAGGTGCGGCTTTATCGGCCAGGTCGCCGATGACCAGCTCGGCGAGGTGTTCCGCCACGATATCACGGCGCTCGGCGTCGAGTTCACGACCGAGGCGCGTAGCGGCGAGCCTGCAACCGCGCGCTGTATGATCCTTGTTACGCCCGATGGCGAGCGGACGATGAATACGTTTCTCGGCGCCTCGCAGCATCTGCCGGCCAAGGCGCTCGATCGCGACCTCATCGAGCGCGGCGCGATCCTCTATCTCGAAGGCTATTTATGGGATCCAGAGGAGCCAAAGGCGGCGATGGACCATGCGATCGATATCGCCCGTACCGCGGGCCGCAAGGTTGCCTTTACGCTGTCAGATGGCTTTTGCGTCGATCGCCATCGCGACGAATTTCTCGAGCTGCTCGACGATGGCCGGCTCGATATCCTGTTCGCCAATGAAGACGAGATCAAATCGCTCCAGCAAACGCAGGATTTCGAAGCGGCGGTCGAAGCGACGGCGGCGAAAGTGCCGCTGCTTATCGTGACGCGCAGCGAAAAGGGTGCCATCGCCGTAGAGGACGGCACGCGCTGTGCCGTCGAGGCCGAAGCGATCGACCGGCTCGTCGACACGACCGGCGCGGGCGACCAGTTTGCCGGCGGTTTCCTCATGGGGCTGTCGCAGGGCCGTTCGGTCGAGGATTGCCTGGCAATGGGCGCCGTCTGTGCCGCCGAAGTCATCCAGCACTATGGCCCGCGCCCTGAAGGCGATATCAAGCAACTGGTCAGCGCGCGGCTGGGCTAGAGGGCGCAATCAGCTTTGTATGTATCGTCATTGCGAGGCGCCGAAGGCGACGCGGCAATCCAGAGCCGCAAGCGATATCGCTTGCGGCTCTGGATTGCTTCGCTACGCTCGCAATGACGGTTTTTCAGCCTAACACGATCAAGCTCTAACGGCTGCCCGTTATCCGCTCCATTACCGCGCCGATGAAATCGCCCTTGCCATCGGTATAGGCGTCCCTGTCATCGGCGTGGCGGGCGGCGAGTTCGCGCTTGAGCAACGCATAACGCGCAGCTTCGTCCGGATGGTCGCGTAGATAATCGCGAAAACCCAGCTGCGACCACATAGCGCTCGGCCTTTCGCAGACATGGAGGTGATGGGTGCGCTTCGCGCCATAGGGCGGCATGCCCTTGACGAAATAGAGCCGGTCCAGCTTCGGATTGTCCGACCAGAAGACATAATCGAGCTGCGCCAACCGGCCGGGAAACGCCTCGCGGGCGGCATCGAGCGAGGGCACCGCCATCAAAATGTCGATGATCGGTTTGGCCGGCAGGCCCGGCACGGCGGTGCTTCCGTAATGCTCGATCGCAAGCCACTTCGTGCCGTCCAGCGCCGCTTCGATGCGCCGCCGCTCTGCCGCATAGGCGTCGGGCCAGGCCGGATCGGGATCGACTATCTCGATGCGATCGCCGATCATGAAGGCTGCCTTATTGTCCGAGAAGCCCCGGGAACAGGCCACTGACCAATATTGCGGTAATGACCAGCGGACAGAGCCACCTGATCAGGAATCTCCAGAACTTGTGGAGCCCGCCATCGAGCCCGTTTTCGCTGTCGATCAGCCGCTTGTCTGCGACCCAGCCGACAAAGATTGCGACCAGCAGCGCCGAAATCGGCAGCATGATCTTCGCCGTCAGCTCGTCGATGATCCCGAATACGGGCTGTCCGGAGAAAATCAGGAAATCGAGCGGCTGAAATTCGGCCTGGCTGTTGAAAGAGAAGCTTGCCCATGCACCGATCAGAAACGCGATTCCGCCCAGCACAAGAGTCGTGGAGAGTCGGCTTACGCCAAACCGCCTTTTGGCCCAGCTCACAGAGGCTTCGAGCAGCGACACCGAGCTGGTCAGCGCCGCAAAGAAGACCATGATGAAGAACAGGAAGCCGATAAGTGACCCCGCCGGCATCGACTGGAAGGCAACGGGCAGGTTTATGAACAGCAGACCGAGCCCGCCCTGCACCTCTTCCTCTCCGGCCAGGACCGCATCGAGTACACCGGGCGCCATCGCGGCAAACATGATCGGAAAGATCGCAAGGCCGGCGATAATCGCCACCGAGGTGTCGGCGCTCGCGATCTGGGCCGAAGTTTTCGCGAGATTTGTATCGCGCGAGGCATAGGCGCCGTAGGTGATCATGAGCGCCGAACCAAGCGACAGCGAAAACAGCGCCTGACCGAGCGCGGATAACTGGACCGTCGGATCGAGCAACCGTGCCGGTTCGAAGGCGAACAGGAATTCGAGCGCAGAGGAGAACGCACCCGTGAAGGCACCATAGATTGTGATACCCGCGATCAGGACGAAAAAGGCCGGCATCAGATAGACCGCGACCTTTTCGATTCCGCCGAGTACGCCCCGCGCCACGATGAATACCGTAATCGCCATGAAAATTGCATGCATGACCAGCATGGTCGCCGGGTCTGCTTGCAGGCCCGGCAGAATTGCCTGGACATCCTCGACGCTGCGCCCTGTCAGCGCGCCACCTCCGATATCACCCGATCCAATGGCGCCGGCGACATCAGATCCGAAGATGCCGATGAAATAGACGATCCACCCGGCCAACACGCTGTAATAAGTGAGGATCAGAAATGCGGCGATCATGCCGACCCCCGCAGCGAGCGACCACCAGCGCGATGCCCCGGACTCGGCTGCGACATTCTTCACGCTTTCGATCGCCGAAGACTGGCCATGGCGCCCGATCAGCGTTTCGGACAGCAGCACGGGCAGGCCGATCAGCACGACACAGAGAATATAGAAGATGACAAAGGCGCCACCCCCATTTGCGCCTACCTCAGCCGGAAAACGCACCAGATTGCCAAGACCAACCGCCGATCCGACCGCTGCCATGATAAAGGCCCAGCGTGACGACCAATGCTCCTGTGCCGTCGCCGAACCTGCCGCTCCCGAAGATGCGCCCGCCATCGATACTCTCCCTAAGACTTTGTTTTTTTGTTGCGCGGAGACTAGCGCGAAGTTGGAACTAGGGGAAGATGTCCCGCGATGCGGGACGGTGCCGCAATTTTATGTCAGGAAAATTCCGACTAAAGACCCTTCGCCAGCATGGGTCCTAGTGGTTTCCCGCCGAACAGATGGACATGGAGGTGCCCCACCTCCTGATGGCCATGGCCGCCGATATTGGCGAGCAGCCGGTAACCGGGTTCGACGAGGCCTAGCTTGCGCGCGATCGCGCCGACGGTGCGGACGAAATGCGCGATCTCGCTGTCCGATGCCCGCGCGCTGAAATCGTCCCAGCTGACGTAATCGCCCTTGGGGATGACGAGCACATGCGTCGGCGCCTGCGGGTTGATATCGTTGAACGCAAGGACGTGATCATCCTCATAGACCGTGTCGTTCGGGATTTCGCCGCGCAGGATCTTGGCGAAGATATTGTCGGCGTCATAGGGCTGGGTGGCGTCTATCGGCATGGCGTTCCTCTGGTCGTCATTCCAGCGAAAGCTGGGATCTCATGCAGCGGGGCGGAACCGTTCCGCCCGTCTTCGGGAGATCCCAGCTTTCGCTGGGATGGCGGTGAAGTCAATCGCCGCGCCCCGCCTTCTCCTCGATCCCCGAAACACCCTCGCGTCTCGCAAGTTCGGCGAGCACGGCTTCGAACGGGATATTGCGCTGGGCAAGCAGGATGAGCAGGTGAAAGATCGTATCGGCGGCTTCGCCGATCAGCGCCTCGTCGTTTTGGGACAGCGCGGCGACAATCGTTTCGACGGCTTCCTCGCCGAATTTGCGCGCGATCTTTTCAGGCCCGCTAGCGAGCAGCCTTGCGACATAGGAGGTTTCGGGATCGCCTCGCTGGCGATCGGCGATCAGCTGTTCGAGGCGGGCGAGAATATCGGTCATCGGACGCGACATTGAAGCCCGGGGCGGCCGCGTCAAGCGTTTGCGTCAGTCGTCCTCGCGGCGGCGGCGCGCCATTTTGCGGCCGAGCAGCAATCCACCCGCCGCCATCGCGAAGAGCAACATGGCCGGCGGCGCATCGACCGGCGTCGCGCCGCCCGGGCCGTCTGCACCGTGCGCCGACGTCGCGGTAAAGAATGTCGATGCGGCGACGATCATTAAGGCTTTTGCTGTGTTCATCGTCGATATCCCTCGCTCGGCGACCATGATCGATTGGCCCGAAAATGGCGTATCTCCTTGATATCAGAGACATGGGCGGCGCTTCAGGGGCAAAAGTGGTTAATCGCACCTTTCCGTCCGTGGTTAACGGCGAGGACCGGGGCGATGTCCCGCTTCGGGTCAGTTTCGGCGGACGGGAATGCCGTTTTCAGCCAGTTTCGCGCGCGCTTCGGCGATGCTGTGCGTGCCGAAATGGAAGATCGAGGCGGCAAGCACCGCCGAAGCATGGCCCTCGATCACGCCCGCGACGAGATGATCGAGGCTGCCGACGCCGCCCGAGGCGACGACCGGGACGGTCACCCGGTCGGCAATCGTGCGGATCAGATCGAGATCATAGCCATCTTTGGTGCCGTCGCGGTCCATCGAGGTGACGAGCAACTCGCCCGCGCCGAGCGATGCCAGCAGTTCGGCATGGGCGACGGCGTCGATCCCCGTGTTGCGGCGGCCGCCATGGGTGAAGATTTCCCAGCCGCCGTTCTTCGCCCGCGCATCGATCGATCCGACGACGCACTGGCTGCCGAAGCGCTGCGCCATGTCGCGTATCAGCTCGGGCCGCGCGACGGCGGCCGAATTGACCGCGACCTTGTCGGCCCCGGCGAGCAACAATTTCCTCGCATCGTCGGGCGATCCGACGCCGCCGCCGACGGTCAGCGGCATGAAACAGACCGCCGCCGCGCGCTCGACGATATCGATCATCGTCTCGCGCCCTTCATGGCTCGCTGTGATATCGAGGAAGCAGAGCTCGTCGGCCTGCGCCGTGTCATAGACACGCGCCTGCTCGACCGGATCGCCGGCATCGGCGAGATCGACGAAATTGATGCCCTTGACGACGCGGCCGTCGCGGACGTCGAGGCACGGAATGATGCGGGTGCGGAGTGTCATTCTGCTGGGCGCCGCTCGTAACCGCTCGGAACAATCGGATGGTTGATTTCCATCATCGCCCCGCAATCGCGATCGCCGTCGCGAGATCGAGCGTGCCATCGTAAAGCGCCCGCCCGGTGATCACCCCCTCGATGCCGCTTTCGGCATGGATGCTCAGCGCGTGGATATCGGCGACGCCTTTGACGCCGCCCGAGGCGATGACCGGGATATCGGTGGCGCGGGCGAGGTCGACGGTAGCCTCGATATTGCAGCCCTTGAGCAGGCCGTCGCGGCCGATATCGGTGAACAGGAGCGCGGCGACGCCGGCATCCTCGAAGCGGCGCGCCATGTCGATCACGCTGACTTCGCTGGTTTCGGCCCAGCCTTCGGTCGCGACGAAACCGCCCTTGGCATCGACAGCGACGACGATCCCGCCCGGAAAATCCGCTGCCGCTCCACGCACGAGATCGGGATTCTTGAGCGCGGCGGTGCCGATGACGATGCGCGCCACGCCGCAATCGAACCAATATTCGAGCGCCGCGCGGTCGCGAATCCCGCCGCCGAGCTGCACATAGCCGGGAAAGCTCTCGACGATCGCGGCGACCGCGTCGGCATTTTTCGCTTCGCCGGCAAAGGCTCCATCGAGATCGACGACATGGAGGTGCCCGGCGCCGGCCCCGGCGAAGATACGCGCCTGATCGGCGGGGTTGTCGCCATAGACGGTCGCACGCTCCATATCGCCCTCGGCCAGCCGCACGACCTGGCCGCCCTTAAGATCGATGGCGGGGAAGAGGATGATGCTCATGCTTTAATCCTCAGGGCCGCCACTTCAGAAAGCGCTCCAAGAGCGCGAGGCCGTAACGCTGGCTCTTTTCGGGATGGAATTGCACGCCGATCATCGTTTCGCGGCCGATGGCGGCGGCCACCGGTCCGCCATGATCGGTCGTCGCGAGGATGTCGGCCCCGTCGTCTGACTCGACCGCATAGCCATGGAGGAAATAGGCCTCTCCCTGTTCGAGCAGCGGGGGAGCGCCGCGAGGGATGACATCGTTCCAGCCCATATGCGGCACCTTGCACTGAGGATCGCTGGGCGCCAGCGGTCGTACCGTCCCATCGATCCAGCCGAGTCCCTTGTGGCTCCCATGTTCCTCGCTTGAATCGACCATCAGCTGCATGCCGACGCAGATGCCGAGAAAGGGGCGGTTTTTCCGGCACACCGCCTCGTCGAGCGCCGCGATCATGCCGGGCAGCGCGGAAAGACCGCTCATACAGGCCCCGAAAGCGCCAACCCCGGGCAGCACGATACGATCGGCCGCGCGGACGATATCCGCGCTATCGGTAACCGCCACATCGCCCGCTCCCGCGGCGAGCAGCGCGTTGTGCACCGATCTCAGATTGCCCGCGCCATAATCGATGAGCGCAATGCGCTCGGCCATCAGCCCAGCGTTCCCTTGGTCGAGGGTATCGCGCCTTCTTTCCGCGGGTCGATCTCGACCGCATCGCGCAGCGCGCGCGCCAGTCCCTTGAACAGGCTCTCGACGATATGGTGGTTGTTTTCGCCGTACAGCGTTTCGAGATGGAGAGTGATGCCCGCCGATCCCGCGAAGCTGTGAAACCAGTGTTTGAAAAGCTCGCTGTCCATCTCGCCGAGCCGTTCCTGCGAAAAGCCCGACTTCCAGACCAGAAAGGAGCGGCCGGAAATATCGAGCGCGACGCGCGAGAGCGTCTCGTCCATCGGCGAACAGGCCGAGCCGTAGCGCCGGATACCCGCCTTGTCGTCGAGCGCCTGCGCCACCGCTTCGCCAAGCGCGATCGCGCTGTCCTCGGTCGTATGATGCTGATCGATATGCAAATCGCCATCGACCTTGAGATCGATATCGATCAGCGAATGGCGCGACAGCTGCTCGATCATATGGTCGAGAAAACCGATCCCGGTCGAGACGGTATATTGCCCCGTCCCATCGAGATCGACGCTAACGGCGATATCGGTTTCGCCGGTCGTGCGTTGGATTGTCGCGGTCCGCATAAGGGGCGATATAGCTGAACCATGCCATCAGGCAATTGATCATGTATCACTTCGGCCCATGGGCGCCCGGCTATCGCCCGGCGTTTGCGGCGAATTGCCCGGGGCTCTCGCCGGTCCAGCGCTTGAAGGCGCGGGAGAAAGCGCTGGGATCGGAAAAGCCGACAAGATAGGCGGCTTCGTTGACGCTGACCTTACCGCCCTTCAGATAATCGAGCGCTAGCCTGTGGCGAAGATCGTCGAGCACATCCTTGAACCGGACGCCCTCCGCACGCAGCGCGCGGTAGAGTTGCTGGCGGCTCATGCCCATCTCCTTCGCCACATCGTCCAGGCCCGCTTCGCCTGTATGAAGGATCGGCATCAGCTGGCGCTCGATCTCGGCGCGCACCGTCTTCATCGCTTCCAGTTCCGTCAGCAATGTCGCGGCCTGTCCGCTCAGCATGCCGAAGACATAGTTCTTCTTGGGATTGAGCTTCAGTTCCAGCAGCGACGGATCGATTTCCATCGCATTGTAAGTGCAATCGAATTCGATCGGGACGCCCAGCAATTCTTCATAGAGCGGTGCATAATCGGGCCGCTCATGCGTTACCTGCGCGGATCGATAATAATGACGGTCGGGGAAAAAGCGATTTACGCCGCAGATGAACCGGCCAAGCGTGGACT
>JABDLY010000010.1 GCA_013001755.1 Sphingomonadaceae bacterium
CGCTCGGCATCGCCGGGGCGGACGGCTTTTGCCGGCCGGGCGAAGCTGGGATCGGGATGGGCGTTGACGGTATCGGGCAAATGGCGCGAGCCGCCCGGATTGCCGCCGCTACGTTCGCGCAGGAAACGTTTGACGATACGGTCTTCGAGGCTGTGAAAGGTCACCACGGCAAGCCTTCCGCCTGACGCAAGCACCTGCTCGGCGGCGACGAGCCCGTCGCGCAGTTCGTCGAGCTCGCGATTGAGATGGATGCGGATCGCCTGGAAGGTGCGCGTGGCAGGGTCTTTGGGCGCGCCCTTACGGTACCCGACCGCCTTGCGGACTATTGCCGCCAATTCGCCGGTGGTCTCGATCGGCCGGTTCTCGACGATGGCGCGGGCGATGCGCCGTGAGCGATGTTCCTCGCCAAGCGCATAAATGACGTCGGCGATTGTCGTTTCGTCGGCTTCGTTGACGAAATCGGCGGCGGTTTCACCGGCCTGGCCCATGCGCATGTCGAGCGGGCCATCGGCCTGGAAGGAGAAACCGCGTTCGGCGCGGTCGACCTGCATCGACGAAATGCCGATATCGAAGGCGATGCCGTCGACGGTCTCGATGCCCTCGCCGACCAGCGCTTCGGCGATTTCGGAAAAACGGCGATGGAGCAGCGTCAGCGCTTCGCCGGCCGCATCGGCAAGCGGCGCGCCCTCGGCAATCGCATCGGGATCGCGGTCGAAGGCATAGACCGTAGCGCCGCGCGCCAGCATCTCTTTCGTATAACCGCCCGCGCCGAAGGTCGCATCGACATGCGTTTCACCCCTCGCGATGTCGAGCGCGGCGATCACTTCATCGAGCAGCACCGGCTCGTGGCGAGGGTCGGTCACCGCGCCGTTCACAGCTTTGCGCCTTTATCTTTGCACAAACCTTCGACGATGCGGATCATCCGCCGGTCGTTGGCTGCCGTGTAATGCGCATGGGCGCGACTGGGTTCCCAGATATCGAAGACTAGGCCGTTACCGACGAAAAAGGCGAAATCACCGATGCCGGTAATGTCGCGCAGCAGTCCGTTGAGAACCATCCGGCCCGCCTTGTCGAAAACGACGCGCTGGAGCGGAGCGAAGGTATTGGCGCCGCGGCCGCGGCTGACCAGGCTGCGGCGACCGGGATCGCCATCGCCAGGATCTTCGGCCAGCTTGCTCGCGAGGCGGAATTGCTCGGTCTCATCGAAGCCGACGAGGCAGGGCAGCGTCTCGTCTTCGGAGATGTAGAGCAATTTTTCGTCGACCGGCAGATCAGCTGCCGTGGCGAGCGCGCAGCGGCGCTCGACCACCGAGCGCAGCTCGGCGGGTAGCGAAACACGGCCTTTCTTGTCGACCGCGTTCAGCGCTTGTCCCCCAAAAGGAATGATGACGTCCACGCCGGCCTCTCCCTGGCGCAAAGCTTCCCCTTCGCCGAAACCCTCCGTTTCGGCGCACAAATTTATCTATCGGGTTAAAGCCCTGCCCCGTTGTCCGCCGATCTGCGTATCAAGGTTAATTTTGGTTCGCAATACCATTTTATGGGGTTTTTATGGAACTATATCCCACTGTACGCCAATCACTTGGCTTGCAAGCCGCACGGAACCGCCACAGTTCTTTTTTTGTTCATGGCGGCGTCGAGCGCATCAGCTGACCCAAAAAAGGTCGGCAATTTCCGCCGAAATGCGCCAAAAAGAGGCATATGGGCCACAATGTGGGATGGAGTGGCATGCGACTCGCACACCGCAGCGACTCACTCGTCGGCAAGATCGTCCGTTGCCGCAGCTTCATCCTCAGTCTCGGCGGGAGCCGCTTGCGGCGTCACTCCGAGCTCCGCCAGCGGGTCCTCGGGCTGCGCTTCGGCGGCCTGTTCGGCTTCGCCTTCCGCCGCAGCGTCCTCGGCGATCGCCTCGGGCGTTAGTTCGGGCTCGTTGCTCGCCGTGCCCGAAAACGACGCTGCGAGCAGGACGACGATGACAATGACGGCCAGCCCCGTAGCGCCGACGCGCATCCGCGTCAGGCGTTCGTCATGCACCTCCTCGGTCAGTTCGGGCTGCGCGCCTTCCATCATCAATCGCCTTCAAGCCATGGCGGAACGGTGAGATCTTTCTCTAGCAGCCAGTCGCGGTTGAACAAGGTCGAGAGATAGCGCAGCCCGCTGTCGCAAAGGATCGTCACGACCGTTTTGCCGGCGCCAAGCTCATTGGCCAGCTTGACTGCACCCGCGACATTGATCCCGGAAGACAGCCCGAGACAAAGCCCCTCTTCGCCAAGCAGCCGGTGGACCCAGACCAGACCTTCCTCATCGGAAATACGAAATTGCGTATCGATCGGCGCGCCTTCGAGATTGGCGGTCACCCGTCCCTGGCCGATCCCTTCGGCGACCGAACTGCCCTCGGCCTTGAGCTCACCATGGGCATAATATTCATAAAGTGCCGCGCCGTGCGGATCGCTGAGCGCGATCGTCACGTCTTCGGACTGCTCCTTCAATCCCATGCCGACACCGGCCAGCGTGCCGCCCGTACCGACCGCGCAAGTGAACCCGTCGATATTGCCGCCGGTCTGCTCCCAGATCTCGACGGCGGTGGTTTTAATATGCGCGCGGCGGTTGGCGATATTGTCGAACTGGTTCGCCCACAGTGCGTTATCGATTTCTTCGGCGATCCGCCGCGACTGGTGAACGAAATGGCAAGGGCTCGAATAGGGCGCTGCCGGAACCAGCACGAGCTCGGCGCCGAGCGCGCGGAGCGTATCGATTTTCTCCTGGCTTTGCGTGTCGGGCATAACGATTATCGTCTTATAGCCCTTGGCGTTGGCAACGAGCGCGAGCCCGATCCCGGTATTGCCTGCCGTGCCCTCGACGATCGTCCCGCCGGGCTTGAGCAGCCCCTGTTCTTCGGCCTCCTCGACGATGTACAGCGCAGGTCGGTCTTTCACTGACCCTCCCGGATTGGCGAATTCGCACTTACCGAGAATTTCGCAGCCGGTTTCGTCGGACGGCCCGGCAAGACGGACCAATGGCGTGTTACCGATCAGCGCGAGCGGGTTGGGAAGGATGGTCATGAGGCGAGAATAGCCGTGCAAATCGCTGCGGAGCAAGCAATCTTGGCCATGCCCCGCCAAAGCGCCACTTGCCCGCCTGGCCGCGTCGGATTTAGGAGCGGTGCGTGCGACGCAAAGCCTCCTTCCCGCCTATTGCCGATACGAGCACTCGCATCGTCATCCTCGGCAGCCTGCCGGGCGAAGAATCGCTGCGCCAGCGGCAATATTACGCGCATCCGCAAAACCGCTTCTGGGAGTTGGTCGGCGGCGCGATCGGGATCGAGCTCCGCGCGCTCGACTATGACAATCGCCTTGCAACACTTCTCGAATGCGGAATCGGTCTGTGGGACGTCATCGCCGATGCTCGGCGCACGGGCAGTCTCGACAGCGCCATCCGCGAGGAAGCGAGTAACGATCTCGCAGCCTTTGTCGCCACATTGCCGGCGCTCGCTGCGATCGCCTTCAACGGCAAGAAGGCAGCGGCGATCGGACGCAAAAAGCTTGGCGCCGCCGGCGATAAATACCGCCTGATCGACCTCCCCTCGTCGAGCCCGGCCTATGCCGCGATGCCCTTTGTGGAAAAGCAGCGGCTCTGGTCGGCGATTGGCGAGACCGCGAACGCGCTATGAGGCGCTGGTGATCTTCACCTTGCTCGCGGCGATCCGCGCCGCGGTGCGCGCGCTTTCGATAGTGCTGCCCAAGGCGAGCGCGACTCCCATCCGCCGATAGGGCCGCGTCACCGGCTTGCCGAAAATCCGGACGTCGGTCTGGCTGTCGTCGAGCGCGGCGGCGAGTCCGGCGTAGCCGAAGTCCTCGCTATCCCCGTCGGCGAGGATTACGGCCGAGGCGGCTGCGGGCGCGCCGAGTTCGATCTGCGGCACAGGCAGACCCATGATCGCGCGGGCGTGGAGATCGAATTCGCTAAGCCGCTGCGAGATTAGCGTCACCATACCGGTGTCGTGCGGCCGCGGCGAGAGTTCGGAAAAGATCACGCCGTCGCTCGCGACGAAAAACTCGACGCCAAATAGGCCATAGCCGCCGAGATTGTCGACGATCTTCGCCGCCATCGCCTGCGCCTCGTCGAGATGCGCGGCGTCCATCGGTGCCGGTTGCCAGCTTTCCTGATAATCGCCGCGTTCCTGCCGGTGGCCGATCGGCGGGCAGAAGACGATGCCGTCGCGCGTCCGCACGGTGAGCAGTGTGATCTCATAGTCGAAATCGATGAACTGCTCGATGATAACGCGCTTGCGGTCTCCGCGCATATTGCCCGTCGCATGGTCCCAGGCTTCGCGCAGCATCGCCAGTTCGCGCACCGTGCTCTGCCCCTTGCCGCTCGACGACATCACCGGCTTGACGACCGCCGGCAGACCGATCGTTTCGGCGGCGGCCTCGACCTCGTCGAAACTCTCGGCATAGCGATATTCGGACGTACGGATGCCGAGCTCGCGTGCTGCCAGATCACGGATTGCATCGCGGTTCATCGTCATCTGCGTCGCACGCGCCGAAGGGACGACGTTGCGTCCCGCCGCCTCGACCTCGGCAAGAATCTCGGTACGGATCGCTTCGATCTCGGGAACGATGAAATCGGGTTCGTGCTTGACGATCACGGCGCGGAGTTTTTCAGCGTCGAGCATCGAGAAAACTTCGCGCGCATCGGCGACCTGCATCGCCGGGGCGGCGTCATAGGCATCGCAGGCGACGACATAGCCGCCGAGCCGCTTGGCGGAGATGACGAATTCCTTGCCCAGCTCGCCCGAGCCGAGAAGGAGAATTTTCGCGGTAAAGGCCATGCCGTTTCAGCTAGCGAAACGGCACGGCTTCGTCACGCCCTATTCGGCGGGCTCCGCCTCGTCGGGCATCGCCTGCGCCATGCGTTCCGTCAGCTGCTCTTCGGTCAGATCCTCCTTGTGCGTACCCACGGTCCATTCATGGCCGAAAGGATCCTTTAGCCAGCCCGAACGATCGCCGTAAAACTGGTCCTCGACCGGGCGTACTTCGGTGGCGCCGGCCTCCACGGCTTTTGCGTAGGCCGCATCGGCATCCTCGACATAGACCATCAGGCTCGAGGTCGCGCCGCCGCGATTTGCGGGTCCGAGCTTGTCCATTTCGGGAAACTCGTCCGACAGCATGACATGGCTGTCGCCGATCTTGATTTCGGCATGGCCGAGCTTGCCGTCAGGCATCGGCATGCGAAGAATTTCCTCGGCGCCGAACGCCTTTTTGTAGAATTCGATCGCCTCTGCCGCGCCGTCGACAGTGATATAGGGCGTGACAGTTGCACAGCCCTCGGGTCGCCAATTCGCCATCCTATCCTCCTCTGATTTCCGCTTCGGTCATAATAGCATCAAAAGCCGCACGAGTCAGCGATAACGGCGCGCGTCAATCGCCTTTGTCGAAACGATAGCGACGGCGGTCGAATTGGCCCCTTGACTAATCGCGAACCAATCGCAACAGGCCGTCGCATTATGCAAAAACTCAGAACCCCCCTCGCGGTCGCGCCTTTCGCGGCCCTTCTTTTCACCGCCGCCTGCGGCCAATCGGAACCCGATGTCGTCGGCGAAATGTCCGACCCCAATGCAGATGAGATCGAAGAACTCGATCCTTCGGAAATGCCGGCCATGGTCCGCGGCTCGCAAAGTTATCGCTGCGGCGATGGCAGCGTCGTCTACGTGACCTATTATACGAACGACACGCAAGCCGGCGTAAGCGCGACGCAGGACGGCGTGCCGACCATCCTTACCAATGACGCATTGGCGGCTCCGGCGGAAGCCGAAGAGGGCGAAGAAGTCGAGGGCGAAGAAACCGACAGCGAAGAAGCGGCACCCGAGGATACGAACGGCCCGATACGCTTCTCGGGCGAAGGCCAGACGCTCGTCGGCACCGGCAGCACCGTCACCTATAACGGCCAGACCTGCAATTCGTAGGCATCTCAACCGCAGTACAGAATAAGCACAAAAGGCCGGCGGCAGCGATGCCGCCGGCCCTTTTTGTATTTGCTCGGTTCAAGGTGCGATTTGCAAAATGGTGCACATTTCTTCATTTCGCGCGGACGGGTCATCTGAAAGGGGGGAAATCAGATGTTTGCCAAGCGCTTCATTGCAATGATTTGCGTTGCCGTAACGCTTGCGGGCTGTGCTTCGCTTCGTACACCAATGACGGATTTCGCGACCGACTATAACCGCGTTATCGCCGACACGCGCAACGAGATGATCCTGCTCAACATCGTACGGGCAAGATTTCGCGAACCGACACATTATTCGACTCTGAGCCAGGTGACGGGAAACATTGCACTCAATGCCGGTGCGGGCGCAGGATTGAGTGGTATTATCGACGATATAAATGCTGGCGCGAATGTTTCGCTCGGCGTACGGTCGGCCCCTACTTTCCAGATCGTACCGCTCAACACGAGCGAGTTCGCCGGGGGCATACTTCGTCCGATCGAGCCGAATGTCGTGGCCATCTTCCTCGGTCAGGGTTGGAACGAGAATCGTCTGGCCGCGCTGCTTATCGAAAATTTGAAATGCGGCGACGAAACGTTTCATAACGATCTGCGGCGCGATGCGGCGGACGACGAAAATCGGCTCACCCTCTCGCGAGAACAAGTGGCCGGTCTGGGCTTTGACGCACGAGCGGCCAGCGAAGACGCGGACGAACCGCTGACTATTATCGACGCCGACGAAGCGGACACGCTTCAGG
>JABDLY010000111.1 GCA_013001755.1 Sphingomonadaceae bacterium
CCATATACCGGATGGTTACAATCTCCGCGAAACCGCGTTGCAATCGGCGCAAAAGCCGTCATTGTGCACCGCAATATGGACAGAAACGCCACTTTTAAATCGATCGGGCTGGTCGGCGCGGGGTTGATCGGCGGGTCGCTGGCGGCGGCGTTAGACCGCCTCCTGCCTGAAACGGCTTTGCGCGTATATGATATTAGCCCGGGCAACGCCGCCTATGTCGCCGAGCGGCATCGGCGTGGCGATGTCGTCGGTGCGCTTGGTGCACTCGCACGGTGCGATATCGTCTTCGTGGCGACGCCGGTCGCTGCGATCGGCGGGCAGGTAATCGAATTGCTTCGGCTCGGTGGCGAGGCGATCGTCATCGACACCGGTTCGGCCAAGGCGGCGATTGTCGCGGCCGTTGCGGAATCGGGAGTCGATGCCGGACGCTTTGTGCCGGGCCATCCGCTCGCCGGCGGTGTGAGCACCGGCCCCGGCCTTGCGACGCCCGATAATCTGACCGGGCGGCCTTTCGTCCTGACCCCGACCGACGCGACCGCCCCCGATGCCGTCAAGCGCGCCCGCGGGCTGCTCGAAACGCTCGGCGTCAGCGTCATCGAGATGGCACCCGATGTGCATGACCGGCTGCTCGCGCTCGGCTCGCATCTTCCGCATCTGATTGCTTTCGCGCTCGCCGGGATGGCCGAAGAAGGCGATTTTGAGCTGCTGCCAGCCTCGTTTCGCGGCGTTGCCGCCTTTGCCGCTTCCGATCCGCAAATGTGGAGCGATATTTTTCGTGCCAATAGCGAGGAGCTGCGCGCGGTCGCCGATCTGTTCAAAAAACGGCTTGATCTCATCGCCGCTATGGCCGACGAGCCAGCGCCCGGCGCATTGCTCGAATCCCTGCGAGACGCGCGCAGCCGGACCAATGCCCTGGGGGAGAGTTTATGAGCGCCGATACCATCGCCTATCTCGGCTCGCCGGGCACCTATAGCTATCAGGCGGCGATCTCGATGTTCCCCGATGCCGAGCATGTCGGCCTGCGCACCTTCGGCGAAATTATGGAGACCGTCGAGGCGGGCGAACACCGCACGGCTGTCATCCCGATCGAGAACTCGACGAGCGGGCGCATTCCCGATGTCCACCGGCTGATGCTGTCGACCGAAATGGCGATCGTCCGCGAGGATATGGTGCGTATCGAACATTGCCTGATCCAGGCGCATTCGGGCCCGCGCCCGGTCACCGATGTCTCGGCGATCCGCAAGCTCTACAGCCACCGGCAGGGCTTCCTGCAATGTTCGGGCTTTATCGAAGCGCATTGCCGCGATGCCGAGCAGATCGAATGCGTCGATACGGCGACAGCGGTGCGGCAGGTGGCGGAATTGGGCGATGCGGAAGCTGCCGCGATCGGTTCCTCGGTCGCGGCGCAGGTGTTCGGCGGGGTGGTCGTCGAGCGCGATATCGCCGACCAGAAGAACAATTACACGCGCTTCCTCGCGCTTGAAAAGCCGGCGCTCGATCCCGATTATGGCGATGCGGACATCACGACGCTGATCTTCCAGATCGATCACCAGCCTGGCGCATTGATCGAGGCGCTCGCGGTGTTCCGCGATGCCGGGATCAATATCACGACGCTCGAAACCTATACGATCTCCGAAGAGACCGCGCTGCCGACCTTCTATATCGATATCGGCGGCGGGCTTGAGGAAAATGCGGTGCAGGCGGCGCTCCGCGCGCTCGAGAACAAGGCGCGCTATGTGAAGCTGCTCGGCAGCTATGTCGCCAGCGATGTCCGCAACGCCAGTTCGGGCTTCCTGCCCGTAAAATCGGTGAAACGGTGAGCATGCTTAAATCTACGTCATTGCGAGGAGCCGAAGGCGATGCGGCAATCCAGAACGGCAAGCGATACTCGTGCGGCTCTGGATTGCTTCGCTGCGCTCGCAATGACGCGAAAGGGACCATCGCCCATGTTCGATAAAGCCGTCGCCCGCTCGGTCGACCAGATCATCGCGATCAGCCGCGCCTATGCGGGAGACGCGCGCGACGGCAAGGTCGATTTCGGCATCGGCGTCTACAAGGACGAGACCGGGCTGACCCCTGTGATGCGTGCGGTGAAGGCCGCCGAACAGCGGTTGATCGATGAGCAGCGAACCAAGACTTATGTCGGCGTCGGCGGCGATCAGAAATTCGTCGAGCTGTTCGCACGCGAAGTGCTCCCCGATCACAAGTTCGGCGAGGACGTTGTCGGTATTCAGGCGGTCGGCGGGTCGGGCGCGGTGCGCGTACTCGCCGAACTCGCCAAATCGCTCAGTCCCGAAGTCACCTTCTGGCTGCCCGATCCGACCTGGCCCAATCATCGGGCGATCCTCGGCGCGGTCGGGGTCGGAATGGCGAACTATCCCTATCCGAAATTCGATGCCGAGCCCGATATCGACGCGATCCTTTGCGCGCTCGACGGTGCGAAGCAAGGCGATTGCGTCGTGCTGCACGGCGCCTGTCACAATCCGACGGGCATCGATCCGAGCCTCGACGATCTCGCGCGGCTGACCGAGGGCATTGTCGCGCGCGGGCTGATTCCGTTCGTCGACTCGGCCTATATCGGCTTCGGCGCCGGCTGGCGCAAAGATGCCGAACGCGTCCAGGTCATCGCCGATCGCGCGCCAGAAATGTTGCTCGCTCTGTCGTGCTCGAAGAATTTCGGCATCTATCGCGAACGCACGGGTGCCGCTCTGCTCGTCGGCAAAGAGCGCGATCTCGCCCCGGCTTTTTCGAACCTGCTGACCGTCGCGCGCGCCAATTATTCGATGCCGCCCGATCACGGCGCTTCGATCGTCCGGACGATTTTCGAGAACCCCGAACTCAGGGAGCACTGGCTTTCCGAACTCGCCGATATTCGCGACCGGATCAACGCCAACCGCACCGCGCTCTCGCTGGCGCTCGCCCGGATCAAGCAGGATCGCGACTGGACCTATATCGATCGCGGTCAGGGCATGTTCTCGCTGATCGACGTGACGCCCGAAGCCGCCACCCGGCTGCGCGAAGAGGAGGCCGTCTACATCATTCCCGACGGCCGGATGAACATCGCCTCGCTCGATGCAAGCAAGGCCGATGAGGTCGCAGCGAAGCTGGCGACGGCGCTTTAGGAGGCGGAGATGGCGACGCTCCCCAACATCCCCAATCTCTTTCTCGACAGCGAGAAATCCGATTTCGACGATGTCATCGCAGAGATCGCGGCGGGCGAAGCCAGCGTCTTCGCGCTACGCTGCCACAATCTCGGGCCCAGTGCCGAACTCACCGAGACGCTGGCGGCTGCTTATCTGCTCACCAATGCAATCCTGATGGCGCGGTCGCGGCGCAAGATCGTCAAGCTGATCAGCTTCGACGTTGCCGACGAAAATCTCCGCTACGGCTATGCCAACAGCTTTCGCGCGCTGTTCGACAGCGATTTTTCGAGCCTCGACAATGTCGAACGCTGGCACGATTTTCTCGAAGCCCGCCAACATGTTGATGTCGGTGCGCTCGAGGACACGCAGATCGCAATCGAATTCTTCCGCCATGCCGGTATTTCGAGCTCGGCCAGCTCGCTCCACCGCGCGACCGTCTATATGGGAATGGAAGGCGTTCCGGCGGGAGACAGCGCGGGCGGCCAGTTCCATTTCGACGACGCCAACCTCTATGCGCCGCAGCTCGTCGGCGCGGACGCGAGCACGGGAATCGCGCTCAAGAGCGTGTTCCTCGCCAAGGGCGTGAAGGTGCGCACCGGACGACGCGGGCAGAATGTCGTGATCGAACTCGATTGTGCCGAGGCGGCGACCGGGATTGCCAATTGGCTGGCGCATCTGGAGCGGATATTGGCGCTCGATTTCTATCGGATGGGCGTCTAGGCGAGCCGCGCTTTCATCAGCCCGCGCACAGCATTTCCGATCAGGAAACCGTCGCTCAAATCTGCGCGCGTCAGATCGGCCTCCACCGCGCGGCCTTCCTCTATCAATTCCTTCCGCAACGTCCCCGGCAGCAACCCGCGTGAGAGCGGCGGGGTGAGCAGCTGGCCGTCGCGCTCGACAAACACATTGGTGAAACACCCCTCGGTCAAAAAACCTTCGGCATCCTCGAACAGCGTTTCGAACACGCCCTCCACGGCGACATAGGGCCGGCGATCTGTCGTCTTGTGATGGAGGCGGAAGTCGCTGGCTTCGACGGGCCGCTTGGCGATCGCGACGGTGGCCGGTATGTCGGCTTTCGCGGGCGCAGGCCGTATCTCGATCGCCATCCTGCCGCGCTTCGACAGCAGCAGCCGCACCTTGGACGGCGCATCGAGCCGGAAGGTCGCAGCTTGCAGTTCGTTGCGCGCATTGTGCCGGTCGAAGGTAAAGTCGAGCGCCGCCGCGCTGGCCTTCATGCGCGCCAGGTGGCGGTCGAGCATCGCGATGCCGCTTTCCGGTTCGAAGCGCATCGTTTCGATCAGATCGAAAGCCCGCTGCCCCTCAGTCACAAACGCGCCTTTCGCAAGACATTCGCGCCATTCCTCCCCCGGCTGGCTGTCGGCGACGATGCCCGAGCCAAGCCCCAAAGTTGCGTGATTTTTTCCGCCGCGCAAGCCCTTCTGCGCCAAGACAAGTGTACGAATCGCGACGTTGAAGGCGGCGTCGTCATCGGGCCCTATCCAGCCGATCGACCCGGTATAGGCCGCGCGCGGACCGCTCTCGAGCGCATCGATAATCTGCATCGCACGGATTTTGGGCGCGCCAGTGATCGAGCCGCAGGGATAGATGGCGCGGATTATATCGAGCGCCGACTGATCGGGTGCGAGATCGGCGGTGACGGTCGATGTCATCTGGTGGATCGTCGGGAAACTCTCGACATGGAAGAGCGAGGGTACCGCAACACTGCCTGCCATGGCGACGCGCGAGAGATCGTTGCGGAGGAGATCGGTTATCATCAGATTTTCGGCGCGCTGCTTGGGATCGCTTTGCAACGTCTTGCGCGCCGCCGTATCGGCCTTGGCATCGCTCTCGCGCGCCGCCGTCCCCTTCATCGGCCGTGCGGTGATTGTGCCATCGGCGAGCGAGAAGAACAATTCGGGCGAGCAGGACAGCAGCCAATGCGCGCCCGTCCACACGACGCCGCCATAGCCGGCGCGCGATGCCTTGCGCATCCGTGCATAATGGGCGAGCGGATTGCCGGCGAGTGCGACATCGCACTGGAAGGTCAGGTTCGCCTGGTAGATATCGCCCGCCGCGATATAGTCCTGCACTTTGGCCAGCGCTGACTCATAGGCGCGTTGTGCGAGGCGGGGGCGGGGCGCTGCGGCGTAGCTGCCGTCGGGATCGGGGAGGAGTGCCGGGATGCCGTCGGCCGCGACGAATTCGACGGTCTCGAAGACGCCGAACCAAAGCAGCGGGAGGTCTCTATCGTCCGGGTCTTGCGCGAGGTTTGCCAGCTTCCGCTCAAGCGCATGCCCGGTTTCATAGCTTATGAAACCGGCGACAAAGCGCCCCGCCCGCTGTGCGCTACCGACCCGTTCGAGCGCCGCCGCCACATCTTCCATGCGGCGCGTCTCGACAATCTCGATCGGGTTGCTGAACAACCGCGCATCGGCGCCACCGGCCCGCGCATCGTCGAGAAGGACGAAGGGGCGAGAGATGTCGAGCCGGGGCATGGGCGCCTCATGCCAAGCGCGGGCGGATTGCGCCAGTTCATCCTCTCCCGCGGACGGGAGAGGAACGATATCTTGCAACCTGCACGCCGAGCCGCCACATCCCGCCCATGACCGAAGACATGCCCCTCAAAGCAGCGATTGTGCCCGTTACACCGCTCCAGCAGAATTCGACGTTAATCTGGTGCACGAAAACGATGCGCGGCGCGTTTACCGATCCCGGTGGCGATCTCCATAAGCTCAAGGCGGCCGCGAAGCAGCAGGGCGTGACGATCGAGAAACTGCTGGTGACGCATGGTCATCTCGATCATTGCGGGCAAACCGGGATATTGGCCGAAGAGCTCGGCGTGCCGATCGAAGGGCCGCACAGAGACGACCTCTTCTGGATCGAAAAGCTCGAGGAAGATGGCCGCAAATGGGGTTTCGAGGGCCGGGTGTTCGAACCCGATCGCTGGCTCGAAGAGGGCGATCAGGTCACGGTCGGCGAAGTGACGCTCGACGTCTATCACTGCCCGGGACACACGCCGGGCCATATCGTTTTCCATCATGCGCCGTCGAACTTCGCGATCGTCGGCGACGTGCTGTTCAAGGGATCGATCGGGCGCACCGATTTTCCGCGCGGCAACCATCAGCAGCTGATCGATTCTATTACGCAAAAGCTCTGGCCGCTCGGCGAGGAAACCGCCTTCGTGCCGGGCCACGGGCCGATGTCGACCTTCGGCTACGAGCGCAAGGTCAACGGTTTCGTTGCCGACAGCGTGCTGGGATAATCGCTTATACTGCGTGTGAACTGCGTGAAGTTCCGGGCGTCAGGCGGGTACGCCGGCGGGCATCTCGCCGCCGGTAAATGCCATGCCGCTATAGGCGATGACGATCGCCCAGATCGCCATGCCGAGCAGCACCAGCATCGTCCCGAGGATACCGAACATGCGCAATTTGTTGTCGAGGTCCATCCCGAAGGCATGGGCGATCCGCGCGACGATAAAGACGATCGAAACGCCCCAGAGCCACAGGCTCGATCCGCTGGCGAGCTCGATCAGCGCCAGCAGGATCAGGAAAAACGGCGTGTACTCGATAAAGTTCGCATGCGCGCGCATCCGCCGGATAACGATATCGTTTCCGCCGTCGCCGACGAAAACTTTTTGAGAGGTCCTCACCCGGCCGACGCGGACCGAGAGCCAGAGATTGAGCAGCGCCGCAGCGGCGGCGATGACGAGCGTGATTTCGAGTTTCATATGGCGACCCCGTTTTCGTTCTTTCCTGCCCTGACATGCTGCCGTTTTGCTTGCAAGCGCGCGCAAATTCGCTATATGCGCGCTTCTTCACTCGCAATCCGGCCGTAACTACGGCGACCTTGAAGGCCGCCGGATATGCTCGTAATGCCGGGTGAACAGTGTAACTCTGTTAACAGCTGCAACGAATAAGGTGCCATCATGGCCGTCCCGAAAAGAAAAGTATCGCCCCATCGCCGTGGCAACCGCCGTGCGCATGACGCGCTGAAGGCCGAGGCCTATCAGGAGTGTCCGAATTGTGGCGAGCTCAAGCGTCCGCATCATATGTGCAATGCCTGCGGCCATTATAACGGCCGCGAGATACTGCCGGTCGAACTTTAGGTCGCATCCATGATCGAAGGCCCACGGATCGCCATTGACGCCATGGGCGGCGATGTCGGGCCTGAGGTCATGGTCGCCGGCGCCGCCGATGCGCGCGCCGATTTCGACAATCTCAGCTACAGTTTTTTCGGCGACGAGGCGGCGATCGCTGTCGAGATCGCCAAGCATAAATCGCTCTCCGAAGGCGTGAAGATCGTTCACACCGACGGCGTCATCTCGGGCGATGACAAGCCGAGCCAGGCGATCCGGCGCGCGAAAGACAGCTCGATGGGGCTCGCCATCGCTGCGGTGAAGGCCGGCGAAGCCGATGCCGCATTATCGGGCGGCAATACCGGCGCGCTGATGGCGATGGCCAAACTCGCGCTGCGGACGATGGAAGGCATCGACCGGCCTGCGATCTCCGCGCTGCTGCCGACGCTCGGCGATAATGACGTCGTCATGCTCGATCTCGGTGCCAATACGGAATGCGATGCCGAGAATCTCGTTCAGTTTGCCGTGATGGGCGCGGCCTATGCGCGCATCGTTCTCGATATAGAGCGTCCGCGCACGGCGTTGCTCAACATCGGTTCGGAGGATCAAAAAGGCACCGGCTTGCTCAAGGATGCAGCTGCCCGCCTGCGCGCCGCCGATGCCATTCCACTCGAATTCACCGGCTTTATCGAGGGCGACCGGCTGTCTCGCGGCCATGTCGATGTCATCGTAACCGATGGTTTTTCAGGAAATATCGCGCTCAAGACCGTCGAAGGCACGGCGCGTTTCGTGGCCGACCTCATTCGCCGCGCTTTCACCAGTTCTATACGTTCTAAGGCGGGATTCATGCTTTCGCGTCCGGCGGCGAAACTGCTGCGCAATACGCTCGATCCGAACAATCATAATGGCGGCGTGATGCTCGGCCTCAATGGCCTCGTCGTAAAGAGCCATGGCGGTGCCGATGCCAACGGTGTGCGCAATGCGATCGATGTGGCGGCGAAAATGGCGATGGCCGATATCACGCGAAGGATTTCCGAAGATCTCGAGAATTTTCCCGAACAGGCGATCAAGGACGCGGCGGAGTGACGCTCCGGGCAGTGATAGCGGGTTCCGGTTCGGCATTGCCGAAGCGCCGCGTCAGCAACGAACAACTGGCCGAAACCGTCGATACATCCGATGAATGGATCGTCGAGCGCACGGGCATCAAATTTCGTCATATCGCCGACGATAATGAAACGACGGCCTCGCTCGGAACGGAAGCAGCGCGCAGCGCGCTCGCCGCTGCCGGCATCGATGCTGGCGAAATCGACCTGATCGTGCTGGCGACATCGACGCCCAATCAGACCTTTCCGGCATCGGCGACGATTATCCAGACCAATCTCGGTATCGGCGATTGCACGGCGTTCGACGTCCAGGCGGTGTGCTCGGGCTTCCTCTACGCGCTGTCGGTGGCCGACAATATGCTACGCGGCGGCGCTGCGAAAACCGCGCTTGTCATCGGATCGGAGACCTTCAGCCGCATTCTCGACTGGGAGGATCGCGGAACCTGCGTATTGTTTGGCGATGGCGCGGGCGCGGTCGTGCTGAAGGCGGAGGAAGGCGATAGCGGCGTGCTCGCTTCGAAGCTCCATGCCGATGGGCGGCACAACCAATTGCTCTATGTCGATGGCGGGCCGTCGACGACGGGAACGGTCGGTAAGCTCAGGATGAGGGGCCGCGAAGTATTTCGTCACGCGGTCGTCAATCTCGTCGCCGTGATGAACGAAGCGCTCGAGGCGGCGGGGCTCACCTCCGACGATGTCGATTGGGTGATTCCGCATCAGGCCAATCGCCGTATCCTCGATGCGACGGCGAGAAAACTCGGGCTTGCCGAAGACAAGGTGATCATCACCGTCGACGAGCATGCCAATACCTCGGCTGCCTCGATTCCGCTTGCGCTCGATACCGCGGTGCGCGACGGACGCATAAAGCGCGGCGATCTATTGGTGCTCGAAGCGATGGGCGGCGGCTTCACCTGGGGCGCCTCGGTCGTTCGATACTGATTTGCGACTCGGGCCAAGCTGCGGTAGAGGCTGGATAATAGAATGATGGGGGTTGCCAATGAGCAATGCAGGAACACTGACCCGGGCCGATCTTGCCGAAGCCGTTCATGATACGGTCGGCCTGTCGCGCGCGGATTCTTCGGACATGGTCGAATCGGTGCTGAGCCATATGTGCACCGCACTGGCCGATGGCGAGAATGTGAAGATCTCGGGCTTCGGAAGCTTTGTGCTTCGCGACAAGGGCGAACGGATCGGTCGCAATCCGAAAACCGGCGTCGAAGTGCCGATCGCGCCGCGCCGGGTGATGACCTTCCGCGCCAGCCAGTCGATGCGGCAGCGAATCATCGACGGAGCCTAATTTGGCCAAGGATGCCGGAGCTTTTCGTACAATCGGCGAACTTTCCGACGAGCTTGGCATCGCCCAGCATATATTGCGCTATTGGGAAACGCGCTTTCCCCAGCTGCGCCCGCTGACGCGTGCGGGAAACCGGCGCTATTACCGGCCGGATGACATTGCACTGGTCAAGCGGATCAACCGGCTGCTCAACGAAGACGGCTATACGATCCGCGGCGTGCAGAAGATTCTCGAGGGCGGCGCCAAGGAAGAGCCGAAGCCGGTTGCGTCTCTCGTGGCCACTCCGAAAGCCGGTCGCGATACTGAAAAGCTGGTTAGCGAGCTCAAGGACATTCGTGACACCCTGGCCGAGGCGCTTGCCGACTAGGCTGTTTTCAGCGCTTCGGCGATCAGCTTGCGGACATTGTCGATACCATAAAGCGCGGTGAAACTGCCCATTCGCGGGCCCTGGCTCGCGCCGAGCAGCGTCTCGTAAAGCGCCTTGAACCAATCGCGCAGCGGATCGAATTCGTGTTGCTTGCCGATGGCGAACACCGCATTCTGAATTGTTTCGGCATCGGCGTCTTCGGGCATCTCGGCGAGCTCGGCATCGAGGTCGCGCAGTGCCGCCGCTTCTTTCTCACCGGGTGCGCGCCGCTCAAGCGTGTCAGCAACGAAATCGCGGAAATAGGCGAGCGCATGGCCAATAAGCGAATCGAGCCCGGGATGGTTTTCGGGTGAGGCGCCGGGCGCGTAGCGCTGGACGAAGCCCCAGAGCAAATCCTTGTCGTCGGTGTTCGAGACGGCAACGAGGTTGAGCAACAGCGCGAAACTGATCGGCATATCGACGCTCGGCGGATCGCCTTCATGGACATGGTGGACCGGATTGCCGAGCTGCTCCTTAATTTCCTGCGTTGGATAGGCATCGAGAAAGCGGTGATATTCGTCGACCGCCTTGGGGATGATACCGAAGCTCAGCTGCTTTGCCTTTTTGGGATTGCCGTAGATATAGAAGCTCAAGCTCTCTGGAGGCGCATGGGTCAGCCATTCGTCGATGGTGACGCCATTGCCCTTGGTCTTCGAAATCTTCTGGCCGTTCTCGTCGAGAAAGAGCTCGTAATTGAAACCTTCGGGCGGCTGGGCGCCGAGCGCACGGGTAATCTTCGAGCTTTGCGTGACCGAATCGATAAGGTCCTTGCCCGACATTTCATAATCGACGCCGAGCGCCACCCAGCGCAGCGCCCAATCGACCTTCCATTGCAGCTTCGCGCCGCCCGACAGGATCGAATGCTCTATCGTTTCGCCCCCGGGATCAGAGGGGTCTTCGAAGCACACCAGCCCTGCAGCAACATCGACGACCTCGACCGGCACCTGCAATACCTTGCCGCTGGTCGGCGAGATCGGCAGCACCGGCGAATAAGTCGCGCGCCGTTCCTCGCCGAGCGTCGGCAGCATGATATCCATGATCTTTGAATAGCGTTCGAGGACGAGCCGCAGCGTGTCATCGAACCGCCCGCCGAGATAGCAATCGGATGAAGCGAGAAATTCATACTCGAAGCCGAAGCGGTCGAGAAATGCGCGCAGCATCGCATTGTTATGCGCTGCGAAGCTCTTGTAATCGGTATCGAACGGATTGGGCACGCGGCAAAGCGGTTCGTCGAGATGCCCGGCGAGCATGGCCTGATTGGGAAGGTTTTCCGCGATCTTGCGCATGCCGTCCATGTCGTCGCTGTACGCGATCAGCTTGGTCGGATAATCGCTGAGCTCCGAAAACGCATGGCGCACCATCGTCGTTCGAGCAACTTCCTGGAACGTCCCGAGATGCGGCAGACCCGACGGCCCATAGCCGGTCTCGAAGATAATCGGCCGGCCATCGGGCTTGCCGTCAGGATAGCGTTTCAACAGCTTGCGCGCTTCCTCATAGGGCCAGGCCTTGGATTGCATTGCGGCGTCGCGGAGCGCGGTCATGTTGCTCTTTCGTTCTGCTTGGGCGATGGGTCGCCCTGTGTCGAAACTTGTGTCGAAATCAGCGGTTCCTCTACCACACAGCGCCCTTCACGCCACCCATGGTGGTATCTGGATCGCGTCGCCCGAGGGCGAGATTCGCGAGGTCGGACGCGGCGTGGCGATCGCGGCGGCGAGCGAAACGCCGATGATCGTGCTCAATGCCCCGATGACCGGGCAGCGGCTCGGCTATCCCGAACTCTCGGGGCTCGATCTGCTTGAGCTGTTCGCCTTCGTCCACCCCGCGCGTTTCACCGTGCCGACGCCGAAGGGAATGGCGCGGACGCTTGGCCTGACGGTGCCCGAGAACGACGAGGATGCGACATTGCTGTTGCTCGAAGCGGCGGGGCATTTGCTCGCCACGCTCGAATGGGAAGATTGGAGCGAACGCTATGGGGCACATGCGATTGCGCAATCGCTGACGCGTCTTCGCTGGCCATGGGCGGCGGCAATAACGCAACGGATCGAACAGCCCGTCAAGCCCGAACGCTGGCTGTTCTCGCTGCTTCCCGAATGGGAAGAGGAAGCGCCGCGACCGGCACCGGGCAGCGTCACGGTCGAGGATAGCGCGTCGCTCGACCGGCTCGACGAATTGACCGGCGAAGGCGCAGAGCAGCGCGACGGCCAGCGCGACTACAGCAAGGCCGCCGCACGCATTTTCGATCCGCGCCCCGCCGAAGGCCGGCCCAATATGCTGCTTGCCGAAGCCGGAACGGGGATCGGCAAGACATTGGGCTATCTTGCCCCGGCCTCGCTCTGGGCGAAAGAGGCGGGGGGCGCGGTCTGGATTTCGACCTATACCAAGGCGCTGCAACGCCAACTCGATCGTGAGGCGCGGCGCGTCTTTCCCGATGCCGAGGAACGCTGCGAAAAGGTCGTCGTCCGCAAGGGCCGCGAAAATTATCTCTGCCTGCTCAACCTCGAAGATGCGCTGCAGGGCGGTTTTGCCGGGCGAGCGGCGATCCTTGCGCAGCTTGTCGCGCGCTGGGCGGCCTATACGCGCGACGGCGATATGGTCGGCGGTGATCTTCCCGGCTGGTTGCCGACATTGTTCCGCCGCTCCGGCGCCACGGCGCTGACCGACCGGCGCGGCGAATGCGTCTATGCCGGCTGCCCGCATTACCGGAAATGCTTTATCGAACGCTCAGCGCGGGCGTCGGAACATGCCAGCCTCGTTATCGCCAACCATGCGCTGGTGATGATCTTGTCTGAACGCAAGCGCGAGGAATGCGAACAGCTGACGCGCGTGATTTTCGACGAGGGCCATCACCTCTTCGACGCGGCGGATTCGACCTTTTCGGCAGCGCTGACCGGGCAGGAAGCGATTGAGCTGCGCCGTTGGATCATCGGCCCCGAAGGCCGCCATCGCGGACGGCGGCGCGGGCTTTCGGCGCGGCTCATGGACGTCGCCTCCTATGACGAGGCGGGTGGGCGCGCGATCGAGCAGGCCTCCGCGGCCGCCGCCGAACTGCCCGGCGATGGCTGGCTGGCGCGGATCGGCGAGGGGCTGGCGCTCGGCTCGATAGAGAAGCTGCTCGAAGCGGTGCGCGGCACCGTCTATGCGCGCGCCAAGGCGCAGGACGCCGGTTATGGGCTCGAGACCGAGGCCGCAGAACTCGACGGCCCGATTATCGGCGCGGCGGGTGCGGCGGCCGAATCGCTCGAGCGACTGCTGCGCCCGTTGGTCACATTGCGCCAGCGACTCGAGGCGGTGCTCGAAGACGGTCCCGACTGGCTCGATTCCCAAGCGCGCGCGCGGATCGAAGGCGCGATGATGGGGCTGACCTATCGCAACCAGACATTGGCCGCCTGGATTTCTTTGCTCGCGCGGCTCGGCGGCCCGGCCGATCCCGATTTCGTCGATTGGCTCGCGGTCGATCGTTTCGACGGGCGCGAATATGACATCGGCCTGCATCGCCACTGGCTCGACCCGACCAAGCCGCTCGCCGAGACGGTCATCAAGCCCGCCCACGGGCTCATTATTACTTCGGCTACTTTGAAAGGCGCCGAGGAATGGGATTCGGCAGAAATACGCGCCGGCGCGCACCATCTCGATTTCGCGCCGCAGCGCTTCGAGGCCGAAAGCCCGTTCGACTATGCCGCGCATAGCGAAGTACTGATCGTCAACGATCTAAAAAAGGGCGACATTCCGGCGCTTGCCGGCGCCTATGCCAAGCTGATCGAAGCGGCCGGCGGGGGGACGCTCGGGCTGTTCACCGCGATCGCCCGGCTCAAAGCCGTCCATGCGCGAATTGCCGACCGGCTGGCGCGCGGCGGGCTGCCGCTGTTCAGCCAGCATGTCGATCCGATCGATACCGGAACGCTGATCGATATCTTTCGTGACGATCCGCACGCCTCGCTGCTCGGTACCGATGCGCTGAGGGACGGCGTCGATGTCCCCGGCGAATCGCTACGGCTTGTCGTGCTGGAGGGCGTGCCCTGGCCGCGTCCCACCGTGCTCCACGCGGCGCGCAAGCTGGCTTATGGCGGCAACGCCTACGTCGATCGCGTCGTCCGTGCACGGCTCGCGCAGGCGTTCGGACGGCTGATCCGCCGCAAGGACGATATCGGCATGTTCGTGCTGCTCTCCGCCGCCACGCCGTCGCGGCTGCTGACGGCTTTTCCCGAAGGCACGCCGGTCGCCCGTGTGCCGCTCGACGAGGCTATCGCGCGCGTCGAGGCGCGACTTTCCTCTGTCATCGAAATCGGGCAGGGATTGGTGCGAAGCGAACCTTTGGAGAGTGAATGAAGCGCCTGACGGTCCTCCGCCACGCCAAATCGAGTTGGGACGATCCCGTCGAGCGCGATTTCGACCGCCCGCTCAACCGCAAGGGGCTCAAGGCCGCGCAGGCAATGGGCGCTTATATGCGCGAGCATGAATTGCGCTTCGATCATGTGATAGCCTCGCCCGCCGTGCGGGTGACCGAAACGCTGGTCGGCGTGGCGCAAAGCTATGGCGAAGAATTCGATCTTACCGAAGACCGCCGCGTCTATCTCGCCTCGAACATGACGTTGGTCGATATCGTCCACGAGGTCGATGGCGAAGTCGAGAGCCTGTTGCTCGCCGGGCATAATTCGGGGCTCGAAGATCTCGTCATGCTGCTCGCCGCGGATCGCAAAGGCGATAAGCTGCTCGCGGCGGTCGAGGAAAAATACCCGACCGGCGCGCTCGCCGAGATCGAATTCGACGCCGCAAGCTGGGCCGATATCGAGCCCGGATCGGGAGTGCTGACCCGCTTCGTCCGTCCGCGCGACCTCGATGACGAGCTTGGGCCCGACGAGCCCACATAGCGGGGTTCCTAATCGCTTTCGTCGAGCTGCGAATATTCCCAGGTCCAAGGCAAGCCGGTCGGGCCAAGAACGGCTTCGGCGATTTGCGGGAATATCAAATGCCCCTTGGCGATATTGGTCATCATGAGAATGCAGTCGTTCCGCTCGATCAGACAGACGAGCATATTGTCGGCGCCATCATCATGCCCGCCCTTGAAGAAACCGCGGCCCTGCGGCCCGGTCCACAGCACAACGCCAAGCCCTGCCGATAGGTCGATCGCGGCGAGGGTCTCGTCGCGCTCGGCCGACCAGGGCGGAAACTGATGCGCCGATCGGACCGGCGTTTGCGGAGCAAGCAGTTCTGTGCGTGCTGCATCGGACACAAGTTCGCCGCGCATAAAGGCCGACACGAAACGTGCAAAGGCTGTCGGAGAACCGTTGATTGATCCGGCCGCGTCGAATTCTTCGCGTACCGGATGGCCGATACGGGAGCCGTCTGGATTGTGCCCCGCATCATAGTCGTCGGTGAAGCTTTCACGCCATGTGAGGCCGATATCGTCGGTGCCGAGCGCGGCAAAAAAGCGATGCTCGAGGTCGGCCGCGATATCGATATCAAGCGCTTCGGAAATGACGAGCTGGGCGATTTGGAAGCCTTCGCCCGAATAGGCGTAGGACATGCCGGGGCCCTGGAAGAAAGCGAGAGGCGCTTCGGGATCATAGTCGCTGTTGGGCGGGAAAAAGCGGAAATTGGGAAAGCCGCTCTGGTGCGAAAGCAGGTAACGCAGCGTCAGCGCTCGCCAGCGTTCGTCGCCGGCGAGATCGCCATAGCCATCATATTCGGGCAGTGGCCTTGCGAGATATTCGGCGATCGGCCGGTCGAGGTCGATACGGCCTTCGGCAGCGAGTTCGGCGACATAGGCGGAGAAGACAAATTTCGTCCATGACAGACCCGACACCACCGTTTGGCGCGTAAGCGGCAGATCGCGTTCGCGATCGCGCATGCCGTAAACGTCGACCGAAGCGACCTCGCCATCCTCGATCAGGGCGACAGCAAGTCCCCGCACGCCGTTGGCCGCGAGCAGATGCTCGATCGCGGCGTCGGCGGGCAGTGCGGCGGTCTCGCCGGTGGTATTCGGCGTGCCGCCATGCGTGCAGGCACATAGCGACACCGCCGAAAATATCATCGTTGCAAGGCCGATAGGCCTAGTCTGCGGCATGCACCGCCATCAGGTCGACGCCGCCGGGGCGTGTGCCGCCTTGCGCTTCGATCCAGTCGTAGATCTTGGTCTCGAGCACCGCCATCGGCAGCGCGCCCGTTCCGAGCACCTGTTCGTGGAAGGCGCGGACATCGAAATTGTCGCCGAGCGCTTCCTCAGCCTGTGCACGTAGCGCCTGGATAGTCAGTGCGCCGACCTTATAGGCCAGCGCCTGGCTCGGAATCGCGATATAGCGTTCGACTTCGCTCGTTGCCTCGACATTGGTCATGCCCGAATTTTCGAGCATGTACGCAATCGCCTGGTCGCGGGTCCAACCCTTGGAGTGAAGCCCGGTATCGACGACGAGCCGCATCGCGCGGAGCATCTCGTCATTGAGATGGCCGAAACGCTGATAGGGATCGGTGAACAGGCCAAGTTCCGGGCCGAGAGTCTCCGAGTACAGCGCCCAGCCTTCGACGAATGCCGTATTGCCGCCGAAGCGCATGAAGTTTGGCAGCTCCTCATTTTCCTGCGCGAGGCTGATCTGGAAGTGATGGCCCGGCGCGCCTTCGTGGAGATACAGCGTCTCCATGCCCGGCGTCAGCCGTTCGTCGAGATTATAGGCGTTGTAGTAGAACACGCCCGGACGCGACCCATCGGGTGTACCGCCGCGATAGGAGCCGCCGGCCGCCGTCGCTTCGCGGAACGGCTCGACCGCGCGGATTTCGAGCGGGCTTTCGGGCAAGGTCACGAAAAGCTCGTTGATCCGCGCATCGACGCGTTCGCCGATCCGGTAATATTCCTCGCCGAGCCATTCGCGGCTTTCGGGTTTGAACTGCGGATCGGTGCGGATATGCTCGAAAAATTCCGGCAACGTGCCGTCGAAACCGACCTCGTCGCGGATTTCCTGAAAGCCGCGCGTGATCCGCGCGACCTCGGAAAGGCCGAGATTGTGGATATAGTCGGGCGTAACATCGAGCGTCGTCGTGTCCTGCACGAGCTGGGCATAGAGCAGGTCACCGCCCTGCATATGCGTCAGGCCGACGCCTTCGCGCGCTACCGGAAGATATTCGTCGCGTAGGAAATCGCGCGTCCGCGTATAGCTGTCGAGAATTTCCTGCGTCGCCGTGCTGTAGAGCGCGGTCAGGCGCGTCTTGTCTTCATCGGAGAAATCCTCGGGGAAGTTCAGCGCAGGCGCGAAATAGGGCGAATCCTGTACGCCGGCTTCGAGCTGTGTATCGAGCTGTTCGATGACCCGGCCGATCGTCAGCTGGCTCTCGAATACGCCCGATTCCATGCCTTCGCGGAAGCGCTCGATTGCCCGGTCGCTTATGGCGATGAAGTCGCGATGGCGGCTGAGATTATTCTCATAATCTTCCACCGTGGCAAACGGCACGGGGCCGTTCGTCGTCGCCATCGTCGGATAGAAAGTGTGGAAGCCCGAAAAATGATTGATCGGGCGTACGAGCGTCAGGTCAAGAAGTTGCGGCGAATAGTCGCGAATCTGTTCGACCCGGCCGCGCTCGAAAATATCATAGGCGATCTGGTTGGTCGGCGTCAGCGCGCTGCGGTCGATCTCGCGCAAGGCGGCCAGTTCGTTCTGCGCGGCGGCGAGTTCGGCGGCGTTATGTTCGTCGGTCAGAAAGTCGCCGAGACGGTCGGCATAGCGCATGTCGCCCCGGAAAAGCGCACCGATCGGGTTGCGACGGAGATTGTCTTCGTCGCTCTCGGCGAACAGCGCGCGCAGCCGCTGGTCTTCGGTCATCGCCTCGGCGGTTTCGCCGGCGGCCTCCTCATGATGGTCGGCAAAGGCCGGGGTGGCGACAAACAGCGCGGCGGCTGAGGCGAGAAAAAGGGTCTTGCGACGCATCGAATAAAGCTCCGTCAGATTGGGTGTGTTAGTTCACTAGATCACTTGCGGCGGGATTACAATCGAAAATTGCGAGAAAGCGCCACATTCGTTCGACCAACGCACGGCGGTTATCTGCCAAGGGGCAATTTCGTGAAGCATGATATTCGCCCGGGATGCTCACGCCTAATATTCGCTTGGCCCCGAGCCGATCCAGGGCATCTCGCGAAACCATTTGGTGATAATATATTTCGATCCCTCGCGCACCTTCATTCCTTGGTGCAGCGTCCATTCATTGGGCTCGCCATTGGCGTCGAGATTGTTCCAGGTCAGCAACTTGCCCTTTTCGGCGTGGAACATCTTGCCGAGCTTCTTGAAACGCGTCGCGCCGCCGACCTGCGTGTCGTTGAGGAAGACCATCGCCGTCCAAATGCGCTGCCCGCCCTGGTCCTTCTCGGTCTTCCAATAATCCTGGCTGACATAGAACCAGTCATGATGCGGTTTAAACTGCTGGCCGACCTCATAGCGTTGGCCCTGGATCGTCTCGCCATTCTGCTTGGGGATACCCATGAAGTTGACGATCTTGCTCTCTATCGCATCGATTTCGGGCGCCTGGCGGTTGAAGTCGGCGCTCGAGCTGGTGCGGAATTCGGCATCGTCGGTGCTCGACAACAAGGTCGACGGCCGCGCCTCGCGGTCGATCTTCTCGCACAGCAGCCGGCATTCCTCGTCGTTGAGGAAATCGCGGCAGACGAACAGGTCGAGGCTGCGATTGGGCAGCCGCTGGGTATTGGGCTGCGCGGCGATATGGTCTGCAATTGCCCGGTTGCGTTCGGCGAGAACGGTGGGATCGGTAATGCTCATGCGCGTTTCGCTATCAAATCATGCGATTCGTGCAACGATTCTCTTATATCACTCGACCTCGCGACCGCGCACCATCACGAATTCGAGATCTTCGAGCACGCGGATATCGGTGGCCGGATCGCCGGCGGTGACGATCAGATCGGCCGAATAACCGGGCGCCAGCCGCCCGATCTCGCCTTCGAGTCCGAGCAGTTCGGCGGCGCCGGTCGTTGCCGAGCGCAGCACTTCGGTCGGCGTCATGCCGACCATATCGACATACATGCCCAGCTCCTCGGCATTGCGGCCATGTTCGAAGACGCCGGCATCGGTGCCGAAGAGCACGGGAATGCCCATCGCATGCGCGCGCCGCGCGGCTTGCCCGACGACCGCCAGCGTTTCGCGGATTTTGGCCTCGACCGGCGGCGTATAGATACCCGTGCCGAGCCGCTCGCGAATGCCGGTATAGGCCATCAGCGTCGGCACGAAGACGGTGCCGTTGTCGCGCATCGCGCGCAACGCGGCGTCGTCGGCAAAAGTGCCATGTTCGATCGAATCGACGCCGGCGCGCGCCGCGGCTTCGATGCCGCGCGGCCCATGCGCGTGCGCCGCGACATGCATGCCGAGCGCATGGGCGGTCGTCACGATCGCGCGCATCTCCTCATCGGTGAAATGCTGGTCGAGGCCGCGCGCCTGTTGCGAGAGAACGCCGCCGGTTGCGGTGATCTTGATGAAATCGACTCCGCGGCGCCCGGCCTCGCGAACGCGCGCGGCGCATTCTTGCGCTCCGGTGCAGGTGTTGTTGCCATCGAGCGCGTCGAGCACTTCCTCGCGAAAGCCGGAAATGTCACCATGACCGCCGATGATCGACAGGCTGTGGCCCGAGTGTAAAATCCGCGGCCCCGCAATGATGCCCTCGTCGCCGCCCCGGCGCAAAACGTTGCCGACATCGTTGCCGATTCCCGGCACGCGCACCGTCGTGAACCCGTCCAACGCGGTGAGGCGCATATTCTTGATGCCGACCACGACCCCCCATTCGTCGGGTGTCGTCGCCCGATCGCGATAGTCGCGCCCCGGATCGCCCGAAATATGCGTGTGCAGGTCGATCAGCCCAGGCAGCACGGTGAAGTTCGAATAATCGAGATATTCGGCGCCGGAGCGCGAGACATGGCCGTCTTCGATCGCTTCGATACGGCTGCCGCGGACGAAAATGGTGGATGCACCGCGGATTGGCAAACCCGCTTCGGTGAGCAGCTGGCCGGCATGGATCAATGTCAGCGGTTCGGGATCGGCGGCGTCCTGCGCGGCGGCGGGCGCAGCAACGGTGAACGCCAGCATGGCGAGCAACAAGATACGGATCATGGCGGCATTCCTCTCAAGAATATTTCGCCACGCTATCGCCATCAGCGCTCTCTGCTCAAGCAAAAAGAAAGCGGCCCGGAACTTGCGCTCCGGGCCGCCCTGCTTCGCACTCTCGCGAAATTCGGACTTCGACCTAGTAGAAGAAGTCGTAGATCACATCGGCGACATAGCCGCTGTAGATGTCGACGAGCAGCACATCGTCATAATATCGGATCCACCGATAATTGCCGTAGGCCGGCGGCAGGCGATACTGCCACGGATCGTTGATCCAGTAGCGCGAGCCATAGAAGGCCGAGCCTAGGTAGAGACCGATGCTGAACCGGTTGTACCGATAGCCGCGATAGGGCGCATAATAGCGGCCTGGCCGATAGATGCCGCGGTTGTAATTGCGGTAGCTGCGCCAGTTATAGCGGCGGTCGTTGCGCCACTGGCGGTTCCAGCGGCGGTGATCGCGGCGCGCCTGGCGACGTTCAAAGCGGCGTTCCGCACGTCGATCCTGCCGGCGTTCAAAGCGACGATCCGCGCGCCGATCCTGCCGGCGTTCAAAGCGGCGATCCGCGCGACGTTCCTGCCGTCTTTCAACTCGGCGATCCTGGCGACGGTCGATCCGGCGTTCTGCGCGGCGGTTCTGCCTGTTATTGGCCCTACGGTCCTGGCGTCGTTCCGCGCGACGTTCCGTGCGGCGGTTCTGCCGGTTATCGGCCCGGCGTTCCTGACGTCGCTCAGCGCGACGTTCGCCGCGCCTTTCCTGCCCGCGTTCCGCGCGGCGTTCCTGACGCCGTTCAATCCGCGCTTCGCCGCGGCCGTTGCGGTTCTCGGCTCGATCCGCGCGGCCACGTCGCTGTCCGCGTGCTTCGCCACGACGCTGGCCACGCGCTTCGCCGCGTCGGCCACGCCGGTCGCCGCGATTGCCGCGCCGTTCGCCACGCTGCAGCATAGCTGTCTGAGCGCCAACCGCGTTCTGGACACGGTCATCGCCGCGAACGCCTTGGGTCATATCCTGTGCCATGACCGGCTGCAGGGCGACCGGAGACGCCGCGGTCGCCGCCAGCAATAGCGCTATCATCTTGATACGCATGATCTGTTTCTCCTCATACTGTGGCGGCGGAGACCGGCCACTGATGAAACGGAGATAGAGGAAGCGCCATGAGATGAGGCTGAACCCGCGAGTCAGGAAACAGCAAGATTTGCTTAACGATTGGGCGAACCGGAGTCGCTTTCGTCATCGTCTTCATCGTTGCGGATACGACCGGGCGCATCGTCATCGTCTTGGTCGGGCGGCGTCAATGCACCGACATTGCGCGCCGCGTCATCGCGCTCGATGCCGGGCGGAGGCGCGGCGGCCAGCCGTTCTTCGCCGCGGGCGACGCGCGCCGCCAACCTGATCGCCTCGCGCCAGCGCGGATAAGTGCCGCAGCGGCAGATATTGGTGATCGCCTCGTCGATTTCTTCATCGGACGGGCTCGCATTGCGCTCGATTAGCGCGGCGATCGCCATGATCACGCCTGATTGGCAATAACCGCATTGCGGCACCATTTTTTCGATCCACGCCTGCTGCACCGGATGATCGCGCGATCGTGAAAGCGCCTCGATCGTCGTCACGAATGCGCCTTCGGCATTGGCGAGCGAGATCTGGCAAGAGCGCACCGCTTCGCCGTCGATATGGACGGTGCACGCGCCGCATTCGCCGATCCCGCAGCCATATTTGGTGCCGGTCAGGTTCGATGCGTCGCGCAGCGCCCAGAGCAGCGGCGTGCGCGGGTCCATCCGGTAGTGGACAGGTTGGCCGTTGACCGTCATGCGCGTCATGGGGCGGTTTCGCTCAAAAAAATACCGTTTGGGCGGAGCTTGTCGAAGCCCTGCCTTTCCTCTTCCCCGGGCTAAGAGAAGAACAGCCCGTCGACAAGCTCAGGGCAAACGGTGTGTGGAGGAAGTTACTCGCGCCAGCTAGTGTCGATCTTGTCGATCCGGCGTTTCCAGGCGTCGAATTCGGCCTCACCGGGAATGTTGGTAGCCTGCGCCATAAACAGATCGCGCTGGTGAACGTCGATCACATCCTGCGGGACGATGACGGGATCGCCCGCCTTCATCGTTTCGAGCTGGATTTCGCAGGCGCGTTGCAAGGCCCACATCTGGAGCAGCACGATCGGCAACGTCGGCCCCATGACGACAGGGCCGTGGTTCCTGAGCATCAGTATGCGGTTGTCGCCAAGATTTTCGAGCAGTCGCTCGCCCTCTTCCTCGCGAACCGTCACGCCCTCAAAATCATGATAGGACAGCCGCCCGATGAAATTGCAGGCGTAGAAATTTACCGGCTGCAGCCCGCCTTCCATCGAGCAGACCGCCATAGTCGCCGTCGTGTGGACATGGGCGATGCAATGCGCATCGGGGAGATGGCGGTGGAACAGGCTGTGCTGGACGAAGCCCGCCTTGTTGACCGGATAATTGCCGCCATCGAGTTTGTTGCCGTCGAGGTCGATCTTGAGCAGGTTGGACGCCTTCACCTCGGAAAAATGCAG
>JABDLY010000051.1 GCA_013001755.1 Sphingomonadaceae bacterium
GGGCTGATGGGCGCGAGAGGCCGGATCGAATATCAACCCAAGGGCGTTGTCGGCATTATCGCGCCGTGGAATTTCCCGGTGAATCTTACCTTCAGTCCGCTCGTCGATATCTTCGCGGCGGGCAACCGCGCGATGATCAAGATGAGCGAATATACGCCCGAAACGAGCGCGCTCGTCGAACGGCTGGTATCCGAATATTTTTCCGCCGAAGAAGCGATTGCCTTCAACGGCGGGCCCGAAGTCGGTCAGGCTTTCTCCGCGCTGCCTTTCGATCATCTGATCTTCACCGGAGCGACCAGCATCGCCAAGCATATCCTCCACGCCGCCGCCGACAATCTCGTGCCCGTAACGCTGGAGCTTGGCGGCAAATCGCCGACGATCATCGGCGAGAGCGCGGACATCGCGAAAGCGACGGGCCGGGTGACCACCGGCAAGATGATGAACGCTGGCCAGATCTGCCTCGCGCCCGATTACATGATGGTGCCCGAAGCGAAGGAGGGCGAGATTATCGACGGGTTATCGGCCGCCGTCGCCGAACAATATCCGACGCTCGACGCCAATGACGACTATACTTCGATCGTCAACGACCGGCACTACGAACGGCTGCAAGGCTATCTCACCGATGCCAAGGACAAGGGCGCCGAGCTGGTCGAGATAAACCCGGGCAATGAGGATTTTTCGGCGTCGAACAAGCGCAAGATGCCGCTCACCATCGTCCGCAACCCGACCGAAGATATGAAGGTGATGCAGGAGGAAATCTTCGGCCCCGTCCTGCCGATCAAGACGTACAAGAATGTCAACGAGGCGATCGATTATGTAAACCGACATGATCGCCCGCTCGGACTATACTATTTCGGCAGCGACAAGAACGAAGAGGAACAGGTGCTGTCGCGGACCATATCGGGCGGCGTCACGGTCAACGACGTGATTTTCCATGTCGCGATGGAAGAGCTGCCCTTTGGCGGCGTCGGCCCGTCGGGCATGGGCGCCTATCACGGCCATGACGGCTTCAAGACCTTCAGCCACGCCAAGAGCGTGCTCAACCAGACCAGCGTCGACGTCGCCAAGCTCGGCGGTTTTAAACCGCCCTTCGGCAAGGCGACGCAAAAAGCGATTGCGAGAGAGATGAAGGTTTGAAACTCCTCTCCCATTTAGGGAGAGAATCTCGATAAAAAAACCGATTGGGCTGAGCCCGTCGAAGCCCTGCCCTTTCTTTTAACAGCACAAAGTGAAGTACAGCCCTTCGACAAGCTCAGGGTAATCGGCTCTTATTCAAACTCCAGGATCACATCGTCGGCCATCAGGCTGTCGCCCTCAGCGGCCAGAACCGCGCTGACGACGCCCGCCTTCTCGGCGCGGAGGATATTCTCCATCTTCATCGCCTCGACGACGGCGAGCGGCTGGCCGTTCTCGACGGCATCGCCTTCCGAAACATGAAGCGTGGTGATCAATCCGGGCATCGGGCAGATCAGCATCTTTGATAAATCAGGCGGTTCCTTTTCGATCATATGCGCAGCGAGCTGGGCGATATGGCCGGGCAGCACGCGGACCTGATGGCTTGCGCCGCGCGCCGTCAGCAGGAAACCGGTGCACCCGACGCTGATCTTAACTGTCAACGGATCGCCGTCGAACTCGGCCTCGATCAGCCGGTTGCCGGGCGAATAGGCCATCGAGAGCTGCATCGCATCGCCATCGACCGACACATCGTCGAGATCGACCACGACGTCATGATCGCTATCGCCGATCCGCACCGCCCATTCGGACGGCGGATAGAGCCGGTCGCCGAGCTGACCGTCGCTGCGCCGCGCGCGATCGGCGTGCGCCGTCGCAGCGAATGCCGCAATCGCCGCAAGCCGCTTGCGCAGCGCCTCATCGGCTGGCGCGCCCTGAAAGCCTTCGGGATATTCCTCGGCGATGAAATTGGTCGTGATTTCGCCCGAACGGAAGCGCTCATGCTGCATCAGCGCCGAAAGGAAATCGATATTGTGGCCGGGACCGTCAATCTCGAACCGGTCGAGCGCCGCGATCTGCAAGTCGATCGCCTCTTCGCGCGTATCGCCATAGGTGATCAGCTTGGCGATCATCGGATCGTAGAACATCGAAACCTCGCCGCCCTCGACCACGCCGTCATCGATACGGAGCGGTGTAGGGATTTCCACATCGTGCTCCCCCTCCCCCGCTTGTGTCGAGCGGCGTCGAGACACGCCTTCGAGCGAAGCCGAGAAGTTCTCGCCATCCTCGGCTCTGCTCGGCCCTGTCCCTCGACTACGCTCGGGATGGACGGGATTGGTGACCGCTGGCGGGCGATAGCGGACGAGACGCCCGATCGACGGCAGGAAGTTGCGATAAGGGTCCTCGGCATAGACTCGATTTTCGACTGACCAGCCGGTCAACGTGATATCCTTCTGCTTAAACGGCAGTTTTTCTCCGGCCGCGACGCGAATCATCTGTTCGACGAGATCGACGCCGGTTACATTTTCGGTCACCGGATGCTCGACCTGCAGCCGCGTGTTCATTTCGAGGAAGTAGAAACTCTTGTCGGCGCCGACGATCAGCTCGACCGTGCCCGCGCTGTGATAATCGACGGCGGCGGCGAGCGCGACGGCCTGTTCGCCCATCGCCTTGCGCATTTCCTCGTCGACGAAAGGCGACGGCGCTTCCTCGACGACCTTCTGGTGGCGCCGCTGGATCGAACATTCGCGCTCGCCGAGATAGACGATGTTGCCATGTTTATCGCCGAGTATCTGGATCTCGATATGGCGCGGTTGCTCGATAAATTTCTCGATAAACACACGGTCATCGCCGAAACTGGCCAGGCCTTCGCGTTTCGTAGCCTCAAAGCCATCGCGCACATCCTGCTCATTCCAGGCGAGCCGCATGCCTTTGCCGCCGCCGCCAGCCGAGGCTTTCATCATGACGGGATAGCCG
>JABDLY010000076.1 GCA_013001755.1 Sphingomonadaceae bacterium
CGCTCACCGCGTTGACCGTCAGCGAAACGCCATCGAGCGTGATCGATCCCTTGGCGGCGATATAGGGCGCGAGATCGGCCGGCGCGCGGACGCGGATTTCGGTCGAATCGCCCGAAGCCTCGACCGCAACCACCTCGCCGATACCGTCGATATGCCCCGTCACGATATGCCCGCCCATCTCATCGCCGAGCTTGAGCGAGCGTTCGAGGTTGAGCCTGCCGCCTTCGTTCCACAGCCCCTGCGCCGTCCGCGAAACGGTTTCCGCCGAAAGATCGACGGCAAACCAGTCCTCGCCCTTGTCGACGACGGTGAGACACACCCCCGAACATGCGATCGATGCGCCGAGATCGACGGTAGCCATGTCATAGCCGCAGGTGATTTCGAGCCGCAGGTCGCCGCGCTGCTCGGCGGAGCGGATGGTGCCGATATTGGTTATAATACCAGTGAACATAAGCGCTCCCTCTATCCGCTAGGGCTGAGCTTGTCGAAGCCCTGTTCTTTCTTTGCAACGTCAAAGCGAAGTACAGCCCTTCGACAAGCTCAGGGCAAACGAAAATTGGTTAGGCGCGTTCAAAGACCTCAAGCCGGTCCGCGCCGAGCATTCGAGCCTCACTAGCGCGCCACTGGCCATGTGCATCATCGAGCCCGCCCAGCCCGATATCGCCGAGCGCCGTCATGCCAGACCCGATCAGAATAGGCGCGCGGTAGAGGACGAGGCGGTCAACTAGGTCCGCCGCGAGGAACGCCGCCGCCGCGCTTGCACCGCCTTCGACGAGCGCGAAATCGACGGCGTCGAGCTCGTCCACGCCCTCGGGGCTGGCGAGATGGATCCAGTCGGGCTGGTCGGCTTTGAACGTGAATTTTTCGAAATTGCTGTGGTCGCGGGTCAGGATCGCGCGTTTGGGGGTGCGCTCTGCCAACCCGGCCAGCCGGACGTCGAGCGTCGGCGCATCGGCCTCCGCCGTACCGCGGCCGACGATGACGATATCGGCCCGGCTGCGCTCGACATGCGCATGCGCGCGCGCTTCCTCGCCGGTGATCCACTGGCTCGAACCGTCGGCCATCGCGATCTGGCCATCGAGCGAGGTGGCGAGTTTGAGCGTGACATGCGGGCGGCCTTGCGCCTGGCGCGTGAAGAAGCCCGCCATGGCGCGGCGCGCACCAGCAGCATCGACGTTCTCGACAACCTCGATACCGGCGGCGCGGAGCCGCTCGACGCCCTTGCCGCTGGTGCGCGGATCGGGATCGGCTGCGGCGATCGCGACGCGCGCCACGCCCGCCTCGATCAGCAGATCGGCGCAGGCCGGGCCGCGATCGCTCTCATGCGCGCAGGGCTCGAGCGTGACATAGACATCGGCGCCGCTTGCATCGCAGCCGTCGAGCGCATGCGCCTCTGCATGCGGCCGCCCGCCCGGCTGCGTCCAGCCGCGGGCGATAACCACGCCGTCGCCGACGATCACGCAGCCGACATTGGGATTGGGCGCGGTGCGGCCATGGCCGCGCATCGACAGAGCGAGCGCGGCTTGCATGAACCGCCGGTCAATTGGTGGCAGCGTCGGCCTCCGATGCGCCATTTTCGGTATCGGGCGTTACGCCTTCGGCATCATCGTCATCGCGCGACAGGCGGCGGCGATTGTCTTCGGTAATCCGGTCGGCTTCGGCGGCCGCCTCTTCGTCGATCTCGATACCGCTCGCCTCGGCAAGCTGGCGGAAGCGTTCGCGACTCAACGCGCGGCGTTCGTTTTCGGCCAGCGCGAGGACGCGCTGGCGCTCGATGATCTGCGCGTCGCTGCGCCCTTCCTCCCAGACATAGGCATAGGTGATCGGCGGGTCCTCGGGCAGCAGATTGGCGCCGACCTCGGTCGTGAACACCCAGAGGATGCCGAAGGGCACGGCGATCGCCGGGATGATCGCAATCCAGTTATGCCGCTCGCGCCGTCCGAAGAACGACTTCACATCGCGCCAGATAGTGCGCGGCTTGGGCGGAATCATCACCATGGCGCCAAAGATAGGCGATTGCCGGGCCGAGCGCCAGTCTGCAGCGTGACAAACCATCCGGCATCCCTCTATGAAAAAGTGTAACAGGGGAGGGCTTTCTGGGCCAGGACATTGCCCAATCGCAATTTTCCGACGGCGATCACGCCGCTTTCCGCGCGCGGCTGCGCGAACAGACCAGCACGCTCAAACGCTGGTTCGACGAGCGGCGATTCGCCTCGGCGGACGGGTTGACCATCGGCCTCGAGCTCGAAGCCTGGTTACTCGACCGCAATTGCCTGCCAACACCGCAAAGCGACGAATTCATCTCGACCGCCAATGACGAGCGAGTGGTCCACGAGCTTTCGAAATTCAATTTCGAGCTCAACGCCGACCCGCGCGAACTTTCCGGCGACTGCTTTGCCGCGATACAGGGCGATCTCGACGCGCTTTGGGTGCGCTGCGTGCGCGCCGCCGGGACACTCGGCATCCGGCCGATGATGATCGGCATCCTGCCGACAGTCCGCGACGAAATGCTCCAGCCCGCCTGGATGGCCGATTCGAATCGCTATGACGCGCTCAACCGCGAAATCATGCGCGCGCGGGGCGACCGGCCGCTCCATATCGCAATCTCGGGCAAGGACGATCTCGCCTATCGCTGCGATCATATCATGCTCGAAGCCGCCTGCACCTCGCTCCAGGCGCATCTCAAGATCGACCAGGTCGACGCACCGCGGCTCTACAATGCGGCGCAGATCGCCGCGGGCCCGCTGGTCGCTGCGACGGCGAATTCGCCCTATCTCTATGGCAAGTCGCTCTGGGCCGAAACCCGCATTCCGGCTTTCGAGCAATCGACCAAGCTGTTGAGTTTTCCCGATCCGCAGGGGCGCAACGTGCTGCGCGTGACGCTGGGAACCGGCTTTGTCCGCCATTCGCTGCTCGAGCTGTTCCTCGAAAATCTCAGCTATCCGACGCTGTTGCCGATGATGGCCGAAGCCAACGAGGAGCTGCCCTGCGTCAAATTGCAGAACGGGACGATCTGGCGCTGGAATCGACCGATCCTGGGTTTCGACGGCGCAGGCACGCCGCATTTGCGGATCGAGCAACGCGCTATGCCCGCCGGCCCGACGATCGCCGACGGGATCGCCAATCTTGCGCTCAGCAACGGCCTGACGCTGGCGCTCGGCAAGGCCGATAATCCGGCCCAGACCCACACCTCGTTCGAGGACGCCCGCGCGAATTTCTATGCCTGCGCGCGCGACGGCCTCGAGGCGCAAATCCGTTTCGAGGGCAAGCCCGTGGCCGCCGGAAAGCTGTTGCTCGAACGGCTTTTGCCCGAAGCGCGCGCGGCGCTCGCCGAGCAGGGCGTTGGCGAAGACGACCTCAAGCTCTTCTTCGACGAGATACTGGCGCGGCGGATCGAAACCGGGCAGACCGGCGCGCAATGGCAGCGCGCCTGTTACGAAGCGCATGGCCGCAACTTTCAGGCATTGACCGAACGTTATCTCGAGCTGCAGGAAACCGGAGAGCCGGTTCACAACTGGCCCGTTTGAAGGCATCGTCACTCTCATGCAGCTCAACCGTCATACCCGCCTGCCGCCCGCGCTCGCCGATATCGGCCCGCGCGAGATCCGCCGCGTCTTCCCGAAGCCCGCGCTGATCGAGATCGCCGGCGAGCGGGAGCGCCCGCTATTCGTCAGCGCGATGCTCCACGGCAATGAAACGACGAGCTTCCATGTCCTCCAGGCGCTCGCCAGACGCTATGCCGATGCGCGGCCGCCGCGCAGCCTGCAGATTTTCGTCGGCAATGTGGAGGCGGCGGAGGCCGGCCTTCGTCACCTGCCCGGCCAGCCCGATTTCAACAGGATCTGGGCCGATGGCGACAGCGCGCATCACCGGCTCGTCGCCGATGTCGTCGCGGCGGCGAAAGCGGCCGAACCCATCGCCAGTATCGACATCCACAATAACAGCGGCGCCAACCCCTATTATGGCTGCGTCAACGCGCTGCGGCCGGCCGACCTCCATCTCGCGGCGCTGTTTTCCGATATCGGCGTCTATTATCGCAACCCGGCGACGACGCAGTCGACAGCGTTTTCGGCCTTTTGCCCGGCGGTCACCGTCGAATGCGGCCAGAGCGGCGAACGGGACGGTATCGATCAGGCGATCCAGCTGGTCGAAGACGCGATGCGGCTCGACGGCTTCCCCGACCACGCGCCCGGAGCATCGCGGCAGAAACTCTACGAGACCGTCGGCGCGGTGAAGGTCGATCCTGAAGCCTCATTCTCTTTCGGTGAGCCGGGCTCGGATATCGTGTTTCGGGGCGATCTCGAGACGCTCAACTTCGCCGAGATCGAGCAGGGCTCGGTCTGGGCGATATCGGCACGCGACCCCGACAGCCTGCGGGTCGTCAACGAACATGGCGATATCCTGACCGGCCGGTTTCTCGAACCCCGGAGCGGCGGGCTCGTGCTGCGCCAGGCGATTACCCCCGCCATGCTGACCCGCGACCGCGCCATTATCCGCGACGACTGCCTGTGCTATTTCATGCGGCGGCTGTAGCGGCGAGCGTGGAATCTTTGCGTCGGGAAATATTTGCGCTGGATCAAGAACGAAGGGTTGAATTGCGCCTAGCACCTAATGCGATCGGAGGCCGCGACTAGGCCCCGCTAGCAGGAGAAGGAAAGCTATGTCGCATGTTCCCCATGAACTGGCCGAGGAATTCCCCGACCATGTCGAGACGCTGCACGAGCTCAAGGCCCATAATGCGCATTTCGTGAAGATCGCCGACGAATATCACACGATCAACCGAGAGATTCATCGCATCGAGACGGGCGTCGAACCGGCTTCCGACGAACGAGCGATAGAGCTGCGCAGGAAACGGATGGCGCTCAAGGACGAGGTCAACACGATGCTCAACGCGGCCTGAACGCGATAGCCGCATTCGCTTTGGCGCGATCGATCCGGATCAGGTGATGCGGAATTGCACCGTTCGTTGCTGCCAGCTTTCGATCGGCCGGCCGTCGCGCGTCGCGGGCATGAAGCGCCATTCGCGCAACGCCTGTTCGCGCGTCGCTTCGAAAAAGCCGTCATGATCGGCGCGGACACGTTCGACCGCCTTGACCCGGCCATCGGTCCCGATCCGCACGCGGACGGTCGCACTGCCCTCGAGGCCGCGACGTATCAGATAGCTTGGATAGTCGGGCTGACGATCGCCCAGATAGGCGGGGTGGAAACGCGCCGCGATCACGATCGGATCGGCGGGCGGCGTGGGAACCGTTGGTGCCGGTGTCGGCGCTGGCGGAGCGGGCGGCAATGGCGCCGTGTTGTCGGGCGGCAGCGGCGTTGGCACGCGATCGATATCGATCGGGGTGAGGGGAACGACCGGGACGATCGGGACGATCGGCATGTCGGGGCGCTCTGCGACCAGGTCGAGCGGCGGCGGTTCGACAGTTTCCGGCCTGATTAGCCTTACAGTGGGCGGATCGTTGATGATCCGCTCGATCAATTCTGGCTTGGCCATCATCAGCGCGGCGAGGCCTGCGCCGTGCAGCGCGATGACGATCGCAATGCTTGACGGGCTAAAGCGCTTTTGCCGCAGATAGGCGGAGCGGCGATAGGTTGTGGGATCCATAACATCCTCCTCTCGAATAATTATATGTTACATCATATCATTCAAAAGGTAAAGGTGGCGCCAGAGCGTGATCGGCTTTGGACGTGGCGTCATTGCGAGGAGCCGAAGGCGACGCGGCAATCCAGAGCCGCAAGCGGTGCTGTCAGTCGCTCTGGGTTGGTTGACCTGCGGTCGCCTTCGGCCCGCTGCGCTCGCAACGACGGTTTTCGACCCGGCATGATCATATGCCAACGATAGGCGACGCGGCCTGACCAAGGTGAATTTTCGGCAGCCCTATCTGGCTTGGCGGAGCCGCATCAGCCCTTCTTGCGCGACGCTGGCGACGAGACGCCCGTCGCGCGCGAAAATCTGCCCGCGGTTGAACCCGCGCGCATGGCCCGTCCACGGCGCGTCGGTTGCATAAAGCAGCCACTCATCGGCGCGGAATTCCTCGTGAATCCACAAGCCATGGTCGAGGCTCGCCATTTGCAAATTGGGATTCGAAATATGGTGAAGCCCGTGCGGCAGCGTCGCCGTGCCGAGCAGGGTCGAATCGGAGGCATAGGCGAGGATCGCCTGGTGCATGCGGATATCGTCGCTAAGCGGCGCCAGCGTCTTGAACCAGGAGGCGCTGTGCGGCGGGCGTTTCCTCGGCGGCAATTCCATCGGTTCGACCGGGCGGAAATCGATCGCGCGCTGGCGTAGCACGGCCTTGCGATGCGGCTCGGGCACCAGCTCTATATTCTCTTTCCACCAGCCGATCCGGCTTTGCAGGTCTTCGGGCGGCGGCACATCGGGCATCTCGAACTGATGCGAGAGACCTTCTTCGGGGCGCTGGAAATTGGCCGCCATATTGAAAATCGGCTTGCCCTTTTGCAGCGCGATGATCCGCCGCGTCGAGAAACTCCGCCCGTCGCGGTCGCGCTCGATCCGGTAGATGATCGGGTGGTTCTCATTGCCCGGACGCATGAAATAGGCGTGGAGCGAATGCGCGATCAGCTCGCTATCGACCGAGCGATTCGCCGCCATCAGCGCCTGCGCGATAACCTGACCGCCGAATACCCTGCCGACGCCGCCGGGAAGCTGCGGGCCGCGGAACAGATCGGTGTCGATCTCCTCGACATCGAGCAGGTCGACAAGTTTGCCGACCAATTGCTCGGGCGATTTCGGCCCCTTGCCGAGCGCGTCATCGTCTTTGTCCAAAGTCTTGTCCTTTCGTGCCCGCGATATGCGGCTCTCTCTCTCACGCTGCAACAGGGCCATCGGAGGAGAACGCCGTCATGCCAGCGCAGGCTGGCATCTATCCCAGATGCCGGTCTTGCGATTACAGGTCTGGGATAGACCCCAGCCTGCGCTGGGGTGACGTTGGACTACCCTATTTCTGTCCGAAAAGAACCTTGCGCGCCGCCTGGGCTTCCTCGCTGTCGGCATCGAGGTCCTTGCGCAGCTCCAAGCCTAGCGCGAAGCCTTTCTGGAAATTCTCGCGCGCCGCGCATTGCTCGAACCAGCGTTTGAGGTTCGGCAAAGCGTCGATATTCTGCCCCTGCATCTGCCAGGGAATGATCCACGGCCATATCGCAAAATCGGCGATCGACAGGCCGCCGGCGACGAATTCGCGATCGGCGAGCCGTTTGTCGAGCACGCCGTAAAGCCGGCCGGTTTCCCTGGTGTAGCGATCGACGCCATAGCGCAGCTTTTCGGGGTCGGGCTCAATCTTCGGCGCGTACATGCGGAAATGATGCGTCTGCCCGGCCATCGGCCCGAGACCGCCCATCTGCCACATCAGCCAGCTTTCGACCTCGGCCTGTTCGCGCGGATCGGCGCCGCCGAACTGCCCCGATTTGCGCGCGAGATATTGCAGGATCGCGCCCGATTCAAAGAGCGAGATCGGTTTGCCGCCGGGCCCTTCGGGATCGACGATCGCCGGCATCCGGTTGTTCGGGCTGATCTTGAGGAATTCGGGCTCGAACTGTTCGCCGGTACCGATATTCACCGGCTTCATCTCGTAAGGCAGCCCCATTTCCTCAAGCGCGATCGAAATCTTCCAGCCATTGGGCGTCGGCCAGTAATATAGCTCTATCGGCGCGGTCATCCGTCGGCTCGCTGCGCTGCGGTGTCGGCATAGACGGCGTTGGTGAAGCCGGGGCGGAAATCGTTATTCGGCTGCCCGATGAGCTGAATATAAGCCGAAACCCGCATATTGTTGCGAAAATCGACCCAGGCTGCCGTGCCCGCGGCCCCGCCCCAGCCGAAACTGCCCGCAGGCTGACCTTCGGTTCCTCCGGTGGCCACTCCTGTCGCCACGGCGCCGCCCGCACCGAAACCGGATGGTGCATACATTCGCGACTTGTCGACATCCGCGGGCAGGAGGTCGGACATGCCGAGCCGCGCGGTTTCCTCGCTCATGATCCGAGCATCGCCGATCGCGCCATGGCCGAGCAGCATCATAAGGAAGCGATCGTAATCGTGCGCGCTCGAGGCCAGTCCGCCGCCGCCATAGGCGATCGGAGGCGGATCGAGATAGACCGAATCGGCCGGATCGATGACGACGACATTGCCGTTCACCAAGGCGTGGTTGTCGGTCATCTGCCCGATCTTCGATGCAGGCACCTGGAAAAAGGTATCGGCCATGCCGAGCGGCTCGAACATCCGCGTACGAAGGAAGTCTTCATAGGGGATGCCCGCAGCGACCTCGATGACGCGCGCCAGGATTTCGAGCGACATCGAATAGCTCCACACCGCGCCCGGGTCAGCCAGGAGCGGCAGGCTCGCCGCGCGCTGCGAAAATTCCTCGATCGAAGTCGGCGGCGCACCGACGGTCGCACCTCCCGCCGAAGCGGCGTTGACCGCGGGATCGCGCGAAATCTGCCCGCCAAACAGCCCGGCCTCCATTATTGCCGCCTGCAGCCGCAGCGGCGGCACGATCGAATAGCCGAGCCCGGCGGTATGGGTAAGCAGGTGGCGGACGGTGATCGGTCCGGCGGCGGGCCGCGCGTCGAGCGAATTCGCCGGATCGGCCAGCACCATAGGCGACGCCCATTCGGGCAACAGTTCTCCGATATCCTGATCGAGCGTCAGCGCGCCGTCGTCGACAAGGATCATCGCCGCCATGCCGGTCACCGGTTTGGTCATCGAATAGATGCGCCAGATCGTATCCGGGCCGAGCGCCGCGCCGCCGACGAACGCCGATTGCCCTGCCGCCAGATAGGTGGTCGGCTCCATACCATGCCCGATTGCCGCCATCGCACCCGGCAGTGGCTTGGTCATCCGATAGGCCGAAAGAAACGCCTCGGTCGACGGCCAGGCGGTCGGCTCGGCGAGCTGCGCCAGCGCGCGGACCGGCGCCCCTCCAGCGAGCAGCGCCGATCCGGCGCCAAGACCCGCCAGGAAATGACGGCGATCGAGTTGAAGTTGCGGCAAGGCGAATCCCCCTGAACTTGGTTTTGCTTTGCAACTATGTGCGATGGAACGCGACGCTTTTGCAAGGAAGCTCTTATCAAAAATCCCGATTGCCCTGAGCCTGTCGAAGGGTTGTTCTTACTTTTCGCCATTCGGAAAGAAAGGGCAGGGCTTCGACAAGCTCAGCCCAATCGGTGCTTTTTATGACCGCTATCTTTTCAACCGCGCGACAGCGCGTTGCTTTCCGATCAGCGGCAGCAGCGCGGCCATTTCGGGTCCATGATCGCGGCCGGTCAGCGCCTGGCGCAGCGGCAGGAAGAGATCGCGGCCCTTGCGCCCGGTATCGGCCTTGAGCTGGCCGGTCAGATCTTTCCAGATTTCACCCGACCAATCGAGGCTTTCCGCTCTCGCCGCCGCAGAATCGAGAAAGGCCGCGGTTTCCGCATCGAAGGCGGGCGAATCAACAGGCCCTTCAACCACCGCCCACCAATCCCCGGCATCGGCAACCGTCTCCAAATTGGGCCGGATCGCAAGCCATGCCGCCGCATCGACGCCATTGGGAAGACGGTCGGCCACGGCTTCATAATCGAGCTGATGAACGATATTCGTATTGAGCGCCTTGAGTTCCTCGTCGTCGAACCGCGCGGGCGCGCGGCTGAAGCGCGTGAAATCCAGGCTCTCGATCAGCGGCGCGGGATCGGCGAAAGGCTCGACGGGGTCGCTCGTGCCGATCCGTCCGAGCAGGCTGACGATCGCCGACGCTTCGATCCCGGATTCGCGAAACGCATCGCAACCCAATGAGCCGAGCCGTTTGGAAAGCTTGCCCTCGCTGCCGACGAGCAACGCCTCATGCGCAAAGGCGGGCGGCGGCGCGCCCATCGCCTCGAACATCTGGAGCTGGAGACCGGTATTGGTGACATGATCCTCGCCGCGCACGACATGGCTGATGCCCATTTCGACATCGTCGACCGCCGAGGGGAGCATGTAGAGCCAGCTACCGTCTTCGCGGCGGATCACCGGATCGGAGAGCAGCGCCGGATCGAAATGCTGCGGGCCGCGGATCAGATCGTCCCACAGGATTTGCGCATCATGATCGAGCTTGAAGCGCCAATGCGGCGCGCGGCCTTGGGTCTCGAAATCGGCGATCTGCTGCTCGCTCAGTTCGAGCGCTGCGCGATCATAGACCGGCGGCTTGCCGCGCCCGAGCTGGACCTTGCGCTTGAGCTCGAGTTCCTGCGGCGTTTCAAACGCCGGGTACACCCGCCCGGCCTCGCGCAGTTTTTCGAACGCCGCCTCATAGCGATCGGTGCGCGCCGATTGCCGCTCCTCGCCATCGATATCGAGGCCGAGCCAGGCAAGGTCGGCGCGGATAGCCTGGGCATATTCCTCGCTCGACCGCTCGGCATCGGTATCGTCGAGGCGAAGCAGGAACTGCCCACCCTGCTGCCGCGCATAGAGCCAGTTGTGTAGTGCGGTACGGATATTGCCGACATGGAGCCGGCCCGTGGGCGACGGGGCGAAGCGGGTGATGGTCATGGCTATAAGACCATCGCTGTTTGTTTAATGTCGGACTCATTTAAACTGCTCAGATCGAGCGGCGTATCTTTTGACATCTGTGTAATGAGCTGAGCCAAATTCTCAGCTGTGTCACCAGATTGATTACGTAATTGGCGGAGTAGCGAAATCACTTCCGGCTTATCGTACCAAAGAAATGGGGCTCGATTGAGCTCAAACATGAGCTTGGCTTTATCGTTGCTGGAAGGCGTGAGTGAATTCGTGAGAGCATGGCGCAATCCAGCTATGTTAATCGCACATTCCAAACGCATACGCCGGAGAGAATCTGCTTCGATGTCTTTTTGGGCAGCCCGGACGGCTTTAACGGAGCCAAATGCTGCGAGGACTCCACCGATGATTGCTCCCGCAAATCCTGCAAGAGCGGCAATTAGGGCGGCATTCTGCGTCAGAATCGTCATCAAACCGTCCGAAACGCATTGGTGATCGGATAGCGTCTGTCGCGGCCGAAATTGCGGGCGCCGATCTTTACTCCGGGCGGGGCCTGGCGGCGTTTATATTCGGCGATGTACAGCAGGCGTTCGATGCGGGTGACCGTCTCGCGGTCGAAGCCGCGCGAGACGATTTCCTCGACCGACACTTCCTCCTCGACCAGCCCCCTCAGGATCGGATCGAGAATTTCGTAATCCGGCAGCGAATCGGAATCCTTCTGGTCATCGCGCAGCTCGGCAGAGGGCGGTTTGTCGATCACATTATCGGGCATCACCGGCCCGTCGGGACCCATGGCGAGGCTGGGTTTCTGCGCGTTGCGGAAGCGCGACAGCGCGAAAACGGTGAGCTTATAGGCGTCCTTGAGCACCGAATAACCACCCGCCATATCGCCATAAATCGTCGCATAGCCGACCGCCATTTCGGACTTGTTGCCCGTCGTCAGCAACATATGGCCGAATTTGTTCGAGAGCGCCATCAGCGTCACGCCGCGGATGCGCGACTGGATATTTTCCTCGGTAATATCGACATTGGCGTCGGCGAAACTGTCTTCGAGCATTGCATCGAACCCTTCGATCGCCGGCATGATCGGTATGGTATCGAGCTTGCAGCCGAGCATCGCCGCGCATTCGGCCGCATCGTCGAGGCTTTCTTGGCTTGTGAAGCGCGACGGCATCATCACGCACCAGACGCGGTCCGCGCCGAGCGCATCGACGGCAATAGCGGCAGACAGCGCGCTGTCGATCCCGCCCGACAGGCCGAGCACGACGCCCGGGAAGCGGTTGCGGTTCACATAGTCGCGCAGGCCGATCAGCATTGCATGATAAATGTCGGCGGGGTTCTCGTCGAGCCGATGCTGCGGCCCATCGGTGCAGGCCCAGCCGCTCTCCTGTCTCTCCCAGATCGTCGTCGCGACTTCCTCTTCCCAATCGGCGAACTGCCAGGCGATCTCGCCATCCTTGTTGAGGACGAAGGACGAGCCGTCGAACACCAATTCGTCCTGCCCGCCGACGCGGTTGAGATAGGCGAGCGGCAGGCCAGTCGTTGCGACGCGCGCCTTGCCGAGCGCCAGCCGGATATCGTCCTTGTCGACTTCATAGGGGCTGCCATTGGGGACGATCAGCAGCTCGGCACCCTGCGCCGCCAAATGCGCGCTGACGCCGTCGACCCAGATATCCTCGCAGATCGGCACGCCGATCTTCACGCCGCGAATTTCGATCGGATCGGGCATTGGACCCGCCGCAAACAGCCGCAGCTCATCGAAGGTCCCGTAATTGGGCAGCCTGTGCTTGCGCGTAATCGCCGCAACCTTGCCGCTATCGAGCAGTATCATCGCATTATAAAGTTTGCCCTTCTCGGCGATCACCGTGCCGACGAGCATCGCCGGGCCGTCAGCCGATGCCGCCGCCATCCGCTCCAGTTCGGCAGCCGCCTGTTCGACGAGCGCCGGCTTGAGCACCAGATCCTCGGGCGGATATCCGATCAGCTGCAGCTCGGGATAGACGACCAGATCGGCATCGGGGCAATCGGCGCGCACGCCGAGCATCCGTTCCGCGTTCCCGGAAAGATCGCCCATCACCTGGTTGAGCTGTGCAAACGCTATCGCGAGCCTGTCGGTCATGGTGCGCTCTTAGGCGGCGCGATGATCGGCAGCAATATCCGGCTTGGCCGGCGGTCTTCAGGACGCCGAAAAGCAGCAGGCCGGCCGCAGTGTTTTCGCCGTCCAGGGCCTGCCTGCCGAAAATTCCGGCTCCCAAGTTCGAGTTTCCGACAGGATCGTCCTCCCGGCCTGTTTCGCTTTTGCAAATCTCCGCCTAAGAAACGAGCATTCGAAAAGGGGATCGGCGCGCATGAAACTTCTCTCGGGCAATTCGAATTTGCCGCTGGCGAGCGCGATCTCGCAATATCTCGAAATTCCGCTGACCGAAGCGAATGTCCGGCGCTTTGCCGACGAAGAGATTTTCGTCGAAGTGCTGGAGAACGTCCGCGGCGAGGATGTCTTCGTCGTCCAGTCGACGAGCTATCCGGCCAATGACAATCTGATGGAGTTGCTGATCATTATCGATGCGCTGCGCCGCGCTTCGGCCAAGCGGATCACCGCTGTGCTCCCCTATTTCGGCTATGCGCGGCAGGACCGGAAACCGGGGCCCCGCACGCCGATTTCCGCCAAGCTCGTCGCCAATCTGATCACCACCGCCGGCGCCAACCGGGTGCTGACGATGGATCTCCATGCCGGGCAGATTCAGGGCTTTTTCGATATCCCGACCGACAATCTCTACGGCGCGCCAGTGATGGCTGCGGACGTCGCCGCGCGTTTTTCGAACAAGG